>CAYYEH010000004.1:0-86972 GCA_964470815.1 uncultured Rikenella sp.
CGAACTTGTCCATGCTCTGCTGGTTGAGGATGATGGCCGTGTCGAAGCTCCTGAGGATCGGGGAACTGATACGTTCATCGCTCAGTATTACGTTTACATTTGCGGTTCCGCCCCTCATCTCGGGTCCGTACGATGGCATCCAGCTCACCTCCATGTCCTGCATCATGGCTGAGTAGGCCATTATCTTACCCATTGATAGCACGCCCTGTCCGCCAAAACCTGCTATTATAATTTCTTCTGTCATGATCTGTTGGTTTGATTCATTTTACACTGCTGCCGGGCTCAATAGTCTCCTTCAAAGTCTGAGGTGGCACTATCGGGCCAAACCCTGCTGCTATTCGGCCGGCACCTTTATGTCACCAAGCGGGTAGAACGGGAACATGTTTTCTTCCATCCACTTGTTTGATTCTACAGGTGTCATCTTCCACCCCGAAGGGCAGTTTGACACAACCTCGATGAAGCAGGTTCCTCTCTTCTCATTCTGGTACTGAACGGCTTTTTTCAAGGCTCTTTTGAGTTTTCTGACTCCGCCGGCGGTATTCACGCTCTGACGGGTAACGTAGCAGGTGCCAGGCAGCAGAGCCACAATATCGGCCATCTTTATCGGTGAGCCCATCATGGAGACGTCGCGTCCGTAGGGTGATGTAGACGATTTCATACCGGGCAGGGTTGTGGGGGCCATCTGGCCGCCCGTCATACCGTAGATACCGTTATTGATAAACAGCATCAGGATATTCTCTCCCCTGTTGCATGTGTGTATTGTCTCAGCGGTGCCAATTGCAGCCAGGTCACCGTCACCCTGGTATGTGAAAACGAATTTGTCAGGCATCAGCCTCTTGACTGCGGTTGCCAGTGCCGGCGCCCTGCCATGCGCTGCCTCCTGGAAATCGACATCTATATAGTTGTACATCAGCACGGAGCAGCCGACGGGAGTGATTCCCACGGTTCTTTCCTGGAGGTTCTCTTCCTCGAGCACCTCAGCCAGTACCTGGTGGGCGGTACCGTGCCCGCAGCCGGGACAATATGACAAAATATTGTCTGTCATCAGTTTTGACCTGGTATAAGCCAGGTTCTCCGGCTTGATTATATCATTGAATGTTATATCTGCCATCTCTCTTATCCTTTAATGAATGATTTCAGGTTTTCCACAACCTCTTCCGGGGTCGGGATCATCCCTCCCATGCGTCCGTAGTGGCTTACCCTTGTTTTTCCGCAGACTGAAAGCATTACGTCTTCAACCATCTGACCAGCGCTCATTTCCACTGCAAGCATTCCCTTTACACTGCCAGCAAGCTCATTGAGTCTCTTTTTCGGGAAGGGGAACAGGGTAACCGGTCTCAGCAGGCCGGCTTTGATTCCTTCAGCCCTTGCCAGCTTCAGTGCTTTCTGGCACAACCTGGCGCTGGTGCCGTATGCCACGAATATATAGTCTGCATCATCAGTCATGAACTCCTCGAAGCGCACCTCCTTCTCCTCCATCTCCCGGTACTTGGCTATCAGTTTCAGGTTAAACTGCTCCTGACGGCCCGGATCAAGGTCAAGTGATGTGATTATATTACGCTCACGTGTTGCAGGTTTGCCTGTGGTTGCCCATGGCAGGATCTCTTCCGATCTCTTCTTCTGAGGCTTTAGCCAGACCTTCTCCATCATCTGCCCTATGGCACCGTCGGAAAGGATCATCACCGGGTTCCTGTATTTGAATGCGAGGTCGAAGCCAAGTTCGACGAAGTCGGCCATCTCCTGAACTGATGAGGGTGCAAGGACCAGCAGGTGATAGTCGCCATGTCCGCCTCCCTTGGTAGCCTGGAAGTAGTCGCTCTGAGCCGGCTGTATCGTGCCAAGGCCCGGGCCGCCACGTACCACATTCACTATAAGACAGGGCAGTTCGGCGCCTGCTATATAGGTTATTCCCTCCTGCTTGAGGCTTATGCCGGGTGAGGAGGATGAGGTCATTACCTTCTTGCCGCAGGCAGCGCCTCCGTAAACCATATTGATTGCAGCCACCTCACTCTCCGCCTGGAGAACCACCATCCCGGTGGTTGCCTGTGGATTGGCCTCCATAAGATATTCAAGTATCTCGCTCTGCGGAGTGATCGGATACCCGAAATAACCATCAGCACCGGCGCGTATCGCCGCTTCGGCGACAGCTTCGTTGCCCTTCATCAGTCTCAGTTCCTTTTCCATTAATCTATATTGTTTCTTTTCATTCGGTTATGTGATTCTTATTTCATTGGTCGAATGGACTTACTTGAAGAGTAATCAGTCCCCCCATGGAATTTCTGATGATGTAAGTCCAGTTATCCGATTTTTACCTTGTAGACGGTAATCACACCGTCAGGACATACCACTGCACAGTTTGAGCAGCCAATGCATGTCTCGGGATTGGCCGGATAACTGTAATGATACCCCTTTGAATTCACTTCTATTGCCAGGGCCAGTGTCTCGGTAGGGCATGTAACCACGCACACCTCGCAACCCTTGCACCGCTCCTTGTCAATAACCACTGCTCCTTTTATTTTTGCCATCTTTCTTCTGAATTTTCTCTCGTTAAAAGTATGATTTATTTTTCTATCGGATTATTCTCGTTGAATAGAGCCAGGCGTTCTTCCAGAAGGGGAAGCTGGCTTCTTCTTACCTGTGAAACGCATGCCCTGAGTCCTTCGTGCCTCTCGCTGCCGCATATATTGAGGGTAATGGCAGCTATTCCGTAAGCCAGCAGCTCCTGCAGCAGTTCTCCGCCGTTCATTCCCGGGTAGGAGATGGTAAAATAAAATCCGTCAGCCACAGGCCTGTCTATGTCCATGTCATAGACAATTTTGAATCCGTTTCCAATGAACATCTCCTTCATTTTCGCAGCTTTCTCACCGTAGATCCTGGTGTTATCAACAAAGTTATAAAGTCCTTCATTGACTGCCTTGAGAATTGCGGTAAATCCGTACTGTGCCGAATGACTGACACCTGAGGAGAGAGCATACAGCGCACCGAAGATCATAGCCCTGCCAAAAATGTCAGTGGAATAATACCGCAGCAGGTCAGGGTAACGCCTGTTGTACAGATGATCAGACATTACCAGGAGGCCGATTCTCTGGCCGGCATAGCTGAATATCTTTGAGCTGGAAATCAGCAGTATGTAATCATCACAGTATTTAGCTACCGTCGGCTGGAACGGTGGCTGACCGGGAATGGAATAATTCTCACGGAAGTCCATTCCGAAATAGGCCAGATCCTCGATGACGATAACATCATATTTTTTCGCCAGTGTGCCGATAGTGCGCAGTTCGTCCTCCGTGAAGCAGATCCATGACGGGTTGTTGGGATTGGAGTAAAGGAGTGTTGAAACCTTCCCGCACTGCAGGATTGATTCCAGTTTAGGGCCAAGCTTTTCTCCCCTGTAGTTGTAAACGTCAAAGGACCTGAAATCCTGTCCCAGTATTCTGGTCTGGGTCTTCTGCACCGGGAAACCGGGATCAATGAACAGGGTTCCTTCCTTTGTGTGGTCATTGCGGTTGGCCACCATGAAGCTTGCCATCCCTCCCATCATTGCTCCTCCTGTGGGGACGCAGCATTCAGGCTTCACATCCACATCGAGGAAATTCTTCACGAATTTCGATGCTTCTGTTTTCATCTCGGGCAGTCCTTCTATATCAGGATAGTCGGAGGCGACTCCCCTTCTAAGGGCCTCGATCTCTGCCCTTACTCCCACCTCTGCTGAGGGGAGTCCAGGGACTCCCATCTCCATCCGGATGAATTCAACTCCGGTCTCACGACGAAGTACATTCACCAGCTTGACTATCTCGCGGATGCTTGCGCGACCCAGGTCAGTGATCCCGCTGGATACTATGGCGTTACTTACTGTTTGGCGGTTAATGGGGGTATTTTTCATAAATTTTTCATTTAGTGCCCTCATTCGTGGCTCTAAGATAGAAATTTATAAGGGAACGATAACTGCTATTTGTCATATTTCAAAATGGTCAGAAGGTCTGTAGCTTTTATAGCTTCATGTCATTTGATATAAAGACAACTCTGTTATTCCATGGTAACCAGATCGTAATTTGTGCTTCGGCCACCTGACATATTCTTCCTGAGAATTTTTTTAATTAAGAGATCCTGGATATCTCTGAGCGCTGTATCCTGAGAACATTTCGCAATTTTTGCCCACTTTGAGGTCGTCAGTTTTCCGGTGAAGTCGTCCAGTAATTTGTTTATCATCAGGGTTTGTCTGCTGTTCAGAGTCTCAGATGAATATTTATTCCAAAATCTATGTTTGTACAGAACCTTTGCAAGAATTCTATCTGAGGATTTAAGAGCATTTGCCAGACAATCTAAATACCAGACCAACCATTCCGTTATATCGAGAGTTCCCTTCTGAGTTTTTTCCAATATGTTATAATATTCTTTTCTCTCTGCTCTGATCTGAGAAGACAAGCTATAAAATCGCTGGGACGTTTCGTCTGACCTGGCAAGTAACATTTCTGACAAAGCACGGGCAATTCTGCCGTTACCATCTTCAAACGGATGTATTGTTACAAACCATAGGTGAGCAATGGCAGATTTTAGGATTAAGTCATTATCAGGCACTTTGTTATACCATGATAAAAACGATTTCATTTCGCCTCTAATCTCTTTGGCAGGCGGAGCTTCAAAATGTACTCTCTCTTTTCCCAACGCTCCTGAAACAACCTGCATAGGCCCGGTTGAATCGTCTCTCCAGCCACCCGCAATAATCCTGTACATGCCGCTTCTGCCTGCAGGAAATAATGCTGAATGCCAGCCAAACAGTCTGTCTGTGGTCAATGATTTCACATAGTTCTGGGTAGCATCCAACATCATCTCCACCACTCCGTCTACATCCCGGTCAGATGGTACGAGGCCGGAAACTTCTATTCCGAGTTTTCTTGCTATGGAAGATCGAACCTGTGCAAGATCCAGGATCTGACCTTCAATTTCTGATGTTTTTATTACTTCAGCGGTCAATGTTTCCAATACAGCTTCATTTCTCAGATTAAATCCCAGTGTCTGCATCTTTCCGACCAACTTTCCCTGCAGATGTCTGGAATTGGACAGTGGCAATAAAATTGACCTGCTGTCCCATCTGAATTCCGGCCAATCTGGCTGCCTGTAGATGTACATTTTCATTCTCCGCATTTTTTGCGGTAAATATACATATTATTCGCCGCAATTAAAAATAATACCCGCATAATATGCGGCGATAAGCGATTCTATTCTCCGCACAGCGAAATGCTCCGCAGGAACGCCCTGCTCTGAAGTCATATGAGAAAGGCTTAAAGTTTTCTACAGATCGGCTCGACGACCCTGCAAGCACACCAATGCAGGGCTTCTCCTCCATAGTCCTGCTGTCTACAGGGGGCAGTATGTGCTTATCTTTTTGTATTGACACCCGCTGCCAGCGCCAGGATGACCCCCAGAATGGTGCTGTAGAGTGCGGCAACCAGCATCCTGAACTCCTCCGGGAGAAGGAAGTTGACTGTCTGTGCCGGTATCCAGAACAGGGGTATGCTTTTCTTCAGCACAATACCCCACATGCTGTTCCAGTCGATTGATGCCAGCAACCCTTTTACATCGGGCACTGTCAGAAGCTTCCGTCTGTTTCCCGCTGCAGCAGCAATGTGAAGGTCACTGACACGGTGGGTCACCATAAGAACCGGGGCGTAAAAAATATTCAGGAATGCGCTGATGGCAAATGCGAGCAGCACCCTGGCGCCGGTCACCGGGCCGGTCATCACTGCTGAAGCATTCTCCATCCCCAGGTGTTGCATTATAAGTGGCGTCCCCCCTCCGAAGATCATGAAGGCAGCCTTGACTGTCATCCCAAGGAAGCCCCAGACCACAGCCCGGTACAACAGGGCAAAGCCTTCCGGCAGGTAAATTCCGGTACGGATCCTGCTCCCGAGCATCTCGCCCATGGTGGCGAGGATTGCAAACTTTATAAAGCTTGCGGTAAATGCCCGTTCGGTGCTGAACCGGAGAAAAAATTCATACAGTTTGTCAGACAGGAAAAACGGAATAAACAAGCCGATAAAAACCAAAATGAAAATTATATCAGAACGCCTCATGTGGATTTGCGATTTGCGAATTTACAACACTATTGCCTAATGCCCATTGCCTGATGCCTGAACACGAATGCGTGCATCAACCGCCACTATTTTATCCGTCGTGCCTAACAGCGGATTGATATCCATTTCGGCTATCTCCGGCGCGGCAGCGAGGAGGTCCGATAGTGAGGAGATAACCCTGGCAAATGCCTCTTCATTGACGCCGGCAGCGCCACGGAAACCCTTTATTATCTTGTACGATTTCAGGGACCTGATCATTGACCGGGCCTCCTGATCAGATACCGGTATCAGTGCGGTTGAAACATCTTTGAATACCTCTATAAAGATCCCTCCCATACCAGCCATCACCAGGTGGCCGAACCGTCCCTCTCGGGTGGCGCCGCAGAAGAGCTCACGACCACTTATCATCTTCTGGATCAGTATGCCGGTCACTTCCGGAAGTGCCATCATTCTCGCATACTCCTCCCTGACCCTCTCCTCTCCGCTGATGTTCAGTGCAACCCCGCCCATATCCGATTTATGCACCGGGCCCACCACCTTCATCACTACCGGATAACCCATCGAGGAAGCACTCCTGACAGCCGCTTCGGCTGAGGTGACAACCATTTCGGAGACCGTTTCTATTCCGGCTGCCCTCAGAAGAACAGATACTTTTTCGGGCGGCAGGTATCCCTCTCCGGCTCCATCGATGACTTCCCTGATGACCCTGATGTCCGTTCGTACAGGGCTGCCATTCAGATCAGACGATCCGGCCGTGATATCCAACCTCTTCTCGGGTACGGCAGGCGCCTGGGTTGCATTGACCCGGCAGAGAGCCCTTCCGAAGAGCACCTCGTCAGTGAATATCGCATTCCCGTGAGCTATAAATTCGGCTATCTCCCTTTTGACATTTATCACCGAAGGCATTATAGGGTAAATCGGCTTACGGCAACTGCGTATCTTATCATGGAGGAGGCTGTAGACATCATCTACAGGAAAGAGTCCGGGGCTGCCGAAGATGACTGCAATGGCATCTATCTCGTCAAAATCATTCTCACATGCATCAATAATATGTCCCAGTTGTTCAGCAGTGCCTGTGGCCAGGAAATCGATCGGGTTTGCCACAGATGACCCGGGAAAGAGTTTCTCAAGCAGTCGTTCTGCTGCCGGTCCGGAGAGGCGGGGGATCTCCATCCCTCCTTCACTGAGAGCATCGGTAAGCATCACGGCAGGGCCCCCGGCATGGGTAACGACAGCTATCCTTTTGCCTTTCAGTGGCTTATATGTAAACAGGGCAGCCACAGTGGCAAGGTCTGTACGGCTGTAGCACCTTACTATGCCTGCTTTTCGCAAAAGGGCATCAACCGCTGTATCAGGCGAAGCCATCGCACCGGTGTGTGATGATGCAGCCCTTGACCCGGCCTCTGATGAACCTGCCTTGATGGCAGCAATCCTGCACCCTTTTCTGATGAGAGAAGCCGAGTGCCTCAGGAATCTCATCGGATCAGCAATATTTTCAATATAAAGAAGCTTGATACGTGAACTGGTCAGTGGGTCAAATGTAATATCGAGGTGTTCCAGTACATCCTCCACTCCGGTCTGGGCGCTGTTGCCCACCGACCATACGCTGGAGAACGGCAGTCCTCCGGTAATTGCAGTCTCAAGAATGAACACTGCCGTAGCCCCGGAACCTGAGATGAAGTCAATCCCTTTAGGTGACAGTCTTGGTATGGGTTCGGTAAAGACCCCATGATAATTATTATTAAGGAAGCCAATGCAGTTAGGGCCAATAAGAGTGCCTCCGGTGCTGTTTATGATATCAACTATCTCTTTTTCAAGGGCAGCGCCCTCTTCATCCTCTTCACCGAATCCGGCGGATAGAATAATGAATCCTCCGGTTCCTTTCTCTGTAGCCAGTGTCCTGACTATGCCGGGGCAGTAGCGGGCAGCCACGGCAATCACAGCCAGGTCAGTGCGGGGCAGCAGCGACACATCGGCAAAGGCACTCAGCCCCTGAACAACAGGTGCTTTAGGATTAACAACATAAATATCACCGGGGAATCCGCCACTCAGCAGATTCTTTAGCACCTTCCCTCCTGCCTTGGTGACGTCATCTGATCCGCCAACAACGACTATACTTTTAGGATTCAATAATTTAGCATTGATCATAACCGGGGTCTCTGTTGTGTGAAAGGTAGAAACATTTTGAAACTTACCAAATGATATGTTGAACAAGTTGCAGATTTCACTTTAGGCCACAGGTATGTTGCAGAATATTATCTTTATGGCGGGTTGTCAGCCCGTCCTGATTATTTTTGTGTTGTATCGGGCTTATCCTTCGGGATCGATTATACCACGGGCCGGATTATATACCCGACCAGGATATTCGGTTGTCATAAATGAAGTGGGAACGGAATAACTGGTATTGTTGAACTGAAATGGAAGTTATTATGAAACCATCTTTCCGAATTATCTTCTCTGCAGTAACGGTGTTGCTGCTGGCTCTTACGTCTCCTGTTTTTACACAATCCGTGAAGGATATTGACCCTGACGGTCCCGGCTACGCCGAAAACTGCACAAGCATAATGGTCGGCCGGCTGGCTTCAACCGACGGATCGGTGATGACCTCTCATACCTGTGACGGAAGATACCGTACATGGCTCGAAGTGGTTCCGGGAATGAAATTTGAACGTGATACCGTTCATCCCGTATACTGGGGCACCATGCACACCGAGGAGGCATGGGACATGACCAACGTGATTCGCAAGGGTGAGATACCCGAGGTGAAATCGACATACTCTTACCTGAATACGGCCTATCCCTGCCTTAACGAAAAGCAGCTGGCCATCGGGGAAACTACAATATACGGGAAGCAGGAGCTGATCAACAAGGAGGGCCTCTTCCTGATAGAGGAGCTTGAGAGGATCGCATTGCAGCGCTGCACAACTGCACGCCAGGCGATAGCCCTCATAGGTTCGCTGGCAGAGCAGTACGGTTACGGCGACATGGCCGAATGCATCACGATAGCCGACCCGAAGGAGGTGTGGCAGCTTGAGATAGCCGGCTCGGGACCGGGCAAGCCCTCGGCACTGTGGGTAGCCCAGAGGATACCTGATGACCATGTCGGCATCGCCGCAAACATCCCGAGAATATCAGAGGTCAACTTCAGGGATGCTGATAAATTCATGACCTCCACCGACCTGCGCAAGAAGGCGAAGGATCTCGGTTACTGGGACGGAAAGGAACCGTTCAGATTCTACAAGGTGATCGGCACAGGCAAACCGTACGCCATACGTGAGTTCTATGTGCTGAACAAACTAGCACCCGGACTGAACCTGACGATGGAGATGGAGGAACTTCCATTCTCGGTAAAGCCTGATAAGAAGCTTTCCGTCAGCGACGTGACGGCTCTCTTCCGCGAGACCTACGAGGGAACTCCCTGGGACATGACGAAGAACCTGATGGTTACTGTAAAGAAAAAGGATGAAGCCGGCAATGAAATCACAGAGATGGTGAAGTCGCCTGCAATAAACAACTGGATGAACGCTGATATCCGAACCCTGATCAACGAGCTGAAGCCAGGCACCATCGAGAGGCAGCGCACTGTTGCCATCGCCGGATGTTCATACTCTCACGTGATACAGTGCCGCTCATGGCTGCCTGACGAGGTGGGCGCCGTGGCATGGTTCTCGTTTGACAACCCGGGTCAGAGCCCGCGCATACCGGTATTCTCCGGAACCATGGCGCTGCCTCAGAGTTTCCGCATATGCGGGCAGCACCGCTATCGTGAAGACGCAGCCATCTGGGCATTTCGTGAGGCAAACAGGCTGTCAAGCGTCAACTGGGAACGTGGCCGCAAACTCATTGAACCTGCAGTGTCAGACATGGAGCAGAAAGCACTGGCAGAAATGCCGGCCCTGGAAGAGAGAGTAAAGCAACTCGTCAGCAATGGTAAAAATGATGAGGCAAAAAAGGCAGTGACTGAATACTCAAACGCATTTGCCCATGGCGCCATGAGCCGCTGGCAGGAACTGAAGGCAGAACTCTGGCAGATGTTCGGCAGGGGATTCTGATTTTATTGATGCCCGGACTGGTTTAGTAAATCCGGGACTGATATTAATGATGCCCGCGCTGGTTTTGTAAATCCGGGTCTGATATTATTGATGCCCGCGCTGAACTAAACAGTATCCGGGTTGTTAACGTTAAATGATTCACACCAACAATGGGTTCAGGCATAGCCTCACTTCTTGAGAAGAAAGTCCATGACAGGTCAGACATACTTGCCATGCTGCAGTGCCGCGAGGAGGATGCTCCGCTTCTCTTCCGCAAAGCTGCAGCCGTCAGGGACCGTTATGTCGGAAACCATGTGTACCTGCGAGGACTTATTGAATACTCAAATATCTGCGGGAAAAACTGCCTCTATTGCGGTGTCAGGCGTGACAACATAAAGATAGACAGGTATACACTGACAGGCGAGGAAGTACTGGAGGCGGCAATGACAGCTTACAGGCTCAACCTGGGGTCCATAGCCATCCAGTCGGGAGAGAACTCCTCAAAAGTCTTTGTTGATACCATCGAAGAACTGGTCAGTACCATTCACAGGATGACTGACGGGAAACTGGGCATAACACTGTCGCTCGGAGAGCAGAGCAGGGAGACATATCAGAGATGGTTTGATGCCGGAGCTCACCGTTACCTTCTCAGGATAGAGGCATCGAGCGAAGCCCTGTACCGCAGGGTTCACCCTGATGATGACATGCACAGGTACCACAGGAGGCTTGAGTGCCTGAAGATCATACAGGAGACCGGTTACCAGACCGGGACAGGGGTGATGGTGGGTTTGCCTTTCCAGACTATGGGTGACCTGGCTGATGATATCATCTTCATGCGTGATTTTGATATTGACATGTGCGGTATGGGGCCTTTTATCGAGCATTCTGACACCCCCCTGGGGGAAAGGGGTACTGGCAACCTCTTTCTCAAGGAACGTTTTCACCTTACTCTCAGGATGATAGCCATCGCAAGAATCATCATGAAGGATATCAACATTGTAGCTTCCACTGCCATGCAAACAATAGATCCTTCCGGACGTGAGAAGGCGATATCCTGCGGCGCAAACGTGGTGATGCCCAACCTTACCCCTGCCAGGTACAGGGCAGGTTACCAGATCTACGAAGGGAAACCGGGCTATCGTGAGGTAAATGAGTCAAATGTCAGCGGCCTGAATTTTGATCTTATACCCGGCATAACTCTCGGGTTGGGCACCTGGGGAGACACACCGCATTTCGGCAGGAGGCTTAACCGTCGATGACAAACCAGCAGGCCAGTACCGGACAGCACCTTGCAGGATTCGCCCGGACAGTCACAGGCAGGATTCGCCCGGACAGTCACAGGCAGGATTCGCCCGGACAGTCACAGGCAGGATTCGCCCGGACAGCTGACCCAAAAATGATTATGCTGCAGAACAAGCCATGACGGTAACAACGAATACCATTTTTTCCGAAATTGCTCACTCTGCTCAAACCTGACATGATGAAAAAACTGCTCCTTTCATCGGTGATCCTTCTGACATCACTGACCCTTTTCAGCCAGACCCGGCCCACCCTTGAATATTACATGCCTGCAGGTGTGACTTTTGACACCAGCATCCCTGTGCCCGGATCATCCGGTCATGAAGTGGGTGAATGGCATGTAACCCATGACAGGCTGGTCGGTTACATGAAGCTGCTTGACGTCCTGTCAGACAGGGCTGTATGGGAGGATTACGGCAGGAGCTGGGAGGGGAGACTGCTGGGGCACCTGATCATCACATCGGAAAAGAACATTGTCCGTCTTGATGAGATAAGGGCAGAGCACCTTAAATTATCTGATCCGGCTGTTTCAGGCAGTGTCAGCACCGCAAACATGCCGCTGATCATCAAGCTCGGCTACGGAGTGCATGGCAACGAGTCAAGCGCACAGAACGCCTCCATACTCACCGCTTACTATCTTGTTGCCGGCCAGGGAGCCGAAATAGATGAAATTCTTGATAAATGTGTAATCCTTTTAGACCCCTCACTCAATCCTGACGGCCTGCAGCGTCACTCAACCTGGGTCAACATGCACCGTGGAATGACACTTGCTACCGACCCTTCAGGCCGTGAATTTAACGAGGCATGGCCCGGTGGCCGTACCAATCACTACTGGTTTGACCTCAACCGTGATTATATCATGCTTCAGCATCCGGAGAGTGTGGGGCGTGTGGAGGCTTTCCACCGCTGGATGCCCAACATCAACACTGACCATCACGAGATGGGCGCCAGCTCCTCCTTTTTCTTCCAGCCCGGCGTGCAGTCACGCAACAATCCAGTGGTCCCGCCTGATAACCAGGCACTGACAGCTGAGATCGGCAATTATCATGCTATGTACCTTGACTCAATCGGCAGCCTTTACTATACCGAGGAGAGCTTTGACGACTATTACCTGGGCAAAGGGTCATCCTACCCTGATGTCCACGGGTCGATAGGTATTCTTTTTGAGCAGGCAGGCACAAAGGGTCATCTGCGTGAGGTTCCGGGCGGAGTGCTTTCCTTTCCTTTTGCCATCAGGAACCAGTTCAACGTTTCGCTCTCTACCATCAGGGCCGGGATGAACATGAGGGTTAAGCTTCTTGATATGCAGCGGAACTTTTACCTCACGGCGCTCAGGGAGGCTGATGCTGCCCCGGTAAAAGGCTACCTCTTCAATGCCGGTTCCGACCGCGGTGCCGGGGCCCGCTTTATCGAGAACCTCCTGAGGCACAAAATTGAGGTTTACAGGTGCGGCCGCACAATCATCAAGGGCGGGGTAACGTACACTCCTGAAGACAGTTATTTTGTTCCTGCAAGGCAAAAGGAATACAGGTTTGTAAAGAGCCTTTTTGAAACTGTAAAGACATTCGCTGACACAGTCTTTTATGACGTTTCCACCTGGGTCATGCCGATGGCGTTCAACCTGAGCTACACACCTCTGGGCAGTACCGAGACGGCAGGCATCACAGGAGCACGTATAACGGCCCCTCCCTTCCCGGCAGGAACTGTCAACGGGACAGAGAAAGACTATGCCTGGCTTTTTGAATGGAGTGACACCTATGCACCGAAGGCTCTTTACATGATGCAGAATGCAGGCCTGATAACCCGGGTGGCGACAGCGCCATTCACGGCTGTAATGAGTGATGGTAAAAAGAGGTCGTTCGGTTACGGAACCATCATGGTACAAAAGGGAGAGAATCCGTATCAGCCAGGGGATATTACCAGGACCCTCCGCGGTGTGGCAGAGGAGTGCGGCATAACCATCTACGGCGTCCTGACCGGTCTTACCCCCACAGGGATCGACCTGGGAAGCGGAGGTTTCACGGTACTCTCCAGGCCATCGGTGATGCTGGTGATTGACGAGGGGACCCCCGCCGACGATGCCGGTGAAATATGGCACCTGCTGGATGTCCGGTACGGAATGCCGGTCACCCTGGTGTCACCGTCAAGACTGGGATCAGCAAACCTCGGCAAATACAATGTGGTAATAATCGCCGGCAATCCGCAGGTCCCTGCTGCTGCAACAGAGCGAATTCGTGACTGGGCCCGTTCCGGGGGCACGCTGATTGGCTACAGGGGTGGAAATAGGTGGCTGGCCGCGAACAAATTCGCGGAGATAAGCTATATTGAAAGTACAATAACCGATCAGGAAAAGGAGCGCAATTACGCGTCAAGATCAGTTGACAGGGCAGTGCAGACGATACCCGGAACCATCTTCCGGGCATCGGTCGATGTCACTCATCCTCTTTGCTACGGATACACGCAGCCATACCTGCCAGTATTCAAAACGGATGCATCGGCAGTGAAGATTACCGGAAGCGGGTATAACACACCGGTGAAATACACAGCTGATCCGCTGCTGAGCGGATATTGTTCAAAGGAAAATCTTCAGAGGGTCGCAGGCAGCGCCGTTGTCACAGTTCACCAGGGTCCCGTAAGAGTGATATCGATATACGACGATACCAATTTCAGGGCCATCTGGTACGGCACATCAAAACTGTTTGTCAATGCTGTCTTCCTGGGTCAGACGCTCAGGCAGGAAGCCAGATACGGATATTAGATCAGTATCTGAAGTAAGGTTTTCAGATGCGGACATTTTTCCGTATCAGGCAGGAAAGGTGATCCGGCCAATGGCTATCTCCTCAATCTCACGCAGGGAACGCTCAAGGGAGGCATACTGGCTCCTGTCACCGGCAAGCTCAAGAATGATGAGGCCGGCCGGCTCCCCGAACCATATCTCATTGACACCCAGCCTGGTGCGTATGACACATCCGTATGTGGTCAGCAATGCCTGTACTGCCGGGCCCGGGTTGTCACGCCTTGGCAGCATGATACCAAGAATGGTGGTACCATCACACTCCAGGGGAGCATCTGACAGGCCGTGTGAAAAGACCATCTCCTTTACGAAAAGGCCTTCGATCTTCCTCAGCCTGTCAGCCAGTTCTTCGCAGTCATCGGCATGGCCTGCCAGGTGTATAACCATGAATCCCTCGCGGCTGCAAAGTTCATCATTCAGCTCGTGAAAGCCGAGCCTTGTGCTGACAACGGCGCTATGCTCGGAAAGGGACTTCTGAACCAGTCCGGCCTCTTTGATCCTGTCAGTGATCTTAATGCCTAATACTCTGACCATGGTTTTTGTTTTAGTAATATAGATCTCTCTCCCCGTTTCTTATCCGCTCAATCTTTTTCCTTATGCTCTGCTTCATCCCCTCATCAAGGTCAGCCATGTTCTTTTCAATGGCTCTCCAACCCTTCTCTGCCAGTTCCGGCGAAGCGTAATCAACGATGTATTCCGAAAGAGTCAGGATAGCGTTTGGTGTGCAGTAACGCTTGATAAAACCCGGCACCGAGAACTCCATAAAGTGTTCACCGGTCCGTCCGAGGCGGTAGCAAGCCGTGCAGAATGACGGGATATAATCGTTATCAATCAGCTCGTCAATGACATCCGCAAGTGATCGTTCATCATTGATCTTGAACTGTTCACGGTTAAGGTTTTGTTCTTCATTCTTCGATGCAGAATAGCCGCCCAGTTCCAGTTTTGTTCCCCCGTCAATCTGCGAAACACCGAATGCCATGGCTTCAGAACGTACCTCGGGCGTCTCACGGGCGGTGAGGATGAGCCCGGTATATGGCACAGCCAGCCTGAGAATGGCAATCAGTTTCTTGAAGTCGTCATCATTGACATAATAGTTGCCATTAAGGTTCAGTGCCGAGGCATCCTTAATCCTTGGGAAGGAGATGGTATGCGGGCCCACGTTGTAGCATGCCTCCAGGTGGTTTGTGTGCCTTACAAGCCCCATCACCTCAAACCTCCAGTCATACAGGCCGAAGAGGGCTCCTATTCCCACGTCGTCAATGCCGGCTTCCTGTGCCCTGTCGAGGGCTGTGAGGCGCCAATCATAGTCTTTTTTCTTACCGCCAAGATGATACCATTTATAAGCCTCCGGGTCATATGTCTCCTGGAAAATCTGGTAGGTGCCTATCCCGGCCCTGCCCACCGTCCGGAAACCGTCGATATCCAGCGGAGCAGCGTTGATATTAACCCTGCGTATTTCGCCCCGGTCTTTCTTGATGCCATAGACGAGTCTTACTGTGTGGGCTATGTAATCCGGTCCGTATTCGGGATGCTCACCATAAACAAGTATCAGCCTTTTCTGGCCGTTATCCTCGAGGGCTTCAACCTCGGCGGTTATCTCGGCATCGGTAAGTGTCTTTCTCCTTGCATCCTTGTTGGTGACCCTGAAGCCGCAGTACTGGCAGTTGTTGGTGCACTTGTTACCTATATAAAGCGGGGCAAACAGGACTATCCTGTTGCCGTAAACCTTTTTCTTCAGTTCCCGTGCACCTGCTTTGATCTCCTCGACAAGGTCGCCTTCGGCGTTGATAAGAACAGCTGTCTCAGCCAGTGTAAGGCGTTCCTTGGATAGTGACTTCGCGATCAGCTCCCTGACTCTCACTTTGTCAGCCTTGTTATCATTGATATGTGACCATAGTTCAGCCGGGTCAATGAACGGCTCCATACGACGGTCAGGTATATTGCATTTTTCAGGATTGAATTTCATCTGATTGCATTTTTTGTTTCCGGCCCCATCGGAAATTAACATACAAAGATACAAAAAAAAGGGCACTGCCGGCGCTTGACTTCAGAAGATAAGTTCCTCCATCTCCCGGGTCCCGGCAACCAGGGCCTTTTCCGGATCAGCAATCAGGCGGCTGGCATCCAGTCGTTTATGAAAGAAGAGTGTCATCCTTTTTCCCGGAATATCACTCTCGTATTTTTCAAGATGGAGAAAGAGGTCCGGCAGCGGCTCAACTGTTTCAGGGATGTAAACCATGCCCTTTGAGAAGTAGGTTTCAGCAGCGCATGAGACAGCGTAGAGTCCGGGGGCAGGGACGAGTTTTGTAACGTCAGTCACGGGGATACGTATCATGGGCACCAGGGTGGTGATACCCGGGTCTTCCTTCAGGGCATTGCCGATGACAAGGTAAAAGTGGTCGAGGTAGGCATTTGCCCGCTGGATGTATCCTTCTGTCAGCGCCTGCCTGATACGTGTTGAGCTTACTGTCTCATTCTGCACCTCCTGCATGGGTATCTCCTCGGCCTCGAAACCGTATTTTTCCCTCCACTCCCACAGAGTACGATAGTCACCCTGCTGGTTGAACCCGAAATGGTGGTTATGGCCAACAACAATCACCCTGGCTCCAAGGATGCCGCAGAGGATATCACGTACGAATTCCTCGCTTGTAATCCGGGCAAAGTCACGCGTAAACTCAATGATTATTACATTTTCAAGTCCGGCCTTCCGGAGGAGTTCGATCTTCTCTTCCTGTGAACATATCAGCTTCAGACCTTTGCCTGCGGTCTCCGGGTAGAGCACCACCCTCGGATGGGGATGAAAAGTGATCAGTACGCTCTCCCCTCCGTGTTCCGATGCCAGTTTCTTCAGCCTGTTGATGATGGTCCGGTGACCGATGTGAACCCCGTCGAAGGTACCGGTCGTAACTACCGGGGCATTTATAACCGAGGCTTCCTGAAAGCTCCTGAAGATCCTCATTGTCCGGCCGGCTGCTTGTTTTCCTTGACATAGTAAGCTACCTTCTCAATGGAGGTGATCATGTCAAACTCTTCGAGGTAGACGTTGTCAGGCACATTAAGGGGTACAGTGGTGAAATTCATGATACCCTTGATACCGTTGCTTACAAGCATTGATGAAGTGGATACAGCCTGGTCTGCGGGTACAGCCAGTACGGCGACGACAATATCAAGTTCTTCCCTGAGCTTCCTCATCTGGCTGATATTGTAGCACCGCACACCGGCAACAACTTTATCAACCTTCTGAGGATCAACGTCAAATGCTGCAACCACGTTCATATTGGTACGCCTGCCCATGAAATAGCCTGTGATGGCCCGGCCGAGGTTACCCATCCCGATGATTGCCACATTGAGTCCTTTGGGAGCGTCAATTATGGAGCCGATGGTTTTGATCAATTCCCTTACATCATACCCTTTTCGCATGACGCTTCCGTAACCGATGAGCATGAGATCACGCCTGACCTGAACGGCAGTGATATGCAGCATCGCCGCAAGCTCATGTGAGAAAACATAATTTCGGTTAGATGCCAGGGTGGTTATAAGTGCCCTTCTGTACTGGCTGAGGCGTTCAACTGTTTTTCCGGGTAGTGTTTTCATATTCCTGTCTTTATATTGGAAACCTGAGACCTGGGGATGATCACGGTGAAGACTGATCCCCTGTCCGGGGCGCTCTCCACATTGATCACACCATGGTAGAGATCAACAACCTTTTTCACTATCGAGAGTCCCAGGCCGCTGCCGCTGATGTTGCGGGTCTTGTCATTGCGGATCCTGGAGAACTCCTCGAAGAGCATATCACGTTCGTCACCGTTCATTCCAATCCCGGTGTCAGCCACCGAGACGGAGAATTCACTGTCATTGCAATCAACTGTTACCCTGACTGTTCCGCCGGGCTTGTTGTACTTCACGGCATTGGAGACGAGGTTATTGAGGATTATCTCGAAATCGTTAGGGTCAGCCCAGATGGTTTCACATCCCCTGACCTCGGTGACAAACTGAATGTCCTTGTGTATTGCATAAGGGCTGACTGTTCCGACAGCCATGGATACAAGCTCCTTCAGGTTCACATTCTGCATTTTCTCCATCTGCCGCTCAAAGTTCACCTTGGTGAAATCGAGCAGGTCCATTATCAGGTTCCTCATGCTCTCAATTCTCTGAAGTGATCTTTCTATTGCCGATGAATACTCATCCAGTGAATCGCCCATCTGCCTCTCCTGCATCATCCTGAGATAGCCCTCAATGGCATTTAGGGGGGCCTTCAGTTCGTGAGACAGGACGGAAAGAAACTGGAACCTCACCTTCCTGCCCTCCACCTTGAGCTTGTGGGTTATCCTCCGAAGGTACTGCTGCTTTGTTATCTGTTCGATGGAGGCTTTCAGTTCCTGCGGGGTAAAAGGCTTGGGGATGAAGTCTATGGCTCCGTCATTGTGTGCCTTGACGGCAACATCAATGGAAGCATAGGAGGTGATCATCGCCACGACAATGTCGTAGTTTTTCTTTCTCACATATTCTAGAACCTCAACACCCTGGATACCGGGAAGCTTATTGTCAAGCAAAAGGATATCAGGCATCTCCCGGTCAATTATTTCTATTCCTTCCTCTCCTGTGGCAGCCTCCAGGATATTAAATGTATAATCCTCATCCATAAACGGATAGGTGACATGAAAATTTCCCAGGATTCTTGATACACCTGATCGTATACCGGGTTCGTCATCAACTACAAGTACCTTCAGTTGTGCCATGGTCAGATCTTAAGAAGTTTCCTGATTTCCTGTTCAAGCTGCTCCGGCCTGACACCCTTTTCAAGGTAGAGGTCGGCCCTTATCCATTCACGGTCCTGTCCCCCGCTGAGTCCGAAGGTAATCCCGGTCTCGCGTGATACGGCAGTGGCGAGGATCACCGGGACTTCGGGGTATTTTCTCTTCAGCTTATAACAGAGTATGAAGCCGCTGTCATCGCTCTCCATCATAAGATCGAATACTGCTATATCAGGCTTCATCTTCGCTATCACCTGTTCAGCCTCAGCCTGGCTTTCAACGGCCATCACCTCGAAACCTGCCTTGCGCAGGTAAAATGCCACCTGGAAAAGGTAATCGGGGTCATCGTCAGCAAGCAGGATTGTATAAATTTTACTCATTGCCTGGTTTTTTTTGTTTCTTCATGTTTTCAGTCACCTCCGGTTATTCAGGTCTTCTGGGCAAAATTATCCTGAACGTTGTTCCGGTTGGCCCTTTGGCAGGATCACTGTTTGTTTCAACTGTAATCTGCCCCTTGTGCATCTTGACGATGCCGTAGGTTGTGGCCAGACCCAGACCTGTACCCTTACCGAGCACCTTGGTGGTAAAGAAGGGTTCAAATATCTTGGGTTTATCCTCATCCTTTATTCCGCTGCCGGTATCGGAGACGATGAATACAACGTCGCTGGGAGTGTCCTCAAGGGTGACTGTCAGCGTGCCTCCCTCAGGCATTGCATCAATTGCATTCCTGAAGAGGTTTGTAAGCACCTGCGTCATCTGCTCGGAGTCGATGGAGGCATCCGGGCTGGTGGTACGGTCTTCGATGACTGCTTTCACGTTTTCCGGGAAGACCACTCCGGCCACGCTGTTCTCTGTCAGTTTCCTGATATCAATGAACTGGTGGTTGACCTGATTCTTGCGGGCAAAGTTGAGCAGCCCGGCAACTATCTTCTTACATCGTGCAGCCTGTTCCACGATGAGCTGCAGGTCCTCACGCACAGGATCTTCCGGTTTGCATTCATCAAGCAGTATGTTGCTGTACATGATTACCACCCCGAGGGGATTATTGAGTTCATGGGCAATACCGGCAGAGAGCTGACCCATGTGCGCAAGCTTCTCCGATTGCTTGAGAGCGTTCTGCATGGTGGTGAGCTTGGCATTGGAAAGTGCAAGGTCCTGCACTGACCTGTGCAGCTTTTCTATCGTATAGGGAAGGCACATCTCCTCCTCGGCCAAGCCCTTGATGATGGCTATGGCATGGTCATAGCATGTGTCATACCCGCATGCCCCGCAGTTAAGGTGATCCTTTTCAGTCACCTTGCCCATTGAAGCAAGAACTTTTCTGACCTCCTCATCCTCTGCCATCATCTGTCGCTTGTCCTCTTCGCGGAAACGGACAGTCAGATCAAGCCTGTCATAAATCTCCAGGTTGTTCCGCCACTCCTCCATATCGAGGGATGACATTTTATACTGGGCATATGAGCTCACGAGAGCCCTGCGGTTGTACTGTTTGCCACCCTTGCTCATGCCGGGACCCATTATGCATCCCTCGCAGCACAGCAGTTCAAGGTGTTGGCCGCCGATCATTCCCTGTTCAAATTCCTTGATGGCTTCCTGGAAGTCAATTCTTCCTTCGGCGGCTATTATGTTTCCTGTAATGGCATCATCATTGACACCGGCAGTCTGAAGCAGCCCGCGTGTCACCGGGAATATGGCTCCCCTACCTCCCAGCGGCGGATCGAATTCGGAAGGCTCAGCCGTATCAGCCGTGATGGATGAAGACTCCAGCATCTCTCGCAGTTCTATGAAGGTGAGGGCTGCATCAACCTCAGAATTTTCAGCCTTCTTGGCAACACAGGGACCGATGAAGACCACCGAAAGGTCATTACCATGCTTCTTTCTCATCACCCTGGTCATTGCAACCATGGGTGATACCACAGGAATGAGCTCCGGTGTCAGGCCGGGATGGTAAAACCTGATAAAGGATACTATGGCCGGACAGTCTGATGAAATATAATTTTTTGCCCCGGCATCACTGATCATGTTACGGTAGCGGTGAGCCACGAGGTCAGCCCCGAATGAGACCTCGGCCACATAGTCAAACCCGAGGGCCCTGATCATACCGACAACCTTGCGGTGATCGGTCACGTCATGGAACTCGGCGGGGAAGCTCGGGGCTATCAGCGCCGCCTTTCTGCCGGGCCTGGCAATAAGCTTCCTTACCAGGTCAACAGTATTGACAAATACCTTTGCACCCTGGCTGCATACCTTGGTGCAGTTACCGCAGGCAATGCATCTCTCGGTGATGACCTCTGCCTGGCCTCCTACTATCCGGATGGCGCGGGCAGGGCACTCCCTGACGCAGGTATAGCATGTACGGCAAAGCTCTTTTATTGTATATACAAGCATCTCCTGTTCAGTTTAAAGCAATACGTCCCTCCTGCTGAAGTGAGTATGAAACAGCTTTTTATCAGCAAGCTCGGAACACTGTTCAAATACCCTGCCATAGAGGTCGGCGACGGAAGCTGACTGTTCAGGTCCGCGGACAGCTTCCTGGTCATCAGTCTGCCAGATGAATTTTACTCTCTGCCTCACAGCCTCCCTTGACCCGGCAGGGAGCATCCCGCCACCGTTGACACAGCCTCCGGGGCAGGTCATTACCTCGACGAGGTCATAATGCACCCCGCTTTCAATCATCTGCCTCACTTTGGACAGGCCTTTCAGCCCGTCAACCACCGCCACTTTATAACTCTCTCCTCCGGCTGTGACCGTCGTCTCGCGGAAGGTTCCGGTGTTGCGCAATTTCTTGACTGCAGGCCTGTCAGCCTCCTTTTCACCCTTTCTGGCTGCCAGTGACCGGAGAACAGATTCAGTAATGCCCCCGGCAGATTCTGCCAGGAAGGAGGCAGAACTGCGAAGCGCCATCGGCTCGTCAGCAGGCTCCGGATCAATATTCGTGATATCAATGCCATAGAGTACGATAAGCCGTGCCAGTTCCCTCACTGTCAATACGGTATCAATATCACTGATCCCCTTGCGGGTCATGCTGTCACGACGTGCCTCAAACTTCATTGCAGTGCACGGGGTAACGGATACAGTATAAACCCTTGGTTTATCATCACTTACTGGCACAACCGATTTGATTATTGAGCCTGATATCTGTTGCGGCGTTTTAAGGGTTGAGAGCATCGGCAGGAGTTCGGGTGTGAACTGCTCACAGTATTTGACCCAGGCCGGGCATGCCGAGACTATCAGCGGTTTCCCGGCAGGATTTCCTTTTGTGCTGATGATGGCGTCAGTAAGTTCTGTTATCAGAATATCAGTTCCTGTTCCCGAGAGGAAAATTTTATCGAAGCCGGTCTTCCTGAGTGCAGCATTGAGAAGCCTGTCGAAGTCGCGGTTGTATTTTATGCCCAGTTCCTCTGCCAGGGCATACGGCACCAACGGGGAATACTGGATAACCCTTGTAACATCATGTCGGCTGAGCTGTTCCTGCACCTCTGCAAGATAATGCTTTTCATGAAGGGCTCCGGTTGGGCACACCAGAACGCACTGGCCGCAGTGTATGCAGCTCGAGAAGTTGAAATCGCGGTCCATGGCCGGACCCACATGTGTATAGCGCCCCCTGCCAATGAAGTCTATTGATGTGGCTGTGACCACCTCCTCGCAGATCCTAAGACAGCGGCCGCAGAGGATGCACTTTGAAAGCTCGCGGACAATGGCCGGGCTCGACTGGTCACGGCGTGGCTTGATCTTGCTTCCGCGTATGCGCCGCTCCCTCACCTGCATCTCATCTGACAGGCGCTGCAATTCGCAGTCAAGATTGCGGTCACAGTACAGGCAGTCATCAGGATGGTTGGAAAGAAGGAGCTCGACGATTGTCTTGCGGGCCCTGATGACGCGGGGTGAATGGGTCTTTATTTTCATCCACTCTTCAACAGGTGCCGAGCAGGCAGTGACAAGCCTGTCACGCCCCTCAACCTCCACCACGCACATACGACAGGCACCAGTAGGGGTGAACTCCGCCATACGGCAGAGTGTGGGAATGATTATGCCATTGCGGTTCAGGGCGGAGAGTATGGTCTCTCCCTTTTCGGCCCTGATGCTCTTGTTATTGACTTCGATGGTGAACTGCATAGCTTATTTTACTGTAACCGCACTGAACTTGCAAACATCATAGCATACCCCACACCCGATGCATTTGTCCTCAACAATAAAGAAGGGCTGCAGCCTTGTGCCGTATATGGCATTTACCGGGCATTTGGCGGCACAGACAGTGCAACCCGTGCACTTCTCAACATCGATGCTGAAGGTCCTCAGTCCGCGACAGACATTGGCACGGCATCGCCTGTCAAAGATATGCTCCTCAAACTCCTCGCGGTAGTTGGCAAGGGCGCTGATAAATGGATTTGGGGCTGTCTGCCCCAGGCCGCAGAGCGAAGTATCCTTCATCACCGAAGCGATGGTCTCAAGCTGCATCACCCCCTTGAACCTCTCAAGGGTTGCATTGGAGTCTTCACTATGAGGCTTCCGGACAACGTTTTCAAGAATCTCCTGCATCCGGCCCGTTCCCTCCCGGCAGGGGATGCATTTGCCACAGCTCTCCCGGTGGATGAACTCCATGTAATACCTCACGAAATCGACAAGACAGGTGGTCTCATCAATGATGATTAGCCCGCCCGAGCCCATGGCAATACCGTTTGCCCTGAGAACGTCATAATCTACAGGCAGATCGAGGTTCTTCTCTGTTATAAAGGTACCTGACGGACCTCCAATCTGGAGAGTCTTGAATGCCTTGCCGTCCCTGATACCGTCAGCTATCCCCTCGGCAATGGTTCTGAAGGTAGTTCCCATTTCAACCTCGATAAGGCCTGTGAATCGCCCCCTTCCTCCGAGGGAGAAGAGTTTGGTGCCTTTGCTCCCTTCCGTACCCATCGATCTGAACCACTCCGGTCCGTGAGACATAATAAGTGGAACATTCATAAGGGTTTCCACGTTGTTTATTACGGTAGGCTTGCCGTACAGGCCGCTGGTGGTAGGATACGGCGGTTTGAGCTCAGGCATTCCCCGCTTGCCCTCCAGGGAGGCAATCAGTGCTGTCTCCTCTCCGCAGACGAATGCTCCGGCCTCTTCCCGTACTATTATCTCGAGGTTGAATCCGCTTGACAGGATATTGTGGCCGGTGATGCCGAATTCAGCGGCGGCGGCGAGTGCCTTTCGTAAACGTGCCAGCGGGTGGGGTGACCCGGTTTTCAGGTAGATGACTGCAGTGGAGGCCCCTATTGCGTATGAGGCAATGCATATACCTTCTATCAGCCTGTGCGGGTCACCCTCCATCACTGACCTGTCAGCGTATGATCCAGGATCGCTCTCCTTGGCATTGCAGATCAGGAACCTGTTGTCAGATGCCGAGTTGAGGGCGTACTTCCACTTCAGCCCGGTGTTGAAGCCGCCGCCGCTGCGACCACGCAGGCCGCTGCGCTCAACAATGTCACACACCTCTTCATGGGTATAGTTGCGAATTGTCTTCAGAAAGGCCCTGTATCCTCCCCGTGCTATATACTCCTCTATGCTTTCAGGGTCATAACAGCCGCAGTTTCCAAGAACCACCCTCTTCTGCAGCCTGAAGAAGGGCACCTCCTCCATGAAGGGTATCTCATGCCAGGCCTCAAAGCCGTAACTGCCCGACTGTGCGACCAGGTCCTCCTCAGGCATATCATTGTGGAATACGCCGTTAAGAAGGGGCTCAATCTTGTCTTCAGTAATATTCCTGAAGATGAGTTTGTTCTTGCCGGGCAGATGAACACAAACCAGGGGTTCAAATGCAGCAGGTCCGTGACAACCGGTCCGTACAACCTCACCCCTGATTCCCATCTCTTCCAGGTAAAGTTCTGCGGCAGCTGCGGTGACGTTGGCTCCGGCAATTATTGCTGCGGACCCGGAAGCCACATAGATGACAGGTGCTGAGGGCTTGTCACGCCTTACTTCTGCAAGCCGCCTGGCTGTCTCAGAGGGCAGGGTGTCAGTGCCGTGCAGCAGCACCTCCCTGATAAGGAAATCTTTCAGGCCGTAGTCAGTAATCTTTTTCATTTGAGGTCAGCCAGTGCTTTAAGTTTGGAAATAAGTTCGGGTATATCCTCGGGGCGCAGATGAGTATGGTATGTGTCACCGGTACAGACTACCGGCCCTTCATTGCACCCTCCCTGGCAGGCTGTAAGCTCATAGCTGAACCTGCCGTCACGGGTGGTCTGCCCCGGCTCAATGCCAAGTACCTCCTTTACAGCAGCAACCACCGATGCCGAACCGTTTATGAAACAGGTGGTGCCGTTGCAAATGCGCATATGCATCCTGCCAGCCGGAATAAACCTGAAACGGTCATAAAAAGTTGCCAGTCCGAAAATCTTGGTGGTTGACATCTGCAGAAAACTGCCGATCTTCACGATAGCAGTCTCGGAAAGATACCCTTCGGCCTCCTGGACATCCTGCAGGATAGGTATCAGGTTTTCATGGCCTCCCTCCCTGTACCGGCTCAGAATATCATCTATCTTACTCATTTTAAAAACGATCTGACTTTTCAGAGAAATACAAAGCTATTGTTTTTTATTGTTATTTCAAAAACATTGTTATTTTATTAACAAATAACTGCTGAATTTAACATTTCCCGGGTGCAGGCGTTGGAAATTGTTGTACTTTTGAGTGAATATGAACTAAACTTCAGGCTGTTGGGACAATCGTACAACATCGAGATATGTCTTGGAAGCTCCTGTTTTTCAAGAGGTAACAGGGAGGTAGTACAGGTCATAAGGGATTATCTCCGGAAAAATCACCTAGATGACAAGGTGGTGCTCAGGGGAGCACGCTGCATGAACCGTTGCAGCGAGGGTCCCTTTATTATTATCAATGGAAGGACTTTTACCGGTACCGGTATCCAGGATATTGAGAAGCTCCTGGAGAAGGAGCTGGTATAGGGATTTTCAGGACAACTAATTTACTGATTATGAAGATACCGGATCAGGTAATATATATAAATGAGGACAAGTGTCGCAACTCCTATTCATGTGTGAGGGTATGCCCTGTCAATGCGTTGGAGGTGAGGCCCGAGAGGGCGCATCCCGTAATTATTGCTGACAGGTGCATCGGTTGCGGCCTCTGTTTCCTGTCGTGTTCACCCCGTGCCATTGAGTTCAGGGACTCGCGCACCCAGGTGAAGCAGATACTGCAGTCGGGCCGTCGTACGGCAGCACTGATAGCACCCAGCATAGCGTCAGAGTTTGATGACATAACCGACTACCGCAAGTTTGTGGGGATGATCCGAAGCCTTGGATTCACATATGTGCATGAGGTATCATTTGGTGTTGACCTGGTAGCCTATGCCTACAAGAAGCTCTTCGAGGAGTCGAGCGGCAAGTACTACATTACCTCCAACTGCCCATCCATAGTAGAGATGATCGAGAAGTACCATCCGCACCTGGTGCCTAACCTCGCACCACTGGTTTCACCGATGGTAGCGACGGCGATGGTGACGCGTGACCTTTACGGTGATGATGTGGCAAACGTATTCATCGGCCCCTGCATTGACATCAAGGCTGAAGCAACCCTTTACCAGGAAAAGAACCTCGTGGAGGCTGTCCTGACTTTCATTGAGATCAGGCAGCTCTTCGAAGAGTACGAGATACAGGAGAAGACCGTAAAGATGGCCGAGTTTGATCCTCCCTTCGGCAACTGGGGGGCCCTTTACCCTTATCCTGCAGGCATACTGCAGGCTGCAGGCATCAAGCGTGATCTTGTCTCCAGCCAGGTAATAACTGCCTCCGGCTCCGAGGATGTGAAGGAAGCAATCAACGATTTCGACCATCATATTGATACAATAAGGCACCACTTCAATCTCTTCTTCTGTCCGGGATGCATGCTCGGTCCGGGAATGATCAGGCATGACGAACGCTTCAGACGCCGTTCTCTGGTCAAACAGTACGCCGAGAAGCGTGTTGAGACCCTCGACAAGGAGCAATGGAAAAAGGATATGGACCGGTGGTCGGGGCTTGACCTGACGCACAGCTTCAGGGCCAATGATCAGCGGATCCCGGAACCGCCACAGGAGGCAGTAATGGAGGTTATGAAGATAATTGGCAAGGATAACCGCTCCGAAGAGCTGAACTGCAATGCCTGCGGCTATGGGTCATGCCGGGAGTTTGCTGCAACGGTGGCCAAGGGCCTGGCTGTTCCGGAGATGTGCCACACCTACAACCTGCGGAACAAGCAGGAATATATTGAGACCCTGAGGCAGACAAACAAAAAACTATCTGAGACCAAAAAGGCCCTGAAGGAGTCGGAAGAGCAGGCCATGCGTGAAAAGGATGCAGCACAGGATGCATCGGACACCATGAACAGCATGCTCAACAAGCTGCCCAACGGAGTGGTTATAGTCGACAATGAGCTGAAAATACTGCAGTCAAACGCACGGTTCCTTGAAATAATCGGAGAGGATGCAAAGGCTATCGCGGAGATAATACCAGGGCTGAGGGGCGCCGATCTTAAGACACTTCTTCCTTTCAATGTCTACAATATTTTCTCCTTTGTTCTGCGCGAAAACGAATCTGTCATCAGCCGCGACGTTCAGCTTGAAGACCGGATGTTCAACATATCCATCTTCCCAATCAGGCAGAACAGGATAGCGGGGGCGGTGATACGTGACCTTTTCTCACCTGAGGTACAGCGTGAAGAGGTTATAAACAGGGTATCCGACGTCATCGATAAAAACCTTGAAATGGTTCAGAAAATAGGTTTCCTGCTGGGTGAAGGGGCTTCAGAGACGGAGAAGATGCTGAATTCCATCGTAGAATCATTCCGACAGAAGAAGAATGCACCCGGAAAGTAGCACCACCGAAATCATGGAGAGGCAGTTCTTCATTGAGGTCAACAGTCAGCAGCGCAATCACCACGGAGAGCGTATCTGCGGAGATGTGTTCCTGTCAGAAAACGTGCGCGAGGAAAACCGCATCATCACGGTGTTGTCTGACGGTATGGGACACGGTGTAAAGGCCAATATCCTGGCTACTCTTACCTCAACCATGTCACTGAATTTCACCCGTGAGCATAAGGAACCTGACCGTATTGCCGAGATCATCATGAATACCCTCCCTGTATGCTCGGAGAGGAAGATCAGCTATGCCACCTTTTCAATTGTTGACATTGAAAGTGACGGGAGGGCAAACATCCTTGAATATGATAATCCGCGCTGTATCATCCTCAGGGGGAATCAGCCATTTGAACCCGACTGGAGGGATGTTGTGCTTGACAAGGGGCGGAATGCCGGCAAGCGGCTGCATAAGTGCACCTTCTACCCTTCCAAGGAAGACCGTATAATCCTCCTCTCCGACGGTGTTGCGCAGAGCGGCATGGGTTCAGCTGCATGGCCACTGGGATGGGAACGTGACAATGTACAGTTGTATGCCGCCTCGCTTGTTGCCGGTGAACCATCCATCTCTGCCTCCACCCTGGCGGCCAAGATAGTGAACATGGCTTACAAACATGACAATTACGAGGCTAAGGATGACATCTCATGTGCTGTACTCTACTTCAGGGAGCCGCGCAAGCTGCTGATATGCACCGGCCCTCCCTATGAGGAGGAAAAGGATAAGGAACTGGCTGAAAAAGTGACCGGATACAAGGGAAAAGTGATACTGTGCGGCGGCACCACGGCCGATATTGTAGCCCGTGAACTGAACCGCAAGATAGTTGACGAACTGATATTCGAAGACCCTGACCTTCCTCCGGAGAGCTTCATGGAGGGGGTTGACCTGGTCACCGAGGGAATCCTTACCCTGCAGAAGGTCAATGAGCTGGTCAAGGGTTACAAAAACAGTGTCAAGCTGGGAAAAGGACCGGCAGACAAAATTGTCAAACTGATAATGGAAAGCGACGAGATCAACTTCCTTGTCGGTACCCGGATAAATGTGGCTCACCAGGATCCTGCACTGCCGGTTGACCTCGAAATACGGCGGACAGTGGTTAAGCGCATTGCCCGCATCCTTGAGGACAAGTGGCTGAAGCAGGTCTCCGTTGATTATATCTGAGGCAGCAGTCATTTTTATCCCGCAGCCCCAGATTGCAGACAAACCTTCTGACCTCAGACTTTCAGACTTTTGACATGTCGCCTTGCCACCCTGAACAGGAATGACATCACCTCAGGCAGGGAGAGGTTTCGCGGCAGCCGGCGGTATACTTTCACACCCTCAATCTCATCGGTGTCAGTCAATTCACCAAGGGTATCAATCTCCGCATAAAACAATCTTCCGTACTGTTTTCCACGGCCCCCATCAACCGAATAGTAAGTGACCGGTTCCAGTATGAAGTCCAGTGCACCTGTCTCTTCTCCAAGTTCCCTCACTGCGGCCTCAACGCTTCCTTCCCCGTCGCCGGGATGACCGGCCGGCATCTCATATCCGCCTCTCCTGCGATGCCTTACAAAAAGCCACCCCTCTTTGTGGCGGGCAGCAATAACAACATACGAGAGAGGCAGTTTCGCGCCACCGGAAGGCACCAGTTCTACAGTTACCATACAGCAAAAGTAAATCAATAAAAGAATTTTGTACCGGATTATCCCTTAAATATTACTTTTGTCCCAAAGTCAAGGAATGTTGTTTTACCTCATACTGCTGACAGCTGACCTGTTTCTGTGGTTTCTGTTGCTGAAGGAGCTCAGGGATAAAAACAGGTTCCTCAGGTATGCGGTTTTGTTTGTCAAGGGGGCAGTATCGGCAATATTTATCACTCTTTTCCTGAGGATAGTGTTTTACCGGGGTGAGTTTGCCGAGCCGGCAAATGCGTTCAGGCAGATCCAGATGGGCACAATGGCCTTTCTCCTGGCAACGGCATCAGGATTATGCCTTTCTGTGACTCTTCTCGGCCGGCTCCTGGCCTTTTTCAGGAAGAGGGAAAGCAGATGGATCAGCCGGATTAATGTGTTTGTCTTTCTGTCTACCGTGCTCATTGTTGCAGACGGTTATTTCCGGCAGAGGCTTGATATCCGTTTTGTAAGGGAGGAGGTAACAATACGGGGACTTGATCCGGCGCTCAGCGGCCTGAGGGTAGCTCTTGTTTCCGACCTGCACCTGTCATCCTGGCATGGAAGCTATGCACGGCTTGACAGGGCCATGCAGGCTGTGAGTGATGAAAAACCTGACCTGGTTCTGAACACAGGTGACTTCATAACCTTCGGGTGGCAGGAATTCGGAAGTTCTGACACGATTTTGCACAAGGCATCCGGGCAGGCAGGGGAATTTGCCGTAACTGGCAACCATGATGACGGGTCCTACTATCCCGGGTATGATGATAACTATGGAAACCTCTGCCGGGAGATGCTCAAAAACAAGATCGAAGCATCAGGATATACTCTCCTTACCGACAGTGCTGTCATCATTTCTTACCGGGGTGCTGAAATTGCAATTGCCGGGGTGGACACTCGCGGTCAACATCTTGATATGAGATATGGTGATTTTGAAAAGGTACTCTCACCGATCCCTGATTCCATATTAACAATACTCCTTCTCCATGATCCGGAAGGATGGCTGCTCTCATCCGTGTCAGGCCGTTTGCCCCACCTGACTGTAGCAGGCCACACACACGGATTCCAGATCGGATTGCCGGGAGGAATCTGGTCACCTTCATCACTGATTCATGACAGGTGGAAAGGGCTGTATGAGTTCAGGGGGAGACATCTGTATGTCACCTCCGGACTTGGGACGATGGGCATGGCGGCAAGGTTCTTCATGCCCCCCGAAATAGTGATCCTGACGCTGGTTGCAGGATAAAACTCACCACACGGACGCGGAGCCGTGTTTGCCTGATATGTTCGTCACGGGCAAACGGTATCTGAATAGACTCCGGAATTACCTGCCGGTTTTAATGTTACCGGCAGTCTGTCAACCCTCGTCCTGCCCCGGAAATGATAAAATTGTACCCCCTCAATAACAATCAATTGACCAAATTAATACCTTTGCTTTTTTTACAGTATCTTTTTGAAGATGAAACTTAAACCTGTTATCGTAGCAGCTGCCCTGTTTGCGGCAGTGCCGGTTTATTCACAGAAGGAGGCCCTGAAAGCCATAACCCTTAAGGACTCGGAAGTGCATATGAAATATCTTTCTTCCGATGAGCTTGAGGGCAGGAGGACAGGGAGCGACGGCAACAATGCAGCAGCCGAATATATCAGTAAGGAAGCCCTGAGGCTGGGTCTCAGGCCTCTTCCGGGCAATGACGATCTGTTCCAGCCACTGGAATATCTGAAAGTCTCTGTTGTCCCGGGCGAGTCAGTGATTGCTTTCAGTGATACCTCTTCCTCTCCCCTGGGGTCAACCCCGATCATACCCCTTATACCTCCTTCTGACTCTGTCAGCCTGACAGGCGAGGTGGTATTTGCAGGATACGGATACATGAACAGCTCAGAAAAGTACAACGACTTTGCCGGGGTGAGCGTCAAGGACAAAATTGTCATTGTCATGACCAGGATCCCGGAGATAAAAGGAAGGGGCATACCGGAACCTGGTTCAGGCGTCAGCGAAATGACCGAGGCCCGCAAACTGCCAATGATTATGCTTCAGCAGGCGAAAGCGGTTCTTTTCGTGGCTGATCCGGCGCTCGGGTCTGATATCTCCTCTGACCTGCTCTCCATGGGTTCATCCTACCAGCTTACCCCTCTCTTCAGGAAACAGGTATTCAGCTTCAACATCAATGCCTATGCCATCACCACGGAAACTGCCGACATGATGCTCAGCAGGTCCGGAATGAGTCTCAGGAAACTGCAGGACAGCATTGCATCAGCCCGCAGGCCGGCATCATTCACCATACCAAACCTCACGGCCCGGGTAAGGGTCAATGTGGTTAAGGACACCGTAACCAGCAATAATGTAATAGGTTATTTTGAAGGTTCAGATCCCGAACTGAAAAATGAGGCCGTGATCTTCACCGCTCACTATGATCATGTAGGTAAGGACCCTGCAGGTAACATCTACAATGGCGCCAATGACAATGCTTCCGGCAGCGTCGGATTGCTGAACATTACAGCAGCATTTGCCGCACTTGAGAAGAAACCTGCCAGGAGTGCTGTCTTTCTGTGGGCTACCGGTGAGGAGGAGGGGCTTCACGGTTCAACCTACTACGCGGAGAATCCGCTCTTTCCCATGGACAGGACTGTTGCTGCAATAAACTTTGACATGATAGGAAGGTCAAGACGTGATACAGACAAGGGTGCCTCTCTTAACGGTGAAATAGATATCACCGGCAGTGACACGATCAAAGTGATCCATGGCACTGACTGCCCTGAACTTGTCTCATTTGCCACCCGGGCATGCAAGGAATCGGGTGTTTACCCGCTTGATGAAGGCAAGGGAACACATTTCTCCGGCTCTGACCATTATCCGTTCTACCGCAAGAAAGTCCCTGTGCTTTTCTTCTTTACCGGACTGCACAGAGACTACCACAAGCAGACAGATGACTATGAGTTCATCGATTTCAACAAACTTCTGAAGGTTTCCAAGGCAGGTTTTCTTACAGGTTACAGGGTAGCCTCCCAGCCTCATTTCGGAGGCAGGGCAACGGAACAATAATCCGGCTTCAGCAGCATGGGAAGGAGAACTCTCTCCCTTTCAACCGGGGAGGTTGAAGTTGACATTGTAAGGTCAGGCAGGAGGACCGTGGCGCTTTATGTGAGGCCGGGCGGGACATTACTGATAAGGGCACCATGGTATGTTCCCGTCAGGATGCTGATGAACTTTGCCGCAGAAAAATCAAGGTGGATAGAGCGCCAGGTAACCCGACTTAAGAATGTAACTCCGCCTGGAGAGGCGATGACGGTCAGTGATGGCACCACGGTACCTTTTCTGGGCAGGGAACTTACCGTTACGGTAAAAGAGGGCTCCCGCCGTATGGTTTCACATGTTGAAGGAAGTCTTATTCTGACAACCAAGGGCATCACCATCCCCGGGGAACTTGCCCGGATGACTGAAGCATGGTACCTTCGCGAGGCCAGGGGATACCTTACAAAACGTACAGAGCAGCTTGCCGCAGAGCATTACCGGTTGATACCTTCACCCGCAACAATAAAAGTCCGCAAAATGAAACGGAGGTGGGGAACATGCCACACCAGCGGGGTAATCTGGCTCAACAGGGAACTGATTAAGAAGGACCCCGGGCTGATTGACTATGTCATAATTCACGAATTGTGCCACCTGGTGCATCATAATCACGGCAGGGACTATTATGAACTGCTTGCACGGATAATGCCTGATTACCAGGAACGAAGGAAAAGGCTTCAGCTTTAGGCCATTATGCAATATTGGTATAGACAGCCTGGATGTCATCGTCATCCTCGATGCGGTCAATTAGCTTTTCCACATCAGCCATCTGATCCTCGCTGAGGGTAACCGGGTTGAGCGGGATGCGCTTGAGGGACGCTTTCTTAACCTCTATCCCCTTTTCCTCAAGAGCCCTTGAGAGCGCACCGAAGGTTGAGAAATCACCATATACATACCATATGTCATCATACTCCTCAAGCGATTCAAGTCCTGCTTCAATCAGTTCAAGCTCAAGGTCATCCCTGGAGATGTTTTCAGGGGGTTCAAACTCAAACACAGCCTTTCGCGAGAACATGAATTCGAGGGATCCGGTTGGCACAACCGTTCCTCCGTTCTTATTGAATGATGCCCTCACATTGGCAACGGTACGGGTGTTGTTGTCGGTTGCAGCCTCAACCATGATGAGTACCCCGTGAGGGCCCTTCCCCTCATAAGTCAACTCTGCATAATCAGCAGTATCCTTTCCGGATGCACGTTCTATTGCTGCCTTTATATTATCCTTCGGCATGTTCTGTGCCTTGGCATTCAGTATGGCCGTGCGCAGCCGCGGATTCATTTCCGGGTCCGTCCCTCCTTCCCTTGCGGCCATCGTTATTGCCTTTGCAAGTTTTGGAAAAAGCTTCGACATCTTGTCCCATCTGGCTTCCTTGGATGCCCTGCGATATTCAAATGCGCGTCCCATATATATTAAAGGTAAGTTTTGTTTCCCGGCACCTCCTTCACCCGGGTATTCTGACAGGTGCAGGGCGGGGCAAAATTACAACATGGATCGGAGAATCTGTATCCGGAAGATTAAAAAACCACACATAAAACAGTAAAGAGATAATTACCCCTCGCGTTATAGGCATTTAAACATTAATATCAACCACTCTTTGAGAGGAGAGCCAGGGATGAAGAGATACAGTAAGAGAAGGACAGTTCTCAGGCAAAGAAGAGGTAAGCCACGAATATGGCGGCGATGCTTCCGACAATATCGGCAAACAATCCGCATATGACTGCATACCTTGAATTCTTCACTCCCACTGAACCGAAGTAAACGGCAAGCACATAGAAGACCGTATCGGTTGATCCCTGGAGGCAGCAGGCAAGCCGTCCGACGAATGAGTCAGCTCCGTGAATGGTCATGGCGTCAATCATCATCCCCCGGGATCCGCTTCCGCTGAGCGGTTTCATAAGGGCTGTGGGGAGCGCCTCGGTAAATGAGGTGTCAAGCCCCATCCAGGCAACCACGGCTGTGATGCCGTCAACAAGCATATCCATTGCCCCCGATGCCCTGAACACCCCGATGGCCACAAGGATGGCAACTAGGTACGGTATGATGGTGATGGCAGTCTTGAACCCGTCCTTCGCACCCTCAATGAATGTCTCGTATACGTTGACCCTCTTCACCATGGCCATAACGATAAATGTTATTATTATGCCGAATAATATGAAGTTGGCGGCGAAAGTGGATATGGTGTTTATCTGCTCCTGGGGAAGGGTGCTGAAATACCATACTATGCCGGCAATGACAGCAGTCAGTCCGCCCAGATAGGCCATGACAACCCGGTTGAGGAGGTTGATTTTCTGTACTACTGCCACGCTTATCAGCCCGGCCAGGGTGGCTATGTAAGTTGCAATAAGAATTGGTATGAAAACATCGGCAGGATTGGCAGCGCCGAGCTGGGCCCTGTAAACCATGATAGTAACAGGAATAAGACAGAGACCAGATGCGTTCAGTACCAGGAACATTATCATCGGGTCTGAAGCCACCTCCTTATCGGCATTGTGTTCCTGCATCTCCTTCATGGCCTTCAGGCCCATGGGTGTGGCAGCATTATCGAGGCCAAGCATGTTTGCAGCCACATTGAGCATCATGGGGCCATGGGCAGGACTGTTGGCAGGCAGATGCGGGAAGAGTCTCCTGAAAAAAGGTCCTATTGCCTTCGAAAGGAGCCTGACGGCACCTCCCTTCTCCCCCACGCGCATCAGTCCCATCCATAGGGTAAGTACCCCGGTCAGCCCGAGTGAAATCTCAAAACCGGTTCGGGCGCTCGTGAATGTAGACTCAACTATCCGGTTGAATACAGAAGTGTCACCGTTGAAGATAAGCTGTGCCAGGGCAAAGATAAACCCTATCAGAAAAAATGCGATCCAGATATAGTTAAGTGCCATCCGGTAATAGTCTCAGATGATAAAAATAGGGAAAATATTTATTTGAGCCGGGCAGATGACAAATTCAGAGTTCATCTACTTCCACTATTTCAAACGGGACCTGCAGTATGGCCTTGAAGTCCCTCCCGGCATCACGCATGTTATCATCGCCGTTCTCGCAATACCACCTGATAAGCACATCACTGTCAGACAGGTAGATCCTCTCAAAACGCTTGAAAAGCGCATGTATCCTGTTTGAAGAACTGGTATTGAAAAACTCGAACCTGACGCTGAGCACTGTTCTTTCGGCAGGCCTGCTGCCATACTTTTCCACATATTGAAGCAGGGGTCCATAGAAACTGTTTGAGTTCTCGGGTATTGACTTGCCCCTCATCTCAAACAGCCCGCGCTCAGGGTCAAAATTTACCGACGGGGTTTTGGAGGTCTCCTTGATATCTATTTTTTCCATATATGTGAACCGGCAGCAGAGTATAAATTTATGGATTTCCTCCAATATAGACAAATCACATGCCTGTGTTGAAAAATTCCCGGAAAATTAACACCTCTTTATGCTACATTTGAGGTAGCAGCTATTCATCATCAACTATTTTACAGAATGATCAGTTTGGCCATGCACATTAAACGACTGTCTGTCAGTGCTATAATAGTTATTTCTTTCATTTCTGCGGCCTTTGCCGGTGACGTTACGGTTACCGGCACGGTATCAGACCGCGAAGGTTCGCCCATAATGAATGCAAGAGTCTCTTTCTTTCTGAATTCCAGGGAGTTCAGGGTCTCAACCGGAACTGACGGAAGGTATGCGGTTAAGATCACGGGATCATACAGTGATGTAGCGGGCGAATTCGTTGCAGGCACTCCGTACCCCAACCCCTTTGACAACAGCGTAAATATCCCATTTATTATCAACACTTCCGGAGATGTGATGCTCACCATTTACAACCTGGCCGGGGAGAAGGTAAGGGTTATGGTTTTTCCGGACGTGACAGCGGGAAGTTACAATGTTGTATGGGACGGTTGCGGGCAGAACAATGCGCCAATGAGTGCCGGGCTGTACATCTATGCCATAGCTTTCCGGGGCAGGTCCTACAGCGGCAGGCTGGTCAAGGCTTCCTCAGACGGGTCAATTTCCTCCGGAAGCGGGCTGGAGCCGGTGATGTTGCCGCCCGGTGAACCCATCCCTGAGCCTTCGCTTCGTTTTCCTGTAACATCAGAAGTAACTGCCCGGGGCTTTTATCCGGTGAGGCTTACAGACATAACCCTTGCTGCTGACACGGTTATAGACTTCGTTCTTACGACAAGCCGCTCCATGCCTTTTACCGTGGCCGGAGATTATATTGCCAGGTTTATCGGTAATGATTATGAGCCTATGATTCTCAAGGGGGTTAATCTCGGCTCGTCGCCTCCGGGTTACTTTCCGGGCGAGATAGCATATGCCATCACAGCCGAGACATATAAGAGATGGATTGAACGGATGGCAGAAGCAGGCTTCAATACCGTCAGGGTTTACACTCTTCATCCGCCGGTCTTCTATGAGAAGCTGGCCGAGCACAACCAGCGTCATCCCGACAGGCCCCTTCTTCTCTTCCAGGGTATATGGCTTGAGGAGGTTGAGGACGGAACGGATCCCTTAAGCTATGATCTCATCAGGCGCCGGCAGGCCTTCAGCTCGGAGATAGCTGAGGTGATAGACTGTATCCATGGAAATGGTGACATTGCATTCAGGTACGGCAAATCTTACGGTATCTATAAAACCGATGTCTCGCAATGGACAGCAGGTTATATCATTGGCCGTGAGGTTGCTCCGCAGGAGATAGATTCCACCAATAAGTTCCACCCGGGAACCATTTCCTATTCCGGCACCCGGTTCAGCATCAGCGGCAGGAGTGCTTCGGAGGCATTCATTACCGAAATGCTTGACAGGGTGGTTGTCTTTGAGGAGAACGAGTATTCATCCAGCAGGCCTGTAAGTTTTTCAAGCTGGCCGACCCTTGACCCTCTGGAACACCCTACCGAGATATACACTGACGAGGATGTGGCATCATTTGATATCACACGGATAACACGCAACGGAGGGCCGGGGCTGTTTGCCAGCTACCATGCCTATCCCTATTATCCGAACTTCATCAGCCAGGAGCCGTCATACCTGGGATACAATGACAGCCAGGGTCCCAACAGTTATCTGGGTTACCTGACGGCCATGAAAAATCATTACTCGGATATGCCACTGGTGATAGCCGAGTTTGGCGTACCTTCAAGCTGGGGCAGCGCACACCAGTCATACAGTTCAATGCACCATGGCGGATACTCCGAGATACAGCAGGGGGAAAAGAACATGCGAATGATGCATAACATGCTTGACGCCGGTTGCGCCGGAGGATTTATGTTTGCCTGGATGGACGAATGGTTCAAACGGACCTGGATAGTGCTTTACCAGGAGGCCTATGGGGTGGATGCCGGGGGAGAAACAATTCCAACACGACAGCTGTGGCATAACGAGACCTCTCCGGAACAGTGCTTCGGCCTGCTCGCATTCGAGCAGAAGAACAGGCCTGACTTCGTCCCTTACCTCACCGATAACCCCGCCGGTCCGCTGAATTCAGTCAGGGCCACTCATGACGAAGGATTCCTCTACCTTGAGATAAACACTGCAGCCGACCTGGTTCCGACGGATGAATTCATGGTGGCATTTGACACCTACCGGGGCAACACAGGTGAATCAACCCTGCCGGGCGGTATTACCACAGGCAACAGGGCAGAGTTTTTGCTTACCTTCACCCTTGAGGATGACACGGCACTGCATCATGTGACAGAGGCATACGATATGAACGGTCTCACGGTGCGGTTCAATCTCACTGAACCGGAGCAGCAGTTCAGGAGCACAAACACCGACGGGGCACCCTGGAAGGTGATGAGATGGACCAATGACGGCTTTGAGCTTACCTACCATGACATAGGCAAGGTTCCCGTTGAGCATTCTTCAACCTTCACCGAAGGCAACAGGGCATCTGTAGCCTGGAACGGCAGGAAAATAACCATCAGGCTTCCATGGACCATGCTCCATTTCTTTGATCCCACACAGATGACTGTCAATGACGGGGCTGTATCATATGACGGTGGTTATAACTTCGAGATTATCACAGCCCAGTCTGACGGTATTGCCGTCTCAGTATGGCACAAAGGGGTGGTCACCAATGCCATGAACAGGTACAGCTGGCCCAGGTGGCTCCTGGTTCCGCAGACCATAGAAAGGGAAAAAGCCTCGCTTCATATCATTGAGGAGGGATTGAGAGCGATACCTGATCTGGTTGATTAATAAAGCCTGGGGCCCTAAGACTTCTTCTTGTTCTGGAATCCGCTTCTCTCGGCTTTGCCCCACCCTTTCTTGCCCCGCAGTGATTCAAGATTACCCCGGACGGCGAAGTAGGTATGAACCGGGTAGAAGAATGGTTCAAGCATTGCGGTGCCTATCAGTCTCAGTACATCCCTTTTTCTCCGGTATTTGTGGAATGTGATCTCCTCAAACAGCACGGCCCAGGTGGTCAGGCTCACCGCGAAGCTGTACACGAACAGGAACAGCAGCAGGAAGAACGGCCAGTTAAGGGCGCCCGAAACAGCAAGGTAGATTGAATAAACGATACCAAGGAAGGCGATAAGCGGGGCAGCCCATTCGAAGAGGAGCCAGTACGGATATCCGAGCAGGCCCAGTCTGCCGTAACGGGTATTCAGCATCATCTTGCGATGTGACCAGAGTGATTCTATCAGGCCTCTTGTCCATCTCGTGCGTTGCTTGCGCATTGACTTCAGGTCGGAGGGCACCTCTGTCCAGCAGAGGGGGTCAGGTATATAGGTGACTTCGTACTTCTGCTTATGTTCAGCCATGTAGCGTCTCATTCTCAGCACCAGTTCCATGTCCTCGCCTACGGTCTTGACATTGTAACCTCCGGCCCTGATGACCGTCTCACGGTCAAACATGCCCATGGCGCCGGAAATGAGCATGAGTCCGTCGAGGTGACTCCATGCCATACGGCCGAGCAGGAATGCACGGGTGTAATCAAGAACCTGAAGTCTGGGAAGGAATTTCTTCGGAAGGTTTATCTGACGGATATGACCACGTTCAATGTCGCAGGAATTGACAATCCGGATCACGCCTCCGGTGCCGATGACCTTTTTTTCCTTCTCCTCAAGGAATGGCTTGACGAGTTTAAGTATTGAATCAGGCTCGATAATCGAATCAGCATCGATAGTAACGATAAGATTGCTGCGGCTGATATTGATTCCGGCATTGAGTGAATCAGCCTTTCCTCCGTTATTCTTATCAATTACTGTCAGCCTGTTGTAGGCGGGATCCTTTGACCGGTAAACACCCCTGATTCTCTCGCATGGTATCCTGTAGTCAAAATAGTAGTTAACCCTGACAAGTTCATAGGCATCCCTTATCTTTTCAAAAGTGCCGTCGGTTGAGCCGTCGTTGACGATGATCACCTCAAAGTTGTTATAGTAGAGAGAAAGAAGGGTCCGGACGTTGTCAATGATGGTCTTGCCTTCATTATAGGCCGGAGCGATGATGGTGATCCTCGGGCTGAGTGGAGAGAGCACCAGTGAGTTGTAGTTTACGTAACTGTTCTTGCGCAGGTACTTTCTCAGCGCCAGGGCTGAGTGTATGCCGAGCAGCAGGTATGACCCGAAGAGTACGAGGGTCAGGTAGAATATCAGATGTGCAAAGATAAATCCCATGGTATTCAGTATATCCTGCGGTCAAGCACGTGCCTGACTATGATGTTATAGTTCTTGTACTCTGATTTCATCACCTTGACAAGGGCCTGCACACCCACCTCGCCCATGTTCTCGATGGCCTTCACAGCTTCAATCTGAAGCTGAACATCATCCTCCTTGTCAAGTACCAGCCTGAGGAATCCCAGCATGGAGGTTTCGGGCATTTTGCCCATTGATTTCACTATTTCCAGGCAGTTGTTGTACTCCTGGAACTTATACATGCGCTTCATAGTATCCAGGGTGGTCCGCATGTCAAGATCCCCTGCCACCTCCACTGCAAGCCTGCTCACGCGGGAATCCCGGTGAAGCAGCGCCTTCCTGATCTCGGGCTCAGCCTCCTTCTGCCTGAACTCCCTTATCATCCTGAGGGCAAACATCACCACCGTCGGGTTTTCGGAAGAGAGCCATCTCTGGAAGTCAGGGACAGGCAGGTCATGCTGAATGATGAGGTCATGAAGGGTTATCTGTTCCCACAGGGAGAATGGCCTCCTCAGATGCGAAAGGAAATCGAAATGGTCATTCTCGCTGAGCCTGACAAGTGCAATCTGTGCTTCCATCCTCAGGATCTCGTTCCTGGAGTTGATCACCCTGTACATCTCATCATTGCCTTCACTGATACCCATAAAGGCCAGCTCCCGAAAACCCTTGATTTTCTTATGCCAGCGACGGCTGCGGGCCCTTGCCAGGGAGTCACTGTCAAGCTCAAGATCCATGTAGAGCTTCATAAGCTTCTCCCTGGAGTCACCTTTCAGGTTAACGCTGACGTCAATCATCTGATCTATAAGCACCTGCCTGCGGTAGTTGTCAGATGCTATTTTCCTGAACGGATCCGGGCTGCTGCTTCCGAAAAGGTAATCTATGATCAGAGACTGGTACTGTTCAAGAAGATACTGTCTCAGTTTCGCCTCCCTTTCCATCCTTCGCCTGTTAAGGAGAATGACGAGGAGAAGTATCAGCATTGTGGCGAATGATGCCAGTATGGCAAAAATCAAGGCATTGACCAGTGCCACGGACTTGCCGAAATAGTTGTAGCGGTTAAGCCAGGGGCTGTCTCCCCTTAGAAAAAAGAGGTTTCCTATCCCCGGTCTTACAGTTTGTGTTTCTGCAGGTTTTTCTTCAGCCGGAGTTGTCATCTGCCAGGTCTCATGCAGCTCTGATACCGGGATGGCTGCTGTTGCAGGTACGGAATCCGTTCTGTCGGCTGAGGCCCGAAAGGGGATATCCTCCCCTGTCATGGTTCCGGTGCCTGGCAACACCCCTTTTTGAGATTCTGTTTCAGGCTCAGCGGCTTCCGTCAACGTCTCATTATCTGACGAAGTGCTTCTTCCATTTTCACCCTCGAATGCCACCGGTATGTACAGGCAGGGTGCCTCACCTCTCAGTGCACTGTTGATGAATACCTTGAACAGGCCGGCATCCTCGATGATGTCAACAGGCAGACCTGACATTTCAGTTATCTTCCTGCTCAGAGCCTCGGCATTGGCACGCCTGCCGAATGCACCCATCTGGATGGCATAGTTCCCGTTTGCAAGTGAAACAAGTCCTCCGACGGTAAGCTCGGAAGGGAATGTTGAAAGGACAGGGACGGCAGATCCTGTTCCCTGTGAGCGTACCGATTCATTCCAGCTTTCTTCAGCTGCAGTGAAGGAGTGCAATGGAAGGGCACCAACGGCCATGGCCAGCAGTATGGTCAGTGTCATTCTCATTCCTTTCGTCCGATACCTCTTGTTATTCCGACGTTCCCTTCAAACCTGTTGCGGGATGAGGTTGGATTGTATTTTTCGAAAGAATAGCCTGCCCCGATCCTTACCGACCACCAGTGATTTATCTGGTTGAACCAGGTCATCCTGACAGAAGTTGCCTTCTGTCGTTCAAGGTCAGTAAGTATATCATACGGTTCATCGGGTGCCGTTCCGGTACCCACTGTAAGCTGGAGATAATCAGTTGTACCGAGGTATCTCCTGGCAGTAATGAAGAATGATGTTGTAACTCCTATCTCCTTAAAATGGAAATATGTCCTTCCCGAGAACCAGTAACGGCTCAGGTATTTCTCCAGAGAGAATGTGCCGATAAAGATACTATTATCAAAATAGTAATAATTGACGCCCGCAGAAACAGCCAGTCCTGCCGGGAGAGTCTGCCACAGCTCAAGGGCTGCCCTGTGGCGGGGGAACCAGGGGCCGTCGCTGAAAGCGTAGGCAACATAGGCATAATTTCTTCTGCCAAGTTCGGGCCATGCTTCGGCGGCGAACTGGAAATCATTGCCGGCGGTGTCTGAAGGAGGGCCTGTATTAAGGTGTCCGTAATTAACCGATGCAGTTGCGGTACCCCATGAAAACCGGTGGCCTGCTCCCAGGCTGAACACCTGCCAGAGACGGTCATAAGGCTCACTGTAGGTATCAAAGGAATAGCCGGCCCTGATATCCGTAGGAGCGGCAATCTGCTGTGCTCTGTCGCGCGACCATCGCCTGATATCGGTAATCGCCCCGAGGGCGTCCGTGTTATCGGGATCAGAAATCAGCAGGGTGTCTATCACGGCAGCTCCTTCGTCATACCTTCCCTGCCAGGCTATTATTCTCCCGAGCAGAACCCGTGCGTCGCCAAACTCCGGATATTCCCTGACAAGCCTGCGGGCTGCCGGTTCCGCCTCCTCATATCTGCCGTCAAACGCCAGCGAACGGATCCTTGAGTACTCCTCTTCGGGGTTGGTTATGGTCTGGGATAATAACAATCCGGTTGTCATGATAAACATAACCGCCAGCGAAAGGGTTTTTATCAGTCTTTTGAACTCCATCATCTAAACAACTGCCACTGCGGCCCTGATTTTCCTGAGAAGATCATCGGGATCAAAAGGCTTGGTAATGTACCCGCTAACCTTCATTTCACCCGCCTGACGCTGCATCTGAGGATCGCTGAATGCCGACACTATCAGGACCGGGGTCTGCTTCTTCAGCTCTGTGCGAAGAAACCTTACCACCTCCAATCCGCTGTGATAGGGCATGTGAATGTCAACAATCACCAGGTCAAAATCAGTCCTTTTCAATGCCTCGATTGCCCTGTTTCCGTCACCTACAGTCACGGGATCATATCCCTCCCGTTCGATGACCACCGACATTGCCCTGGCAGCCAGCTGATTATCTTCACAGATAAGTATTTTCATCCTTTCTTCAGTCCTTTAGCCCAGATGCCTTTTATATAATGCTGTCAACAATTCCGACTTGTGTCAGAGGGTCAAAAATGGCTCTTTTTGCGGCTCCTGCAAAATATTGAAGCCCTCAATTTGACATTTGTTGATAAATCGTTGATAATCCGCCTCCGGGGCATGATTAAAAAAAATCACAGTTCCCTGATGCGGATATTCCTGAACCGGACCACCGAGCCATGTCCAAGGAACCCTATATGTCCGCCTGAGTTCTTCAGTCCCGGATGTTCTCTGCCGTCAATGGGTCCGTTGATGATGGCATCAGTCAGGTCTGAGTCGACGATTACAGCACCATTCAGGACCACTTTTATTTTTGTTCCCTTTGCAGTAACCTCCTCGTAATTCCATTCACCCACCGGTCTCAGGAATCCCCTCCTGGCCGGTATGACACCGTAAACGGAACCATGATACTGGTATGGTTCAAGTTCCGAATATATGGATGCAGTGTTATCGAGTATCTGTATCTCCATCCCTGCGTAAGCGGCATCACCTTCAGGAGGGGTCCGGATTCCGAGTCCGTTATTTGCCCCCGGGGTAAGCTGAAACTCGAACCGGAAGATAAAATCCGAGTACTCCTTTCCGGTGTAGAGATTTCCGCCGCTGTTATTACCCGGCCTGATCACAATCATTCCATCTTCAACGGCATAGGAAACCTTGTCGCCGATCCACCCATCGAGGTTCATGCCGTTGAAAAGTGATATGAAACCTGCCTCCTTTTCCTTCTCTGTCAGGTTATACTCTGCCGTATTGATCTCCCTGATATAGATATCCCTGAAAGCAAGGTCGGTTCCATGGGCCTGAAGCTCAATGCTCCCCTTCCTGAATACCGGAATGGACCTGTCCCAGTAATTTTCCAGGGTGACCTCGTCAGTCACAAGGTCGCCGTTGAGCCATACAGTTACCTTATCTCCCGTCATAAGAATCCTGAACGTATTCCATTCACCCGCGGGGTTATCTGCAACCAGGAGAGGCACTGAGGAATTCTTCTGGTTGTTGTACAGGCCTCCCGATCCCACCTGTGCTCCAACGTCGGTCCGGGATGTATCCCATATCTGTACCTGCGGTGTCCCGCGGAGGTAAATGCCGCTGTCGCCTCCCCTGGTTATCTTCCAGTCGACATACAACTCAAAGTCACCGTATTCCTTCACGCTGCACAGGTTATCTCCCACTCCGCTGAACCATATCATTCCATCCCTCACGCTCCAGTTTTCAAGCATCTTTCTGTCAGCCTCCTTTTGTCTGGCAGCCAGTTCCTTTGGCGTCATGGCAGCCCTGGTCACGGGGTTTCCCACCAGTCCTTTCCAGCCGGTAAGGTCATTGCCGTTGAACATTGGTTCAAACGACCCGTCGCCGGGAAGGTTAAGCGATTGTATTGCTTCACCTGCTGCACTCCTCACCTCTTCCGAAGGGTCAGAAAGGTAAGGTGTAATGAAGAATTCCGTCTGCCGTATTTCCAGGGAGCCGGCAAGGGCGACCATTCCCGCCCTGGCGCCTGGATCTGCGGCATATGGTGCCATATCCTTAATCATCAGCAGCTTTCGTTCGGGCTTCAGTCTGGCTGCAGATACCATTCTCATGTATGCATCAAAGGCCGGCATCCCGAAGGTTTTATTCCCTGAGGCGGTTATCTCACGGAGTATCTTTGCCGACGAGATGTCATTCCAATGAGTCAGAACGTCAAAGCAGACATCCCTGGTGATGGCGTCGCCGTTCTCAAACTCAGCGGCCACCCTTTTCAGCGCCTCACCGCCCCCGGTAGCTGACAGAAGGGGGATCAGCTTGAGCCTGTCACGGCTTCTGTCCATGGCTTCAAGGATAAGTGCCGATCTTGCTGACGGGTCTTTATGGTCCATGGCTGCAGCGAGAATGGCACGCTGAAGTTCGGCCACCTCTGCCTTCTCCCCGGTTGCTTCAAGCAGTCCTATTATCTCCGGCTGGTCATTATAGGAGGCCAGTGCTGTGAGTGAAGTGATGGCGGCTGCCCTAATACCATAATCAGGAGATGAGGTAAAAGAAAAAACATCCCTGAAATATCTCCTGTCACCGGACCAGGCCAGCAGCCTGACAAGGGTGACTGTTGATTGCCCTTTTGATGCCGGCAGTGCAGCAGCTATCTTACTTATGCCAGTGCTGTCAAGTATGGCTGTCAGTGTCTCTGAAGCAGTACGGTGTCCATCCTCAAGGTCATATTTCATTATCCAGGAAAGGATCTGGTCAACAGCTCCCGGGCCCTTCAGGCGGGCCAGGGCGGAGACGGCCGCAGAAGATACTTCCGGGGAGGGATCATCAAGTGCCTTTATTATCAGAGGCGCTGCCAGCTGATCTCCTCTTTCGCCAAGCATGTAAAGTATCCCGGACTTTGCAGGGGCCGAGACCTTTGAATATCTTTTTATCCATTTCATGGTAGCCTCGCTGCCGGGTATCCCTGAAGCCAGACGCAACGCACCTCCCCTGATGGCCACATCCGTATCGCCGGCAGCATCAAGCAGCATGCCCAGGGCACCGTTCCCTTTAACTGCCGTGATAACACTCATTGCAGCAAGTCTCTGGCTGGCAGTCTCAGGTGTCATGCTTGCATCAATCACCTGTTTTGTTATACGTTCCATCTTCTTCACCTCTCCCCCAAGTCCGATGTTCTTTGCATAAAGCAGGAGAGCCTGAACCGCACCGGTCGGCTCCCACCGGTACGAGGCAGCAGCAGCGGCGCCGTTGAGAAAATCCCCTGCCTCAGGAACGCCGGTAGTGGCAATGGCATAGAGAGCAGCTGATTTTTCGGGGATGCTTCCCCTGGAATACCACTGCATATATGTTTCTGCTGATTTCCCGGGGCGGGTCTCCGCAAGAGCAACCATCGCCTGGGCAGCACACGGGCAATCATCCTGCCTCAGGGCCGAATAAAGAAGGCTGGCAGCAGCTTCGGTGCCAACAGACTGCAGGACGATCACGGCATCCTCACACATATCGGCAGAGGTTACGTACTCCGCCAGTTCCTTCACGGCCAGTTCCGATCCGATAAGGTTTAACTGCCTCATGAAGAATGATCTCACCTCCCGGTCAGTGCTTCTTTTCATAAAATCAATACATTGTTTCTCCCACTGACGCTTCCTGGCCTCATCAGTATCAGCAGAAAGGCGGGCAGTAAGAGCCGACACCGCATACCTCGCCCTTAAATCGTCACCGGTTCCCGCAGGCACTATCTGTCCGCAGATCATTCCCCTCCCCTCTTCTCCCAGTGAATACATTTCCTCCATCAGTCGTGAGGCAAGCTCAGGGTTGTCAGCAGGCATTCTGGCCAGCAGGTCAGCAACCTTTGTCCCGGTAGTTCTCAAATCCTGGGCGGAAAGCGCTGTGGTTACAAGCAGCAATGCCGCAATGGTTAGAAGAGTTCTTATTCTGTTCATGATATATTGTATCTCCGTTTTACATATGCCATTCGCCCCTCATGGGCTGGTCTATGAGTGCATTGGCAGCATCATCGCCAATGAATTGCTGGGTGACAGGGTCAAATTTCAGGTTCCTGCCAAGCCGCAGTGCCACAACCCCCATATTCACAATGGTGCATGACCGGTGGCCGTTCTCCTCGTTAAGCGCAAACGGTTTCCTTGTCTTTACTGACTCTGAGAAGATTGTTACCCGGGGCTGCGGGTCAGGAAGCCTGCTTAAAAGTTGAGGGAGATCCGGGATATCAGAGAGGAAACCCTTGAATATTTTTCCATGAGGGCCTTCTATATAGGCTGCATCCTTATCGCGGTTTTCGCCGTCAAGGATTATCCGGCAGCCGTCATCGTAAGTAAAGGTAATCCTTCGCCATGAACCGACTGCGTCATAATGCTGCTGCGGGGCGTCAATCTCCACGGAAACGGGGCTGGTATGGTCCTTGTCAAGGAGGTACTGCACGGGGTCAATATAATGCTGTCCCATGTCACCCAGTCCTCCCCCGTCATAATCCCAGTATCCCCGGAAGTTCTCATGAACCCTGAGTTTATTGTATGGTTTGTATGGTGCCGGCCCCAGCCACATGTCATAATCGAGTCCGGCGGGAACCGGTTCGGGCTGAAGGTCAGTTTTTCCGCTCCAGTAGAATTTCCAGTCATAGCCGGTAATACCACTGATTGTCACCTTTAAGGGCCATCCGAGCACACCGCTGGCTACGATCTTTTTCAGCGGTTTCACTGTAGTTCCAAGGCCGTAGAATTGCCCGGTAAAGCGGAACCATGTATTAAGCCTGAACATCCTGCCGTTTGCCTTCACAGCTTCAACCAGCCTCTTACCCTCGCCTATGGTCCGGGTCATCGGTTTTTCGCACCAGATATCTTTTCCCGCTTCGGCGGCCATCTTAGCTATCACGCCATGCCAGTGAGGCGGGGTGGCTATGTGAACTATATCAATGTCAGGCCTGGAAATCAGCTCCCGGAAGTCGCGGTAACCCTTTACGCCGCTGCCAGCCCTGTCAAGGGCCCTCTGCAGATGTGAGGCATCAACATCGCAAACGGCAAGAAGGCGTGTATTTTCATAATTGAAATGTCCGAGGCCCATTCCCCCGACACCGACGATACCCTTTGTCAACTGGTCACTCGGTGGGATGAAACCTCTGCCGCCAAGCACATGCCGCGGAACGATAGTCAGGCCAAGGCAGACCGACATACTTCTTTTGATAAAACCTCTCCGGGAGCCATACAGCTTTTCCATTTTTCAGATCATTTACAGGAATTATAAAGATAGCAATTTGAAGATTGTGAAGCTCCGGAGTCTGTTATTTTCCAGGTCCGGAATCCCTTAGGGGTAAAGGAGGAGATGACTGCAGGCCATACGGAATTTGCATAATTTTCCCTGAAAGGGTTTTTTGTTTAAGGTTTTGTTTGTATTTTTAGTTTTGCAATCTACTGTTCATCAAAATGGAAACAATAATGAAAAAAGTCATTGTGTCTCTTATGACGCTTGTTGCCTTTGTTCCCCTCAAATCCCAGGATCATTTCAAGTTTGACCATATTGATCCTGCTTACCTGAAAATGGACGTCTGTCCGTCTGACTCTGCTGCTCAGGCCTTCATTATCTTCAATGAGCAGTCATGCATAACACGATATCACAAGACCACTGCCAGTTTCACTGACGGCAGAATGAACAACGGTCCTGAATACCGGAATGAAATCCAGATTCACCGGGCTGTCAAGATCCTTGATAATGAAGCCACTCATTGGGGCAACTTCACTTTTGTTTTCAACAAAAAACTGGAGAAGATAGTGTCTGTCAAAGGTTACACTTATAATCTTGACGGAAACAAGATTGTCAAGTCGAAGCTCGAGCGCAGCCAGATTATCTACGAGGATATAAGTTCAACAAGGGAAAGGATGAAGATAAGCATGCCACAGGTAAAGAAAGGGTCTGTCGTGGAGATTGAGTTAAATTTGACATCAGATAATTTCTACTCTCTGGGGCCGTTCCCGATGCAATTCACCATTCCTGTTGAAAAAAACATCCTTATGGTGAAGATGTTTGAATATTATAATTATAACAGGATTATCAAGGGGTACTTCGGGGTAAGCCCGAAGCGTTCAAGCACGCGGGTTGAAGTACCCATAACAGTTACAGAGAGCACCTTCAGTGGCAGAACAACCAGCCAGAATAAAATCACCTATCTAGAGTTATCTGAGGAATATGCAATGGATAATGTTCCGGCATTCCCGCTGGAATCATATCTTACCACCCCTGACAATTACCTGGCAAGTATCAGGTTTGAACTTGCATTTACAAAGTTCCCGAATACCCCCCAGAAGCATTTCAACAGTTCATGGGAGTCACTTACGAAAGTTCTGATTGAGGATCCCAATTTCGGACAACAGTTGAGGAATACGGGATTTCTCGGGGAACTTGCCGGAAAGCTCCGGTCAGGGTCCGACGGCCAGGCAGCCCTTTTACAGGCATGTTATGAACATATCAGGGACAATATTACCTGTGACAACAAAACAGGAATATTCTGTGAAAACGGCATACGTGAAGTCTTAAAAAACGGGAAAGGGGATGTCCAGGGCGTAAATTTGCTTCTCACGGCATTGGTCAGGGAGGCCGGCCTGAGGGCATGGCCGGTAATCCTCAGCACCAGGAGCAACGGGATGATCCAGCCGATATACCCGTCAATTGACGATTTCAACTATGTGATCTGCCTCGCCGAGGCAGACGGAAAGAGGATATTGCTGGATGCTTCAGACAGGTACCTTACGATGAATCTGCTGGATCCGGCGTGCCTGAACGATAAGGGAAGAATAATTGATCAGACCGAAACAGGATGGATTGAACTTACCAATCCCGAAAACTCATATAAGATCACAACAACATGGAATGTTGAGCTTGGGGACGATGGCGTTGCACACGTTAAAGCTGAAGAGCTATATGAAGACATTGCGGCCTACATGCAACGTGACCGTATCAGAGACGCTGGAGGTTTTGAAAAGTACATTGACGGAATAAATCATCCTGATAACGGATTTACAATTTTATCTTCAGGTATCGAGAACCAGGAGGATAAGTCCAAACCTGTCAGGCAGACGATGGAACTGGACCTTGACAGGGGATATAAACAGGGTGACCTTTTCATTTTCCTTCCGCTGTTCACTGAAGCGCTGGGTGAAAATCCCTTTAAGCTTAAGAAAAGGGAATACCCGGTGGAATTTGAATTTCCTGCAACCGAGAAAGTTGTGATCAGGACTAAAATACCTGAAGGATATGAAATTGAGAGTCTCCCTCAGGGCAAGTCATATAATCTGCCAGGCGGTTCAATTGTATATTGGTACAGGATAACCGGAGAAAATAACGAAATAGTTGCAGAATACAGTTACCAGATAAAACGGATGGTATTTCCGACTCATGAATATGAGAACCTGAAGGACCTGTACAGGGTAATAACTGAAAGTCAGAATGAGAGTGTTGTCCTTAAAAGGTCAGCAGAATGAAAACAAAAGCGGCGGTGATTCTTTTCATTTCTGCCACCAGTGTTCTGGCAGGTGAAGGCATCGGAGAACCGGCTCCGGCACTGCCTGCCCTGGTCAATGCTGTAATCAATGAATGTCATATAACATATGAAGTCAGGTCCGTGACAGACATTCGTAAAACCACTGTTTACAGGGCTACCGTACTGAACCAGGGCGGAAGGAATTATGGCAAGTTCAGAGCCGTAGTTGACAACGACAGCAGGATAAGCAGCTTTAATGGCACCATAACAAAAGCTGACGGCACTGTCAGCGATAAGATAAGGATTACAGACCTTAAGGACGTACCTTTTTATCCTGACTTTGTCTTTGCAACGGATGACAGGTTGTATTATTATGAACCGGTTATTCAGGATTATCCTTATACCCTTACATATGAGACGGTTATCAGTTATTCAGGATTGATCGCATTTGAGACCTGGACTCCCGTTGACAACCTTAATCTTGCATGCGACACTGCCTCATACACCATTATCTTTCCTGATGGGTACAATATCAGGTACAGGAGTTTCAACATACCTGACAAACCGGTTACCGGGAAACCGGATGGAAACCGCTCGCTGATATCATGGGGTATTGGTCACATTGAACCGATAGAACTCAAAAACTTCATACCATCCCTTGAATCATTCCTGCCCTACCTGATGGTAATGCCGGAAAAGTTCTGCTATGATGGTCACACCGGCGAGTTTTCCGATGCCAGATCATATGGATCATGGATAGCAGGTCTTCTTGCTGACAGGGAAGAACTTAATCCTGTCATCAGGGCACAGATGGCTGCTCTGACATCAGATGCCACTGGGACAAAGGAGAAGGTCAGACGGATTTACAGGTTTCTTCAGGAAAATACACGTTATGTGGCCATTGCCTTTGGCATAGGAGGAATACAACCGGCCCCGGCGGATAAAGTATTAAAATATGGTTACGGAGACTGCAAGGGGCTCTCCAACTTTATGAGATCACTTCTGGCTTCAGTGGGTATAAGGTCTTACTATGCGGAAATCGGGAACGGCAACATGAAGATCCTGTATGATGATTTCACTTACCTGCAAACCAACCATGTGGTCTTGTGTGTTCCGGATGCGAATGACACGATCTGGCTGGAGTGTACAAGTCAGTATTATGATGCAGGTTACCTGGGCTATTCCAACAGTAACAGGAAAGCGCTGTTAATTACTGGAGAGGGTGGTATTCTGGTCAACACACCCAGAGCCGATTCATCGAACAGTTACCGGAATGCAAAATATGAACTAAAAATCGGTTCTGACGGTAGTTCTGAATATAAGATTATTACCGAAGCCACAGGGCATTACTATGAAGATCTGCTGTACATCAAACATTTCACCAGGGATCAGGCATTAAAGTATCTTTACAGGGAGCTCCCTCTAAGGAACCATACAATTACAGACTTTGAAGCAATATCTGACACTTCAAGGATCGCATCGCTGAAGGCATCCTTTCAGGGCAAGCTGAATAAATACGGCACAATCGCCGGGAAACGTCTCATTGTTCCGGTTATTCCATGCAAAATGTTCGAATCAGTTCCTAAACTTGAGGCAGACCGCAAGGTTCCGTTTCATATCCCGGAGAATACTGCATGCATTGATACAATAACCATAAAAATCCCGGATGCATATAAAACGGCAGCCCTTGCTGAGACCAGGGAGTTTTCAAATGAATTTGGAAGATACCGGCAATCAATCAGATCAGACGGGTCTGATCTGCTCGTAATAAGAGAGGTGGTAATGCCGGCCGGCACCTTTCCTGCTGAAGAGAGGGACAAGCTGACAGAATTCTTCAAAAAGTGTCATGACCTGGAGGCAATCTCAGCCATGTATGAACTTGCAGACTAAATGCGGCATAAATTTACAGGACACCGGCAGGCTGGTTAATTACTTTATTCAGTGACTTTATACATCCTGCGCAGCCTGGTCAGTCTGTGGCGGAGTTTGTCTTCCACCCTGTCATAAGAAGGATCATCAATCAGGTTATTCATCTCATGCGGGTCTGCCTGAAGGTCATACAGTTCCCATGCATCGACGTCATCATAGAAATGGATCAGCTTATACCTGTCGGTTCTGATGCCGTAGTGTTTCCTTACCGCATGTTCCGCAGGGTATTCATAATAATGATAATAAAGTGCATCGCGCCAGTTTCCCGGTTTACGCCCCAACAGGAGCGGGACAAGCGAAACTCCCTGCATGTCAGCCGGAGGCTTCACACCGGCCAGCTCGAGGAAAGTGGGTGCGAAGTCGATGTTCTGTACCATCTCGGTGATGTCACCGTGTGCTGAGAGTGTCTCCGGAAGCCGCATCAGCAGAGGTGTCCGGAATGACTCCTCATACATGAAACGTTTGTCAAACCAGCCGTGTTCGCCGAGATAAAATCCCTGGTCAGAGGTATAGACCACCAGGGTGTTCTTCATCAGGCCGGCTGATTCAAGGTAGTCAAGGAGCCTGCCGGTATTCCGGTCAACAGATTCGATTGTCCGCAGATAGTCTGTCAGGTACCTTTGCAGCTTGTAGACAGCCAGTGAGTCACCCACGGGCCTGTCAGCGAGGAAGGCCCTGCTGATGCTGTCATACTCCTTCATCCATGCCTTTCGCTGTTCAGGATTCATACGGTGATTGAGATACCAGAGGTAATCCTTTTCAGCCTGTGAAAGGGAGTCGCCGTCAGCGCCGGTAATCTTGAGATCAGATGACAGGCGCATGTCCTTGATGACACTCATCTCCTGGAGGGAAGCAGCCAGCCTCCCGTCATAAGTGTCAAAGAAAGTGTGCGGGACCGGGAAATCAACGCCATCGAAGAGGTCAAAGTCAAGAGTGTCAGGCATCCAGTTACGATGGGGAGCCTTGTGATGCACCAGCAGGCAGAACGGCCTGGAAGTATCTCTCTTCTGAAGCCAATCTATGGCTTTGTCTGTAATGAGGGTGGTGGCATAACCCGTCAGGCGGTAGGTGCGGCCCGACTCGATGAAGTCGGGATTGTAGTAGCTTCCCTGCCCGGGAAGGATACTCCAGAAGTCAAAACCGGTCGGCTCGCTCTTAAGGTGCCATTTGCCTATCAGTGCCGTCTGGTATCCGGCCTGCTGAAGCAGTTTGGGGAATGTTACCTGTGAACTGTCAAACCTTGCCCTGTTGTCAGTATGGCCGTTGGCATGGCTGTGCTTCCCGGTCAGTAGCGCCGCCCTGCTTGGAGCACATATTGAATTGCACACAAAGCTGTTGCGGAAGATGATTCCCTCATCAGCAATACGGTCAAGGTTGGGCGTCTTGTTGATCTCGCTTCCGTAAGCTCCTACCGCCTGGTAAGCATGGTCATCCGTCATGATGTAGATGATGTTCGGCCGCAATGGCTCCTGCCTGGTACATGACCAGAGGAGAAACAGCATGAAAACGGGAGTGATTCGCCTCATGATTTCACTGTTTTAATTGTTACCAGAGAACCGGGCATTCGGGCAGTAGCCCTTCAACCCGCAGTATCAGATATTGACAATCTTCTTTCTGATAATAATCCATGACACAATCAGCAGGTAGGCAGCACAGAGCAGCAACACACCCATGCCGGGCACCACACCTGCTGAGTCGCTTACAAGTCCAATCAGCGGCGGTATCAGAGCACCTCCTGAAATGGCCATCATCATGAGCCCGGATATCTCATTGCTTCTCTCCGGGTACCTCTGCACGGTCAGTGAGAAGACAAGAGGGAAGATATTTGCCACCCCTAGACCGATGAGAAAGACCAGTATCCAGGCTGCACCCTTTGATGCCGGGATAATCATGAACAGAAGGATAGATATTATTGATAGTATTGCGCTGTAGAGAAAACCCCTGGTGGATGCCAGTTTTGTAAGGATCAGGGCTCCCGCGAAGGTGCCCAGCATACGTCCGAAAAAATAGACACTGCGTCCCGACTGTGCTGTAACCTCCTCAAAACCAAACCTGGCTGAAAGGTATTTTCCGGAGAAATAGTTGAATCCCACATCTATCCCGACGACAAGGAATATTGAAAGCACCATCATCAGGATGTATGAATTGCCCAGCAACCTGAAGGCTGATGCCATGGAGGCCTTCCTTTCCGTTGCGACGCTCTCTTCGATTTTAACAGTTCCAAGCCAGAGTACACTTAGAAAGGAGATGATACCATAAACCAGGAAAAGAAGTTTCCAGTCGCCGAAGCGGCTTGCAAACAGTGCTGCCAGCGGGGCGGCCAGCATTGAGCCAATGGCTTTGATGAATTGTGAAAAACTGAGGAAACTTGAGGCTCTCCGCCCGGGCACCACATCCACCAGCAATGGGTTAGCCGATACCTGCACAATGGTATTGCCTATTCCCAGGAGGGCAAAGCCTGCGATAACAGTCACGAAGTTATAGAAGAAATATGGAATGAAGAGCCCCACCCCGGTGATGATCATCCCGATGTTCAGCATCATCCTTTTTCCCACGCGGGCCTGGATGATTCCTACAGGGACGGAGAGGAAAAAGAACCAGACGAAAGCCGCAAACGGGATCAGTCCCAGGATGAAGTCGCTCAGCCCAAGGTCACCTGCCACACGATCCTTGCCTATTCCCACCAGGTCTACAAAACTCATTACAAAGAAGGAGAGGAGCACCGGCACCACCAGTCTCATCTCGATTTTTTTCTCATTCATATTGTTCAGGTTGTTCATTCTCACATAAGGGGGAGGGCGGGCTGCACCGCCTTCCAGAACCCATCATCGAGGAGATAGGCACTGCCCAGCAGGGCGGCGTCTTCCTTCAGTTCGGAGATGGTTGTCCGCACATTGCATTTCTCTCTCCTCATAGCCTCTTCCATTGCCGGGCCGAACAGGTTCCATGCGTATGACACATTTCCACCTATGACCAGGATCTCGGCTCCGAACCGGTTCAGCCAGGGTGCGAGGAATCCACCCAGTGCTGCGCCGAATTCATTGAATATTTCATGTACTTCAGGTGCCCTGCCGGCCATGACAGCCACCTCCCTGACGCCCGCAGCCTCCTGCCCGGTCACCTCGCGGTAGCGTGCAGTGAACCAACGGGTTGAGAAATAATCGTCAGCAATTCCTTTGCCGAAGGGCAGGTGATAAACACATCCCATCTTGGGCACCCTGTCACCTTCAACAACAGGGATACGGTTCTCAACAAATGCTGATCCGAAACCGGTGCCGAGGGTGATAGCCATCATCCTGCTGAATCCAGCAGCCTTGCCGGCCCATGCCTCACCCACTGCAAAGGAGCTGGCATCATTCATGAATCTCACCCTGCAGTCACACGGAAGTCCCAGCCTTGAACTGACAGCCTTGCCCACATTGACACCGTAAAGTTTCTCGTATTTGTCAACTCCACGGATAAGGCATATGCCGTTGACATAGTCAAACGGGCCTGGCATGGCAAAACCAATTCCTTTCAGGTTGAAGATCTGAATCCCCTTCATCACCTGCCTAAGGGTGTCACTCCATATAGTGAGTATCTCATCTGCCTCAGCCTTGTTGTCAACAGGGCTTTCGGCACGTGACCCGCTGATGATACGATGTGCTCCCATGTCGACGGCTACTGCTGTGATGTGGCTGCCGCCGATATCAACGCCGATGGCTGTGTTCTGAAGTGGTGAATTCATAGTCTGTCTGCTCAGGTTAAAATTTGAGGCATTGAAAATATCTATTTTCCCAAAGAGTGCAAAGGGAATGTTGTATAATATTCGGAAAAAATAGGAGCTGTCCATGAATTGTTATAAATTCGTAGTACCAATAATATCTTTCATAAAACTCACAATCTAATCACATTCTGTCATGCCAAAAGCCACTAAAGAGGATGCGCTCCTTTACCACAGCAGGGGACGCAAGGGCAAGGTGGAGGTCATTCCCACAAAGCCTTATTGCACCCAGTTTGATTTAAGCCTGGCCTATACACCGGGTGTGGCACACCCATGCCTTGAGATAGAAAAGAACCCTGATGATGCCTATAACTATACGGCCAAGGGTAACCTTGTGGCAGTAATCTCCAACGGTACTGCCGTTCTGGGTCTGGGAGACATAGGCGCCCTTGCCGGGAAACCGGTAATGGAGGGGAAGGGGCTCCTTTTCAAGGTTTTTGCCGATGTAGATGTCTTTGACATTGAGATAGACGAAAAGGATCCTGACAAGCTGATAGAAATATGTGCAAAACTTGCCCCGACATTTGGCGGCATCAATCTTGAGGATATTAAGGCGCCTGAATGTTTTGAAGTTGAGACGAGGCTGAAGGAGATGCTTGACATACCGGTGTTTCATGATGACCAGCATGGCACAGCCATCATCTCGGCAGCAGGGTTGCTCAATGCTGTGGAGATCAACGGCAAGAAGCTGCCTGACCTTAAGGTTGTGGTCTGCGGCGCTGGTGCTGCAGCCAACTCATGCACCAGGCTCTATGTTGCCCTGGGCGTTAAGAGAGAAAATATCATTATGGTTGACAGCAAAGGGGTGATCAACAAAAAGCGGACTGACCTCAACAAATACAAGATGGAGTGGGTCACCGACCGTGATATAAACACTCTTGCCGAGGCGGTGGAGGGGTCCGATCTCTTCCTGGGTCTCTCGGTTGCAAATATGCTTACAAAGGAAATGTTGGGCACCATGGCCCCTGATCCTATTGTGTTTGCAATGGCAAACCCCAACCCCGAAATAAGCTATGAGGATGCAATGGCCACCCGCGATGACCTGATTTTCGCAACGGGAAGGTCTGACTATCCCAACCAGATCAATAACGTGCTGGGATTTCCGTTCATCTTCAGGGGAGCTCTTGATGTGAGGGCCAGAACCATAAACGAGGAGATGAAACTGGGTGCGACAAGGGCACTGGCGGAACTTGCAAAGGAGAAGGTTCCCGAATCTGTTCTCAAAGCGTACGACCTTGAAAACCTTGAATTCGGAAGGGAATACATCATTCCCAAACCACTTGATCCGAGGCTGATCTCCAGGGTGGCACCGGCGGTAGCCAGGGCTGCCATTGAGACCGGGGTGGCACGCCTCCTGATTGAAGATTGGGATAACTACGCTCTTTCGCTTGACATGCGAACATCAGAGCATATCAGCCGCATAGCGAAGATCTGCTGCCTGCAGGGCTGAAGTGGTGCAGTTGACTGCAGCGGAGCGCTATCGGCGCTCTAATGATGCAGATATTGCCTGTGAAGGGCACATAATCAGAAAGGGCCGGAAACCAAAGGAGAACCGGCCCTTTCATCTACCCTTCTGTTAAACAACCAGCCAGCTGTGCCAAACTCTGAAAACACACAGCTTTATCCTTGCGCCTTTACGCCCATCTTTGTCTCATACATCGTCAGTATCAGCGACGAGATCTGCTCCAGCGTGAAGCTGCTCCTGTTAAGCGTAACATCAAAAAGATAATCAATGGACTGCGGCTTTTTGTCAAGGAAATCGACAATAAGCCTGTTTCTCTTTTCATCAGTCTGAAGTACATACTCCTCAGCCTTCTCAATGATCATCCCTTTCTTTTTCATTACATTCTGCACCCTCCAGTAGATGGGAGCCACAAGCCTGACATGCAGTGCATTGGCCATATCGTGGGTGATTGAGACACCTCCCCTGCCAATTATCACTGCGTACCCGTCACGGGCTATGGAGGTGACTACCTCCCTGATTGCTTTTCTTACTGAACTGTCAGTGACAAAAGAGCCTGAAAAAGCCATGATCATCTGTGAAATATCAGTCATGCCAAGCCCCTGGTAATAGGTCTCAACCCGGTGTGTGTCAGTCTTGAGTTCATGGGCAGCATGGTAAATTATGTCCTTGTCAACCCATTTCCACCTGTTGGTATTATACCTCAGATTCAGTTGTGCCACCAGTTCAGCAGCGACCTCCCTGCCGTCACATCCCGTAAGTCTGGAAATTGTTATCACCGGGCCTGTCTGATCGGCAGGCCTGCCAAGCATTTCAGCCCTGTAGCGGGTGTCGAAATAATCAAATATCTTCTTCACGGCCAAGGCTTTAGCTGCTGCATTCAACCTTTCGGGTCAACTGAAAGGTGACAGCTGTTAAATCTTACAAAATATAGTAAAAATTTAAAGGAAAAGCAACTAAAAACCATTAAAAATGGCATTCGGAAGGTTGAAATTGCGTAAAAGCGCCAATGGTCTTCAAATGCGTCACATCCCGTGATGTTCGGTACGACGGATGATCTCGTTCTGAAGGTCCTCGCCAAGGTCATTGAAGTAATCACTGTAACCTGCCACACGCACAATTAGGTCGCGGTACAGTTCAGGATTTTTCTGTGCATCGCGCAGAATATCTGCATTGACAACGTTGAACTGTATATGATGTCCGTCAAGACTGAAGTAGCTGCGGATGAGGGCAGTGAGCTTCTGGTAGCTTCCTTCGTCCTCAAAGAACTCCGGCGAGAACTTCTGGTTCAGCAGGGTCCCTCCGGTTCTGAGATGGTCAATCTTGGATGCTGACTTGATCACCGCAGTCGGGCCCTGGCGGTCAACTCCCTGGAAGGGTGATATCCCTTCTGAAAGGGGAACATAGGCCTTGCGGCCGTCGGGAGTTGCTCCGGTTACATTTCCAAAATAGACATGAGACGTTGTCGGGAGCATGTTGATCCGGTGTGTGCCTCCCCTGGGTGTAGGCCTGCCGCTGACGGCATCATGGAAGAACTCAAACACAGCCACAGCCTGGGCATCGGCATAGTCATCATCATTACCGTACTTCGGGGTGTTGTAGATCATGTCATACTGCATCTGCTCAGACCCTTCGAAGTTCTTCTTCAGTGCGTCAAGCAGCTCATTCCAGGTAAACCGTTTCCTGTCATATACATTGAACCTTACCGAGGTAAGAATGTCGGTGATGCTTCCGAGGCCCACGCCCTGTATGTATGTGGTGTTGTACCTGGCACCGCCGGCATTGTAATCCCTGCCGTTTGCGATGCAGTCCTCAAGCAGGAGCGACAGGAACGGAACCGGGAGATGGATAGCGAACGTCTTTTCTATAACGTTGTTTCCTCTTATCTTGACATCTGCGAAGTAGTTTATCTGATCCCTGTAGGCAAGCATGAAATCATCAAAAGTGGCGAACGATGCGGGGTCTCCGGTTTTCGGTCCCACCTGTACTCCGGTGCGTGGGTCGAATCCGTTGTTCAGGGTCACCTCAAGTATCTTCACCAGGTTGAAATATCCGGTCAGCCAGTAGCACTCAGTGCCGAAAGCTCCTGTTTCAACGCATCCCGAGGCGCCTCCATTTCGGGCATCCACAATGCTTTTACCCTGCCTGAGCAGTTCCTGTATGATGGCTTCCGTGTTGAATACCGAGGGCTGACCGAAACCTGTCCGGATTATATCAAGAGCCTTGTGCACAAACGAATCAGGGTTTTTGCGGCTGACCTGAACCATTGAACTGGGCTGCAGTATCCGCATCTCCCGGATGACGTCAAGGAGGATATATGACATCGGGTTGACGGCATCGGTGCCGTCAGGCTTTACGCCGCCGAGGTTAATCAGGCAGAAGTCGGTGTAGGTATTGCTCTCCTGTGCGGTGACTCCCATTTTGGGAGGTGACGGGTGGTTATTGAATTTGACCCAGAAGCATCCGAGGAGTTCATATGCATCCTCCGGGGTAAGGGCGCCATTTTTGATCTGCCTGCTGTAAACGGGCCACAGGTGCTGATCAAGCCTGCCGGGATTGAATGAGTCCCACGGATTCAGTTCGGTCACCACTCCGAGGTGTATAAACCAGTAGTGCTGGAGTGTCTCATGAAATGTCTCCGGGGCATGAGCCGGAACACGGCGGCAAACCTCAGCCATTTTCTGAAGCTCAGCCCGTCTGGCGGCATCCATTTCGCCTGCTGCCAGGGCCTCCAGTTTTTCAGCATGCCTCATGGCATACATAATGATTGCGTCACAGGCTATTTCCATCGCCTTTAGCTCTTCGTTGCGCTCATACGCATGCGGGTCATTCCGGAAATCGAGGGCAGCTGCAGCATCGGCTATCTCTTTCTTCAGATCCAGGAAGCCTGTATGAAACATCTTGTATCCCAGAACGGTATGACCCGGAGCTCTCTGCTCCTGGAACTCGGTAAAGATCCCTGCCTTATAGGCTGCAAGCCACTCAGGAGTCATACGCTCCATGATGCGGTCACGATTGCTCCTTCCTTTCCAGTAGGGGATGATCTCCTCGCTGTAAATCTTTTTAACCTCTTCGCTCACCCTGAAATAAACCTTCTCACGGTTGTTGAGAATATCAAGATCCTGCAGCGAGTGAAGGCTTATCTCCGGATAGGTCGGAGTGGCTTTGGGAGCAGGACCTCTTTCACCGACTATCAGTTCACCATCATTGATGCAGATGGCTTTGTTCCTGAGAAGGTACTCAAAGGCACGGGCCCTCAGAACAGGAGCCGACAGTCCCTGTGCCTCGCGGCTGGAATAAAACCTGGTTATCAGTTGGGCACGCTCGGCTGTGAGGGTCTCAGTTGCACTGAGGCTTTGTTCCCTGAGCCTCAAAACTCTTTCTGTCATTTTCATATAAATGTCTCCTTACTTTTTCGCTTAAATTGTCATCCGCCCTTTTTGACATGAATTCCGAGCGGTAGTAAAATTTCAATATAATCATCCAGGTGTCCGTTTGATATCTGGTTGTATGATGCCATCCTGTCTTCCATGCCGAAACGACGGTACTTGGAGCTCCCTGTCTTGTGATAGGGCAGCAGGTTTATCTCTTTGATATGTCCGTTATCACGCCTCCCGATGAAGCCCTTCAATTGCTCCATATATGAAGTATCAGCCGACACACCGGGGATGACCGGGATCCGTATCATGACATCCTTCCCCTCCGCCAGGAGCATGTCCAGATTAGATATTATCAGCTCATTGCTCACCCCGGTGAATTTTTTATGAAATTCCGGGTCAGTGTGCTTGATGTCATACAGGAAGAGGTCAGTGACGGGCATGACCGACTGAAGTATCTCCCGCCTGACATATCCCGAGGTGTCTACCGTGGTATGAAAACCTGACTGCTTCAGTAATGAGAGTGTTTCACGAAGGAACTCAGGTTGCATAAGGGGTTCGCCGCCGGAGAAAGTAACGCCTCCGCCCGAGTGCTCCATGAACACGCGGTCTGTCTCAACCTTAGCCAGGATCTCTTCCGGGGAATATTCATGACCAACCTGCTCCATTGACCTGAATTCCTTCTCTCCTACCCTGTCTATCCTCTCAACCATACGTATGCCTCTCTCCTTCCCCTCCGGATTGTGACACCACCAGCAGTCAAGCGGACAACCTTTCATGAAGACTGTGACCCTGATGCCGGGGCCGTCATGGATTGCATACTTTTTTATACTGAATATCAAGCCTTTCATAGATAATGAACTGTTCGTGGGGAAAAAAATAACCGGGGAAGCAGGACTCACCGGTCCTGCATGAAAGGCTACCGGGCGTAGAACATGAGGCAATGATAGAGCCTTCTGCCGAGGCGGTTCATCATAAACCTGTGTTCCAGACTGTTCATACCCGAATTTTGCAACACAAAGATAAAAAAGGTATTTGAGATAACCAAAAAGATGTCAACGAGAGGGGGTGTGAATTTTTTTTCAAGTCCCATAATACTGATAATATGATAGTTGGAAAATATTTTTCTCGCTTAACAAAAGTTTAACAAAAAAAACATGCAACAGAGAGGGGGGTTGCCGGTCTTTATATCGGAAAGAGGATGGAAAAGGACAGTTCCGCTTTTTTCGAAGGACAGTTTAGTGTTAAATAAAAACGGGTTAGTCATGAAAAGAATTATGGTTGTTTTACTGGTATTTGCCGCATTTTCAGCGTTTTCGTTCGGCAAGGTAATTGCAAGGGGTGATTCAAACACCTCCTTTGGAACGTACACCATTGAGTTGAGCGATCAGCCGGTGATGCTGGCAGGTGAGGAGATGAAATGTTACCTCATCAGTTATGAAAAATCACCCTTACAGGTAAAGGTACTTGTTGACAAGGAGAAGAATTGCAGGAATTATGTAGTTATCTCCGACGAGCTTTCAGTAATGTACACCTGTAACGGCAAATTCTTCGGGGTCAACAAGCTTGACGGCAAGTACAAGAAGAGTGGACTCAGCACCTGTGATGAAAAACTTGACAGGAGTGATTATTTCCATCAGAAGGTTATTGCCCAGGGTCAGACTCAGGATTTTGATGCAACGGTACTTATTGCATCCTATTTCCCGGCACTCATAAAGGAGTAATCCGGAAAGAAAGATTTTTTTCCTTCCTTAATCAGGCCGTCCGGCCTGTCTACGATCAGGTTTAGGTTGATAAGAAGGTGCTTGAACAAGTGCCTTCTTTCTTTTTATATCATTGACAATTATCAATTTTACAATCACAAACCGGATTATCTTTGAGCCTTCAATGCCGGCTCCCTCCCAGGGGTAAGGCATTTAACAATTATGGCTATGAAGAAGAAGATAAAATTCAGCCTGCTGTACCGCGACATGTGGCAGTCATCAGGCAAGTATCAGCCAAGGGTTGAACAGCTTACGGCCGTAGCGCCGCATATAGTGGAGATGGGTTGTTTTGACCGTATTGAGACAAACGGCGGCGCCTTTGAACAGGTACAGCTTCTCTACGGTGAGAATCCGAACACCGCCGTAAGGGAGTGGCTAAAACCTTTTAATCGCGCGGGCATTCAGACACATATGCTTGAACGGTCTCTGAACGGGATAAGAATGTACCCCGTTCCTGCTGATGTAAGGCGGCTGATGTTCAGGGTAAAGAAGGCCCAGGGAGTGGATATCGCCCGCTCCTTCTGCGGACTGAATGACCACCGTAACCTGGAACTGTCGGTAAAATATGCCCGTGAAGCCGGAATGATATCGCAGGCAGCCCTTTCAATCACCCACTCACCGGTACATACCGTAGATTATTACATGGGTGTGGTTGACCGTGTTGTGGAGTACGGGGCAGATGAGATATGCCTTAAGGATATGGCAGGTGTAGGAAGGCCGGCCTCGCTGGGTGAACTTGTCCGCAGGATCAAGAAGAAATACCCCGGTATGATTGTGCAGTATCACGGGCACAGCGGACCAGGAATGTCAGTGGCAACGATGCTTGAAGTGGCCAGGGCAGGCGCCGATTACCTCGATGTGGCCATGGAACCGCTCAGTTGGGGCATGGTACACCCTGACCTGATTGCCGTCCACGCAGTGATGCAGGATGCCGGGTTTGATGTGCCTGAGATAAATATGGACGCCTACATGAAGGTGAGATCACTCACCCAGGAATTCATTGACGATTTCCTGGGATACTTCATTGACCCGCGCAACAGGCAGATGACCTCGCTGCTAATAGGGTCAGGGCTCCCCGGCGGAATGATGGGAAGCATGATGGCTGACCTGAAGGGCGTACACCAGGGCATCAATGCTGCCCTGAAAGCAAAGAATAAACCAGAGATGACTGAGGATGAGCTTGTCGTATCCCTGTTCAGGGAGGTGGAGCACATCTGGCCGATGATGGGTTACCCGCCACTTGTCACTCCTTTCAGCCAGTATGTCAAGAATGTGGCTCTCATGAATATTGTATCCCTTGTTAACGGGAAGGAAAGATTTGCCATGATAGACCCCAATACCTGGGACATGCTCCTTGGAAAGGCAGGCACACTGCCAGGCCCCCTGGCACAGGAACTGATCGACCTTGCCCGCCGGGAAGGGAAGGAGTTCTATGAGGGTAATCCGCAGGACAATTATCCTGATGCGCTTGACGGTTACCGCAAGGAAATGGAGGAGAACGGCTGGCCGGCCGGACCTGATGAGGAAGAGCTCTTTGAGCTGGCCATGCATGACAGGCAGTATCGCGATTACAAATCAGGGGTGGCAAAAAAACGGTTCCTGAAGGAGATAGAGGAGAAACAGGCAGAAATGTCATCAGGAACACCTGCAAAGGTTGCTCCGAGGAAGCTGCTTACCTCACCTGAAGAGGGAATTGCGCTGCTCTATTCAGGTGCCACCTCAACCTTCTGGCCTGATGAGGAACTGCTCAATGTGGGTGATGAAGTAAAGAAGGGAGAGATACTGATGTACCTGATGATTGGAAAAACCTTCAGGGAGATACTGTCTGACCGCGACGGAACCGTAAGGCATATACTGGTAAAAAGCGGAGATAAAATACGAAAGGGAGATCCCCTTATTGAGTTTAGTTGAACAGTTTCAGCCTCCCATGCTGCAAAACAGGCGAAATGAGAACTGTCACTTTGTTATTTAATCCATTAATACATATTTTAGCCATTCAAACCCAAACAGCAACCGACATGAAAAAATGCCTTATTATGCTTTTAATTGCATCACTCGGGGTTATCTCCTGCAGGAAGGAGAACTGCGAGAATCCTTTTTACTGTGACTGGGACACACCATTTGAGGTACCCCCGTTTGACCAGATAAAATTCGAACATTTCAAACCGGCCTTCCTGAAAGGGATGGAAGAGGAGATGGCAGAAGTCAACGCCATCATCAACAATACTGACGAGCCCACCTTTGACAATACCATCAGGGCCATGCAATTCACCGGCAAGCTGCTTGAAAAAGCGCAGCGTGCGTTTGGCCCGCTTTCAGGCGCCAATACCAATGATTCAATCCAGGCGCTGTCGAGGGAAATGTCGCCTCTCTTTTCTAAACACAGGGATGACATCTCTCTCAATGAGAAACTCTTCGAAAGGATTAAATCGGTTTATGAAAACCGTGATAAATTCGACCTCACTGCCGAGGAGAGCAAACTGCTTGAAGACCAGTACCTGGGATTCATCCGCAACGGGATAGGGCTTTCACCGGAGGACAAGGATAAACTTCGCAAGCTCAACAGTGAGCTCTCCCTCCTGGGTGTAAAATTCGGAGAGAACCTCCTTGCTGAGACCAATGGTTTTACGCTGGTAATCGACAATGAGGCTGATCTCTCAGGACTTCCCGAAGGACTCAGGGCACAGGCTGCCGATGCAGCGAAGGCAAAGGGTATGGAAGGCAAATGGCTCTTCACCCTTCAGGCTCCCAGTTACTTCCCCTTTATGACCTACGCTGACAACAGGGCTCTGAGAGAGAAGATGTTCAGGGGATACTCTATGCGCGGCAATAACGGAAATGAGCGTGACAACAACCAGATCCTGGCCGATATAATCAGGCTTCGCGTTGAAAAAGCCAGGCTGCTCGGCTACGAAAGCCATGCCGACTATGTGCTCGAGCGGAATATGGCCAAGGAACCGGAAACGGTCCTGAACTTCCTGGCACAGATATGGGAGGCAGCACTACCGGTGGCAAAGGCTGAGGCTTCAGCACAGCAGGAGCTCATTGACAGGGAAGGCGGAAAGTTCAAACTGGAGCCGTGGGACTGGTTCTACTACACCGAGAAGATACGCAAGGAGAAGTATGACCTGAGTGACGAGGAAACGAAACCCTATTTCTCAGCCAAAAACGTCACTGACGGAATGTTTTATGTAGCCAACAAACTTTATGGGCTGGAGTTCAGCGAGCGTAATGACATACCTCTGTACCATCCGGATGTCAAAACCTTTGAGGTGAAGCGTGACAAAAAGCATGTTGGTATTCTCATGATAGACTACCATCCGAGGGCATCGAAGCGCGGCGGAGCATGGTGCAGCGCCATGAGGTCACAGCGGCTTGACGAGAAGGGCAAATTCGTGACGCCGCTCGTGAGCATGGTGACCAACTTCACTCCTCCCTCAGGCGACACACCTTCACTTCTCACGCCTGACGAGGCCAGCACCCTCTTCCATGAGTTTGGTCATGCACTCCATAGTCTCCTTTCAAATACTGAGTATACAAGCGGCACCTCCCGCGATTTCGTGGAGCTGCCATCACAGATTATGGAGCACTGGGTATTTGAGCCGGAAGTATTGAAGGTATATGCCAAACACTACCAGACGGGGGAAATCATTCCTGATGCTCTCATCGAAAAAATAGAAAAGGCAGGCAAATTCAACCAGGGATTCACTACCATTGAGTACCTGGCAGCCTCCTCACTCGATATGGAGTACCACTCCCTGACCGAGCCGGTTGAGCTCAATATCGGAGAGTTTGAAAAGACAGCCATGGATAAGTATGGGCTTATCAGTGAGATCATTCCAAGATACAGGTCTACATACTTCAATCACATAATAGGCGGTTATTCAGCAGGTTACTACAGCTACATCTGGTGTGAGCAGCTTGATGCCGATGCATTCAAAGCCTTCAAGGAGACGGGAGACATCTTCAACAGGGAGGTGGCAGCACGTTTTGAGAAGGAGATCCTGGCCAGAAAGGGGTCAAAGGATGAGCTTGAGATGTGGGTGGCATTCAGGGGCCGCGAGCCGGGTATTGAGGCTCTTCTTGAAAACAGGGGTTTTATAAACCAGTAGCCGATGTTCAGCAGGATGGGTGTGCCGGGCAGAGCTTGCCTCAGCCTGCTCCTTCTCCTGATCCTGTCAGGAAGTGCCAGCGGCACCTCCGGCAGGGTGGAGAAGGGTGTGCTTGATCTCAGGCACATACAGCAGGGCGATGAATTCACCGTCAGGATGAACGGTGAGTGGGAGTTCTACTTCGGCACATTCATCTATGGCATCCCGGGAAAAATCTGCGATACCCTCACTCCCGGCTGTTACGGGAAAGTACCGGGATACTGGAGCGATTATGTTGTTGACGGACACCGTCTCCCCCGGTTCGGTTACGGCACCTACAGGACATTGATCCTGCTACCATCGGGATACCGTGACAGGATGGGTTTTGATATGCCTGTCTTCGATACTTCATATGAGATCAGCGTCAACGGTGTAACGATGGCAAGGAATGGTACTCCCGGACGCAGCAGGGCAGAATCTATCCCTGCATACGAGCCGCTCTTCTTCAGCTATGTGCCGAAGAGTGACACCCTGGAACTGCTGATCAGGGTCTCCAACCATGAGCACCGGAGGGGAGGTTTCTGGATGCCGATGAAGGCTGGTACCTTCCATACTATTCAGACCAACTTCACCAATCAATGGTTCATCTCCATCGCAGCATCAGGGATGCTCTTCGCATCATTCCTGTTCTTCTTCATCTTCTACATGCTCGACAGAAGAGACAGGAAGCTGCTGATGTTTTCAATACTGGTTCTTTGTCTTGCCCTTCGCCCCTTCCTCTCCGCTCCTTACCTGGTCTCAATCATTGATATGAGAGCCTGGCATCTTATAATCAGGGGTGAATACCTTATCCTCTGGTTCATGATTACTTCGGGGGCGTGGCTGGCCTGCCTGATCTATCCGACAAGGTGGTTCAAAGGCTTTGCTATTGCCGTTGACATATTGTTTATTATCGGGATTGCTTCCATCATACTGCTTCCTGTTTACCTCTTCACCTGGATGGTATACGTAATTCAGGCTGTAGCCCTGACAGCCATTCTGTACGCGGTAGTCATGAGCATGAGAGGGGCAATAAAAGGGATAAGGACTGATATTCTCTACCTGGTGGCCTTCCTGGCAATCATCGTCGGGGTCATTTCTGACATTCTTCTCGCCAATGCCATGGAAGAGAACCAGCATCTGTACATCCTTTCCTTCCTCATGCTGGTTTTTGTGCTGATCCAGGCAACGATGCTGATACGTGACTGGGTAAGGCGCGGCAAGGAACGTGAGAAGCTTGCCGTTCAGCTTGAGGAGCTGAACCGCAGCCTCGAGAGCAGGGTTAAGGAACGGACCAGGGAACTTATGGAAAGAACCGACGAGCTTAACGCCCGTAATGTGCAGATTGCCCTCCAGAATAAAAAACTCTCTGAAACCATCAGCCTGAAAAACAAGGTCTTCTCGGTTATATCACATGACCTCCGCAGCCCGGTGGTCAATATACTCTATACACTCTACATGCTTAAGGAGGAGGAGTTCCGTGACAGGACGGAATCACTCGCTGACTCATGCATCCAGTACTCACAGCAGCTTATCAGTCTCCTTGAAAACATGCTTGTCTGGGGCAAAGGGCAGGAAGACATGATCAGGTATGCCCCGGCAGAAAATGACCTTGCCGAAATCATCCTTACAAACATAAGTATCCTGAAAGATGGAGCCGACAGAAAAAACATCTCCATCAACTTCACACAGGTGGGAAGATCAAAAGGGTGGTTTGACCGCGACCTGGTAGACATCGTCATCCGCAACCTCCTGTCAAATGCTATCAAGTACACAAATCACGGTGGACGGGTAACCATCCATGTGAAGGAAAAGGAGGAGTCATCTGACTGGGTGGCCATCAGGATATGTGACAACGGTGTCGGCATCTCCCCCGAGCGCCAGAATAGACTCTTTACAGGCCAGGAGATTGAGTCCACACAGGGAACCGATTCCGAAAAGGGAACAGGAATCGGCCTGAGGCTTGTCCATGAACTTGTGACGCTGAGCAAAGGGACTATAACCGTTGAGAGCACCCCGGGAGAAGGGAGCTGCTTCACAGTGATCCTTCCCGGTCCGGATCAGGCAGGCAGACTCAGGTAGAAGGGGACATCCCTTCCAGATACTTCAACCTGCCGTGAGTTTCGAGAGACCTTTCAGATTCAGAAGCTTTATCTCCCTCCGGTTGACAGAGATCAGTCCCTCCTGCTCCATTTCTCCTATCGCCCTGGCCAGTGATGGCCGGGTGACTCCGAAATACTCTGACAACTCCTGCTGTGACCGGTCAACCAGAACCTTTCCCGATGAGGCGCCGGGCAGTGATGATAGATAATGGGCAAATTTGCCCTTGATGGTATGGAAAGAATGAAACCTGAGCCGGCCTGAAAGAAACTGTGCCTTGCTGCAGATAAATGTCAGGTAGTTGGAGAGCAGTCTTTTGTCCCCCGCCATCAGGGACAGGTAAGCATGCCTGTTGATGATCAGCAGTTCCGAATCAATGTTGGCAATGACATTTACAGGGTATTTTGCCCCAGCGCCGAAAAGCACTGCAGCTGCCAGCGCATGAGGAGGATTTATGTCCTCTATCTTCATCGTGCGCCCTGACAGGTCTGTCATTTCTCCCCTGACACTTCCCGAAAGCACTATCATGAGTGAAGAAATTTCCTCTCCGGCAAGGGCCGCTACAGAGCCTGCATGAAAAAACCTCACCCTGTAATTGACCGCATCAAGCATTTTTTCTATCTCAGTCTCACTGAGTCCTCTGAACAGAGGAGAATTAATAAGTACCGGAAACTTCATTCTCTATGCAATTCTTCGTTTGTATCCCTTATTCGTTAATAAACCCTTACTCTGTTGTTCAGGTAATAACCGCACCTGGTTTTCTGATTTATGCCCTGCCCCGGTTTCTGACCGCTAAGGCTTCATAAAAATAAAAATAAATCGTATATTGTAACATATGTTACAGACCATCTCCGGCCTGGCAGGTAAATTTGCATTGTAAATAACAGAAAAAACAATGCAGAGAGACATAATAAAAATAGATGAGGAAAAGTGCAATGGTTGCGGGCTGTGTGTTCCCAACTGCCACGAAGGGGCCCTGCAGGTGATTGACGGGAAGGTCAGGCTGGTATCAGAGCTTATGTGTGACGGACTGGGGGCCTGCATCGGTCATTGCCCCGAAGGTGCAATCACCATTGAGAAGCGTGAGGCTGAGCCCTATGATGAGATTGCGGTGATCAGTGAAATGGTAAAGAAGGGCGCCAACACTGTAATTGCACACCTGAAACACCTTAAGGATCACCATGAGTACGGTTACCTGGAAGAGGGTACCACCTGGCTTGAGGTTCACCGCAGTGAGTTGAAATTTGACCTGTCGGAGGTTCTGTCTGCGGTGAATGGCAGCAACAACCCGGGTAAGAAAGGTGAGCCGGGTCGTAGCCAGGGTCATCAGCTTCAGCATCAGCATCAGCATCAGCATCATCATCACGGTGGCGGTTGTCCAGGCAGCGCTGAGAGAGTTATTGCTCCTGCACCTTTCTTTGCCGCTGAAAGTTCTGAAGCTCCTTCACAACTGACCCACTGGCCTGTGCAGATGCATCTTATCAACCCAAACTCCCCGGTTTACAGGGGTGCGGACCTCCTCCTTGCCGCAGACTGTGTGGCATTTTCACTGGGCTCGTTCCACAGCCGTTTCCTGAAGGGAAAGGCGCTGGCAATAGCATGTCCCAAGCTTGACCATGGCACCGAAACCTATGTTGACAAATTATCCATCATGATTGATACCGCAAAAGTCAATACCATCACCGTGATGATGATGGAGGTGCCCTGCTGCGGAGGACTGGTTCATATGGTTCGTACCGCATTGGCAAGGTCTGCAAGGAAGGTCCCCGTAAAGACAATCCTCGTAAGCATCGACGGGAAGGTATTACAGGAAGAATGGATATGAATTACACGATGAACTTATAATACAAACAAAAAAAATCAAAGAAATGAGTATGTTTTGTTACCAGTGCCAGGAGACGGCAAAAGGAACCGGGTGCGTCATAAAGGGCGTATGCGGCAAGGATGAGAATGTAGCCGGGATGCAGGACATGCTGGTATGGATTGCCAAGGGGATTTCGATCCTCGGAACCATAGCCAGGCAGAACCGCTATTCAAACGCAAAGGTTGACCGTTTTGTGCAGGAGGCTCTTTTTACCACAATCACAAACGCCAACTTCGACAATGCAAAGATTATCGCGAAAATCCATGAAGGCATTGCTCTCAGGGATAAGTTTGCAGATGAAATCAGGACTCATGGCATTACCATTCCGGGTAACCTTCACGAAAGCGTTCAGTGGAAGCCGGCAAATGAATCTGACCTGGCATTAAAAGCAGCGACTGTGGGTGTTCTGTCAACTGATAATGAGGATATCAGGTCACTGCGCGAGCTTACGGTTTACGGCGTAAAGGGAATGGCTGCATATGCCGAGCATGCCGGAAACCTCGGATTCAACAGTGATACCGTCGATGCCTTCATTCAGAGGGCCCTTGCTGCAACAACAGATGACTCCCTCAGTGCTGATGAGCTTGTTGCCCTGGTCCTGGAGACCGGCAAGCACGGAGTTGAGGTTATGGCACTCCTTGACAGGGCCAACACAACCACCTACGGTAATCCTGAGATGACCGAGGTATTCATTGGAGTGAGGAACAACCCGGCCATCCTTATCAGCGGCCATGACATGAGGGACATGGAAGACCTTCTTCGCCAGACAGAGGGAACGGGTGTTGACGTCTACACTCACAGTGAGATGCTCCCGGCCAATTACTACCCTGCATTCAAGAAGTACGCTCATTTTGTTGGCAATTACGGCAACTCATGGTGGAAACAGACAACCGAGTTTGAGACCTTCAACGGCCCGATACTCTTCACAACCAACTGCATTGTTCCGCTTCGTGACAGTTACCGCGACCGGGTTTATACCACCGGTTCGTCAGGTTATCCGGGTTGCCCCCATATCCCTGACCGGGAACCGGGCAGGGAGAAGGATTTCTCAGCCATCATTGAGCATGCAAGGAGATGTGCCTCCCCGGTGGCAATAGAGGAAGGGACGATCATCGGCGGGTTCGCCCACAACCAGGTGGTTCAGCTGGCCGATAAGGTAGTGGAGGCAGTAAAAAGCGGAGCCATAAGAAAATTCTTCGTGATGGGCGGCTGCGACGGACGTGTAAAGAGCCGCAGCTACTACACCGAGTTTGCCGAGAAACTGCCCAAGGACACCGTAATCCTCACCGCAGGTTGCGCCAAGTACCGCTATAACAAGCTGAAACTAGGAGATATAAACGGTATCCCGCGCATCCTCGATGCCGGCCAGTGCAATGACTCTTACTCACTGGCAGTGATAGCACTGACTCTGAAGGATATCTTCGGCAAGAACGATATTAATGAGCTTCCCATAGCCTACAACATCGCATGGTATGAGCAGAAGGCCGTAATAGTCCTCCTTGCCCTCCTCTATCTTGGAGTGAAGAACATCCACCTCGGGCCGACACTCCCGGGATTCCTCTCAGCCAATGTGGCCGGCGTGCTTGTGGAAAAATTCGGAATTACCGGCATAACAACACCCGATGAGGATATGAAGATACTGCTCAATTAAAAGAACATATTGATTAACCGGCCTGCCTTGTATCGGAAAAAAGGCGTTGCCGGTATATTGAAAAGATCGTTCCACATCACGGGGCGATCTTTTCATTTTTCTGCAGCACGACAGATTTGTGGCAACGGAAGCCTCCGGTGAATCAGTAAGAATACTCCTCCCCCGGAAATTTATCGCGGAACGGCTATGATATTATGTGATATTTGTGCACATTAAGAATATCAATGTGCAAAAATCACTAAATTGGTATTATCAATTTTAGCCGGAATAGTTCTTTAATTTTCATATCAATGTAACCATGGTCACGCGCGGAGGATTACCTGACGCAGGGATTTTAATCGGTCTTGACATCGGTTCGGTATCCCTGAACAGTGTTGTTATGGATGAGCATTTCAACATCATCGAGGACTATTATGACTATGTCCATGGCAAACCGTTCCATGTTCTGCATACCAGGCTGACGAAGCTGTTGGCTGATCACCCTGCTGACACCATCATGGGGCTGGCTGTCACGGGCGCCGGCGGCAGGCTGGCTACTGACCTGATCGGAGGACTTTGCGTCAACGAGATAATTGCCCAGGCCACCTCGGCATCCCGGCTTTTTCCCGATGCCCGTACCGTGATTGAGATAGGGGGTGAAGACTCCAAACTCATCATGCTTGAGAGAGAAGCACCGGATGATTTTCCGAGGCTTGTTGACTTTGAGATGAACAGCATATGTGCGGCAGGCACCGGTTCCTTCCTTGACCAGCAGGCGAGGAGGATAGGTGTCCGCATCGAGAAGGAATTCGGTGAGCTTGCCCTGAAATCTGTCTCGCCTCCCCGCATAGCAGGGCGTTGCAGCGTCTTTGCCAAGAGTGACATGATCCATCATCAGCAGATAGCCACCCCACTCCATGACATTGTTGCGGGGCTCTGTTTTGCTCTTGCACGCAACTTCCGCAGCACCGTGGCAAGAAGGAAGGAGATGAAGAAACCGGTATTATTCACCGGTGGCGTTGCCGCAAACGCCGGAATGGTAAGGGCTTTTACCGAGGTGCTTGACCTCGGCCCCGGTGAGCTGATCATCCCGGAACACCATGCTTCAATGGGAGCCATTGGCGCCGTCATGTATTCACGCCTTGACGGACAGCTGACGGCCGGCTTTGCAGGGCTTGAAAGGCTGGAGGAGTACCTTCACCGGAGTACGGCCTCATTTGTTAGCCTGCCACAGCTGAAAGAATCAGAAGCCCTTTATAACAAGGAAGTCAAAATCAAGAGTAATGGTGAAGGAAAACTGCGCGTATATCTGGGTATTGACGTCGGATCACTGAGTACCAACGTGGTGCTGATAGATGCCGGTCATAATGTGGTGGCCCGCCGTTACCTCCCTACCGCAGGGAAACCCCTCGAGGCTATTAAAAAAGGACTGGGCGAGATCTATGATGAGGCAGGCAGTTTTGTCGAGGTGATAGGTGCAGGAACCACCGGTTCAGGCCGGTATCTCACAGGTGACTTCATTGGCGCAGACGCCATCAGGAACGAAATTACCGCCCAGGCTACCGCTGCCATTGACTATGACCCTACCGTTGACACCATTTTTGAGATCGGTGGCCAGGATTCAAAGTATATAAGCATTGAAAACGGGGTGGTAGTAGACTTCGAGATGAATAAGGTGTGTGCCGCCGGAACAGGTTCATTCCTTGAAGAACAGGCCGAAAAACTTAACATAAAGATTGTCGGGGAGTTCGGCGACATGGCTCTCAGCAGCAGGAGCCCAGTGAAGCTGGGTGACCGATGCACTGTTTTCATGGAGTCAGACCTGAACACATTCATGCAGAAGGGTGCCAGGGATGAGAATCTGGTTGGCGGACTGGCTTACTCCATCGTATACAACTATCTGCAGAAGGTAGTGGCTGACCGCAGGATAGGTAACCGGATCTTCTTCCAGGGGGGTGTCACCAATAACAAGGCTGTGGTGGCTGCCTTTGAGCAGGTGCTGGGAAAGAAGATAATTATTCCGCCTCACTTTGATGTCACCGGAGCCATCGGAGCGGCTATACTGGCCCGGAGATCGATGACCGAAGGACAGAAGACCACCTTCAAGGGGTTCGGCATCAGGAACGCCAGCTACGAGATAAGCAGGTTCGTCTGTAACGCATGTGTCAACCACTGCGAGATAAGCAGTGTGAAGATCGAAGGTGAGAAAAAGCCCCTTTATTACGGCGGCAGATGCGAAAAATGGGAGACTGACAGCAGGAAGAAAAAGAATGACCATATTCCGAACCTCTTCCTGAAGAGGACGGAGATGCTGACGGGTGATTACCGCGAACAGGAACCTGACGGGAGGCCTACGGTGGGAATCCCCAGGGCACTGATGGTCTATTACCAGCAATTTCCATTCTGGAGAACCTTCTTTGAAGAGACAGGTTTCAGGGTGATTCTTTCAAGGGAATCTGACAAGGCGCTGGTGACCCGCTCCCTGGAGACAGTCACCTCGGAAACCTGCCTCCCTGTGGAGCTGATGCACGGGCATGTGATAGACCTGGTCGAAAAAGGCGCTGACTATGTTTTTATGCCCTTTATCGTCAGTGGCAAATACAAGGAGGGAGACACCACATCCAACTCCAACTGCCCATGGATCCAGTCGTTCCCTTTTATGGTTAAGGCCGCGCTGCGAGACAGGGTTGATGAGAAGAAGTTCCTCACTCCCACCCTCCATTTCAGGTACTTTGAGAGGGCTCTGGAAAAGGAGATGACCTCCTTTTTCGGGGAGAAGATGGGACTCAGAGGCGAGCGGGTCAGAAAGGCTCTTCTGAAGGCTGACGAAGTGCAGACTGCATTTGAAAAGGAAGTTGTTGCCTACGGACGCACCGTCATGGCAAATATCCCTGAAGGATGCCGGCCTGCTGTCATTCTTGGCAGGCCTTACAACAGCAGCGATCCGCACCTCAACCTCAGCCTGGCGGAGAAGCTCATCGCACAGAATGTGATGCCTGTTCCCCTTGACATGCTTGGCATCTCTGTTGCCGACCTTTACACCAGCTATCGCAACATGTACTGGCCCAACGGTCAGAAAATGTTAGCCGCCGCCCGGCACGTTGCCCGTACTGACGGCCTTTATGCAGTATATATCAGCAATTTCCGGTGTGGCCCTGATTCATTCATCTGGCATTACATCACCGAGGAACTTAAAGGTAAGCCTTTCCTTCACCTGGAAGTTGACGAACACTCTGCCGACGCAGGCATGGTGACCCGGATAGAGGCATTCCTGGACAGCCTGGCGGGATCAGAGAAGAATGTGAAGAAAACCATAGAGGTGATCAGGCCAAGGCCCAGTCCCTCCGCACCCCCTTCAAACAGGACACTCTATTTTCCATACATGCATGACGGTGCACTCTTTGTCGCCGCCGCTGCCCGGAGCGTCGGCATTCCCTCCGAGGTTTTACCGCCACAGACAGAGGAGGATATAGCCCTGGGAAGAAAGTATACCTCGTCCAAGGAGTGCTTCCCGATGATATGCACCACCGGAAGCTTCCTGCGCAAACTGATGGAACCAGGGGGAGACCCCTCGAAGATGAGTTTCTTTATGCCTGACCATAACGGTCCCTGCCGCTTCGGTCAGTATAACCAGTTTCAGAGGATACTGTTTGACAGGCTGGGATACAGGGATGCCGAACTTATAACACCCTCAAATGATACATCATATGCAGACCTTGCCGGCGACCGCAGCCAGCGGTTCAGGATCAACGCCTGGAAAGGGTTTGTGTCGTTTGACTTCATCAGGAAGCTGTACAGGGAGACAAGGCCGTATGAGTTACACACTGGTGACAGCGAAGAGGTCTACCGTAAGGCAATGAAGAATGCCGAAGCCTCCATTGAAAACAACTGCAGGGGTCTTCGAAGGATACTTGTTGAGACCGCTTCAGAATTCGCGGCAGTGAATGTAGACAAAAGGCGGCGTAAACCGGTCATCGCCGTACTGGGTGAGATCTTCATGCGTGACAATGCAACCTGTAACGGCAACATCGCCAACCGCCTGGAAGCTCTTGGCGCCGAGGTACTTGTAGGCCCTTTCTCCGAGTGGATCACCTATTCAACCCATCGCTACTCCCGCGACAGCAGGTGGAAGAACGACAGGAAGGGGCTGGTAAAATCGAAGATACAGGGTATAGGCCAGGAGGTTATCGTTGACTACCTTCTCCGGGGAATCAGGAAGATGAGTGACACCTCGAAGGATGTCACGCTTCATGAGATACTGAAACTGAGTAACCGGTATGTCAGTGAATTCTATGACGGTGACCCTCCGATAGCCCTGGGAATGTCTTCGGCCCTGGCTGAAAGGGGAGTGTCAGGCATAGCAGCCATTCTTCCGTTCACCTGTATGCCGGGTACGCTGATAGCATCAGTAAGCGACTCATTCAGGAAGGATCACAACAACATTCCCTTCCTTAACATACCGTATGACGGGCAGGACAGCGTGTCGCTGGATACAAGACTCCAGGCCTTCTTCTTCCAGGTCAGGGAGTATGCCGGGGCTCACCAACCAGTGTCATCTCATCAATGAGATAACCTGCGCCTGCAAACTTGTCTATAATAAACAGTACATACCTGATGTCAAGGCTGATATTGCGGCTCTGGTTCGGGTTGTACATGATGTCTGAGGCCACTCCCTCCCATGCTCGGTCAAAGTTGACACCAATAAGGTGACCATCAGCGTTCAGAACGGGACTGCCGGAGTTTCCTCCTGTGGTATGATTGTTTGCGATAAAGCATACCGGCACATCCCCTTCAACACCATACCTGCCGAAGTCCTTCTTCTCATACAGCTCCCTCAGCCTGTCAGGAACATCGTAATCATAAATCTCCGGGTTATCCTTTTCCATCACTCCTGTCAGGGTTGTCTGGTGTTTGTGATACACCGCATCACGCGAATCGTAGCCCATGACCTTTCCAAATGCCAGCCTGAGTGTTGAGTTTGCGTCCGGATAGAAGACCCTGTCGCTGCCCTGTTCCATCTGTGCCGCCATATAAAGCTTGTTGAGCTTAGCCAGCCTGGTATCGGCAGCAACCATTTCTTCCCTTATCCTGGAGTCAATCAGGCCTGCGGCCGAGACTGCCATCGTGTAAAACGGGTCCTTCCTGACCTTTTTAGGGTCAAACCTGCCGATAAGCTCCTTAACCCTGGCCTCATCGGTAAAGATTGATTTGTCAAATAGCTTGCCGGCCACCGACCCGAAATCGCCCCGGCACGATGCTGCCAGTTCCCTGTAGGCATCAGCCTGCCAGTCCGGTTCTATATTCCTGCCGTAAAGATCCATTACAGCAACAAAAAGTTGTTCAGACACATTCCGGTCAAAGTTCCGGAAGAAGCCGTCAGCGTAATCCTGCAGTCTCTTAAGCTCCTTCTCAAGTGCCGGATCCTTTTTTTCAGCCATCTCAACGGCTCTTCTGAAGGCGGCAGCCAGGTAAGCAGGTTCAACACCTGCAGAACCGAAGACTTCATTGGTATATGTGTTAACAAGGTAATTATGGGTATAGGTTGCATATATATCCCTGTACTCATCCAGTATTTTTCCATATTTGGTCACCCGTGCCGGATCAGCTGCCACCCACTTCGTGAACTCCTTCTCAAAAGACTCCTTGCGTGCCACACCGTTCATTTTATCAAGGCTCTGTATCTCCCCTATCCACTTCTTCCAGCCATTGGCCAGACCGAACGACTTGCCTGAATACTTAAGTCTTACGAGCTGGTCCTTCGCCATCTCCTGTTCCATAATGGATATCTTTTTACCCCGGATTTCAACCTGTTTCGGGTAAATCACCTCCTTCAGCATACGGATGTGATAAGAAGGCGCATACTGCTGTGTTCTGCCCGGGTAGCCGAAGACCATTGTGAAATCTCCCTCCTTCACGCCTGCCAGCGAGACGGAGAAGTGGTATGCCGGGCGGTAAGGAACATTTTCCGCTGAGTAAGCAGCCGGCTTGTTCTCTCTGTCAGCATAGACCCTGAAGAGAGAGAAGTCACCTGTATGCCTGGGCCACACCCAGTTGTCAGTATCGCCTCCGAACTTCCCTATGGCTGAGGGGGGCGCCCCAACAAGCCTGACGTCACGGAACACTTCATTGACGATAAGGAAATACTGATTGCCGAGGAAGAAGGGCCTGACAGCCGAAACAAAATGAGTCCCTTTGACCGCTTCGGCATTGATGGCGGTGATATTTGCATTGATAACAGCATCACGCTTCTCATCCTCCATGTCGTCAGTAACGCCTTTGAGCACCCTTTCAGTGACATCCTCCATATACTTCAGGATGGTGACCGTGAGCCCGGGATTTGAAAGCTCTTCTGTATTGGAACGGGCCCAGAAACCTTCGGTAAGGTAGTCATGCTCAAGGGTGGAGTGATTCTGAATGTACCCGTAACCGCAGTGATGATTTGTGATTATCAGCCCTTTATCAGAGATGAATTCCCCGGTGCAGCCACCCCCGAAGAGCACCACGGCATCCTTCATTGAGGCCCTGTTTATGCTGTAGATATCTTCAGCTGTCAGTTTGAAACCGTTCTCCTGCATCGGCTTAATGTTGTACTTATCAATCAGCACAGGTATCCACATCCCCTCATCAGCGAGTGACGCAGGCACTGCAAGTGCCAGTAACAGCAGGGTTGTCAGAAATCTTTCTTTCATATGGTTTTTGTTTTGTTTTTCGTAAAGCGTATCAATTCGGTAAGGAGATCACTGACAGGCAATCCCACCACGTTGTAGTATGACCCTTCTATGGCTGTAATGCCCCTCAGCCCGATCCATTCCTGTATACCGTAAGCGCCTGCCTTGTCAAGAGGGTGGTAATTCCGTACGTAGTATTCTATCTCGTCATCTCCCAGATTCCTGAAGTTAACACCTGTGGTGACTGAGAATACTGTCCTGCTATCAGCGGATCTGAGGCAGATGCCTGTAATGACCTCATGCCTGCACCCTGAAAGTTGTCTCAGGAAACTAATTGCCTCGGCATCATCAGCAGGCTTGCCGAGATTAATACCGCGGCACCAGACAATAGTATCAGCAGTAATCAGGACCTGCCCCGGAGCAATCGGCTCATGCCACGAATCTGCCTTTCCTTCCGCAAGGTATTCGGCAATCTCTTTTCCCCGGAGCTGCAGCGGGTATCTCTCATCAAACCTGGTAACGGCCACCCTGAACCTGAACCCGGCCTCCTCCATGAGCTGCCGGCGCCTGGGTGAGGCCGATGCAAGAATGAGGTCAATGTGCTCTAATTGGTCAGATAGCATCCTAAAGAATTTTGCCTGAAGAGATGATGGCACCTGCAACAAAGGAGTACAATACTCCTGCAAGCATGATCAGCTTCATCAGCCTGCTGGCAAAGTGCAGATGGCTCTTTTCATTGCTGCTGACCACCCTGGTTATAACTATGGCAAATGGCAGGGTCAGAAGCAGGGTAATATAGACAAGTGTGATGGTATCGGTGAGATATCTGAACCAGACGAAATAAAGCAGGGCAACGGTGGCAACAGACAGAAACACCACAACAGTCCTGCAAGCAAGAAGTCCGGAAATGACAGGAAGGGTCTTTCTGCCTGTCTCCCTGTCACCTTCACAATCCTCCATGTCCTTGATTATTTCACGGATGAGTGTGGTCAGGAATGCAAACAGGGCAAAGCCTCCAACCCACCAGAATAGTATCGCCACACCGGGGAAGTCCAGAGCAGCCTGTGAATACCAGGCGTATACAGGCGCTGCGTCATATACCACCACAACCATCGGCACTGCTGCAACCAGCAGGGCAACAATGATATTCCCGATGAGAAACTGCCTCTTGTAGGTGGCGGAATAGAAATAGAGCAACCCGGAGATCAGGATAAAGAATATTCCCAGCCATATGTAACCTATCCGGGCAGACACGTAAGTGCCGCCAATTACACCAAGAATGTTGAAAATATTGTGGTAGAGCATTGCCATACGCCTTGTGATGGTGTTCCCGACAATGATTGTACCCTTGTTGATAAGGTCAGCACGGATATCAAAATAGTCATTTATGACGTAACCGGCCGCAGTGATAAGACAGGTTGAGATTACCAGTATCAGAAAGTCAAACCAGCCAAGCCTGAATTCCAATACGGCTGAAACTACCGGATCACCAGCCAGGGTTACCGGTATGGCGCCAAGAAGAGGCCTGATGACCGCGTATCTTATCAGTATCATCGTCAGTGCCACCACCACCAGGTTGGGCAGCCTGACCAGATCCAGCAGGTCTCTCAACCTCTCACCACGAGAATGCTTCATGATCCATCCAGTTTTTATGCAGCCGGAGTGCCTGTTCAATAACATCACGAACACATCCTTCACCCCCTTTTTTGTCGGAGATGTAAACCGCTATCTGTTTTATCTCACTGTCAGCATCAGCCGGACAGGCAGGCAGACCAACCATCTTCATGGCTTCATAGTCAGGTATGTCATCACCCATGTAAAGAACGTTTGCCGGGTCAACATTCCATTTGGCCACAAGCTCCTTAAGGCTTTCCGTCTTGGTACGGGAGTTAAGATATATGTCATTCACTCCCAACGTTTTAAGTCGCTTGACATACTCCTTTGAATTGGCACCCGAGATCACTCCCACATGATATCCCTTTTTGACAGCAAGCTGTATGGCATACCCGTCCCTGAGGTTGACGGTGCGCAACGGTATACCCCAGAGGGAGAGTGCGATGGTCTGGGTTGACAGTACCCCGTCAATGTCAAAGATGAAGGCCCTCACCCCCCGCAGCTCTTCCTTGAAGTTGGTCATTTTTTCTTTTTCCTGTAATGGCCGGCTATCATTTTACTGACGAGCCGGTAAAGTTTCCTGTATTGTGGTGAGAAAGATAACAAATCGATATGACTTTCTACAGTTCCGGAATCATGTCGCACGGCAGGTCCCGTCTGTGCGGCTTCAGGTCCTGTTCTCAATGCCTTTCTCACCGTCTCCTCCATAAGTGGCCGCAGGAGCTCAGGATTGATACCTGCTTCGGAAGCGATTGACGCCCCGGTTGTCATCATGTAATTGGAGAAGTTGTTGGTAAAGACAGCTGCAACATGAAGCTTCTTTCTTGCCTGCGAATCACATTCCCAGGCGCCGGCGCCAATGCTTTCACCCAGTTCCCTTAGTATCTGCAGAGTGCGGGCATCGGTTGCTTCTAAAAAGAAGGGAACCTTTCTCAGATCAGGAGGAAATCCTTTTGTGAAGGTCTGAAGCGGATAAAAGACCCCGGCGCCTTTTTTGCGCCCCAGAACCTCAAGAGGCACGCTGCCTGCTGTATGTGCTATGACTGCTCCGTCAGGGACGACAAGCCCGGCAGCAACCTGGGCAACGGCGGAATCGGTTACGGAGATTATAACCACATCACAGTTTCCGGGTACCGACAGACCGGCCTTCCATTCAGCTCCGACAGCTGATGCCAGTGCCCTCGCATTCACTCCGTTGCGGGAGGCAACAGATACTATCCTGTGACCGCTGGCAGCAAGCCCGGTGGCAAGGGATTCCGCCACATTGCCTGCTCCTACAAAGGATATGTTGTAAACTGCCACTTTTGATGAGACATCATTTTCTGAAAAGGTCCCCTACTTCCCGTAATCATATGCAGCAACGCCGGTTATCTGTGCCTGGTAAATCCTCATATAACTGTAACCATATGAATTGCTGCTGTTCATAAGGTAATTGCATTCGTAAAAATAGGGCCCTGAGACCAGTATCTCCTCACCCTGGCTGAACTTGGAAAGCTCACTTATCCATTCGGAGGGATTACAGAAGTAATAAATTGAATATGAATCCCATATCGGCGAAAACCGGGCAGTCTTGTTGACTTCATCATATGAAATATAGACATGTACAGACCTAAGGGTATCAAGGGCATCGCCGTCACACCCGCATTTGTGCTGTTTTTTACAGCTCCCCGTCAGTAATATCCCGGCTGCTGCAATGAAAACCAGGGCTATATTAGCCGCTATCCACTTTCCTTTCATGATCATGAGCTGTTAAGACAATGCAAAATAAGGTATATTTTCCTACCCTGCAATAGACCGGGAGGAAATAGCCCGCACCGTGCATAAAAAAGAAAGCCAGCTGATTTCTCAACCGGCTAATCTTCAGTATATTCAGAAATCACGCCTGTGCTGTCGGCCCTCCGAACGTGAAAGGCATGACAGGACCGGAGCCCTTCACCTCCCGTATGGGACCGTGAACGGCCTCGTACTTTGCTATGTTGTCACTGAGGGCCGCCACAAACCTCTTGGCATGCTCCGGAGTAAGAATAATCCTTGACTTTACCTTTGATTTCGGTACGCCAGGCATAATCCTTATGAAGTCAATGACAAACTCGGCAGGCGAATGGGTTATTACTGCCAGGTTTGAATATACTCCCTCGGCAACATCCTCGCTGAGTTCGATATTAAACTGGCCCTGGTTTTTGTTTTCCGGCATGATATCACACTTTTAGTTCTGTTCTACCTCGCTGGTTGTCTGCTGTCCGGCATGTACAAGCGATTCATAGTCGTCAAGTGACCCGACAATAATGTTGTTGTACTCCCTGAGGCCGGTACCTGCAGGTATGAGATGCCCCACTATGACATTTTCCTTAAGGCCTTCAAGGAAGTCAATTTTACCGAGTATGGCAGCCTCATTAAGCACTTTCGTGGTCTCCTGGAATGATGCAGCAGAGAAGAAGCTGTTGGTCTGGAGTGCAGCGCGGGTGATACCCTGAAGCACCTGCTGTGATGTTGCAGGTACTGCATCCCTTGCTTCTATCAGCTTAAGGTCGCGGCGCTTGAGCAGTGAGTTTTCATCCCTGAGCTTGCGGGCGGTGATCACCATACCCGGCTTAAGCGTCTGGCTGTCACCGGCCTCAAGAACAATCTTCTTGCCATATACCCAGTCGTTCTCATCCATGAACTCCAGTTTGTCAACAACCTGGCGCTCGAGGAACTTGGTGTCACCCGGGTCAATGATCTCAACCTTGCGCATCATCTGCCTTACGATGGTCTCGAAGTGCTTGTCGTTGATCTTCACACCCTGGAGACGGTATACCTCCTGGATCTCATTGACGATATACTCCTGGACTTTTGTGGGCCCCTTGATTGCAAGGATGTCTGAAGGGGTGATGGCCCCGTCAGAAAGCGGAGTACCGGCCCTGACATAGTCATTCTCCTGCACAAGAATCTGTTTTGACAGGGGAACAAGATACTTCTTCATTTCTCCTGACTTGGAGGTGATGGTTATCTCCCTGTTACCCCTCTTGATCTTGCCGTAGGTCACCTCTCCGTCAATTTCGGTCACGATAGCCGGGTTGGACGGGTTACGTGCTTCGAAGAGCTCTGTCACTCGCGGCAGACCACCGGTGATGTCACCTGACTTGCCTACAGCCCTCGGGATCTTGACAATGGTATCACCTGCCTCTACCGTCTTGTTGAGATCGGTAACCAGGTGAGCTCCCACCGGCAGGTTGTATGACTTGATCTCCACTCCTTCGGGAGACATGATCTTGATGGTCGGGTTTTTGGTCTTGTCCCTGCTCTCGATGATCACTTTCTCCTTGAATCCTGTCTGCTCATCAGACTCCTCACGGAAGGTCACCCCCTCTATGAGGTAGTCAAATGCGACCTTACCGGCAACTTCCGAGATGATAACAGCGTTGAACGGATCCCATTCGCAGATAAGATCACCCTTGTGCACCTCCTGGTTGGGTTTGATGTAAAGCCTGCTTCCGTAAGGCACCGTATGAGTTGTAAGGGCAATTCCTGTTGTCTTGTCAATTATACGGAGTTCGCCGAGACGGCCTATCACTATGTCAACATTACCCTTTTCAGGATCCTTCCTGGTGACAGTTCTTACCTCCTCAATCACTGCTATACCGCCGTATCTTGCAACAAGGCTTGATTCAGTTGTGATGTTAGATGCTGTACCACCCACGTGGAATGTACGGAGGGTAAGCTGTGTTCCCGGTTCACCGATACTCTGTGCTGCGATAACGCCCACGGCTTCTCCCTTCTGTACCATCCTTCCGGTGGCGAGGTTACGGCCGTAACACTTGGCGCATACACCCTTCTTCGATTCGCAGGTAAGCACCGAACGGATTTCCACCTGTTCGATGGGTGAATCGTCAATGCGGTTTGCCACATCTTCTGTTATCTCCTCTCCTGCCGAAACGATAAGGTCACCGGTAAGGGGATTGTATATATCATGAACAGTGGTACGTCCGAGGATTCTCTCGTAGAGTGATTCAACTATCTCTTCGTTGTTCTTGATTGCTGTGGCAACCAGCCCGCGGAGCGTTCCACAGTCCTCCTCGGTGATGATCACATCCTGTGACACGTCAACAAGACGACGGGTAAGGTAACCTGCATCAGCGGTTTTGAGGGCGGTGTCGGCGAGACCCTTGCGTGCACCGTGGGTTGAGATGAAGTACTCAAGAACCGACAGCCCCTCCTTGAAGTTCGAGAGGATCGGGTTCTCGATGATCTCAGAACCTGTTGAGCCCGATTTCTGAGGTTTAGCCATAAGGCCCCTCATGCCGGAGAGCTGACGTATCTGTTCCTTCGAGCCTCTTGCTCCGGAGTCAAGCATCATGTAGACCGAGTTGAAGCCCTGCTTGTCATTTGACAGCTGCTTCATCAGGCTCTGCGTGAGGCGTGCGTTGACATGGGTCCAGATGTCAATGATCTGGTTGTACCTTTCATTGTTGGTGATGAAGCCCATGCTGTAGTTGGAGAGCACCTCGTCAACCTGCTCATAACCCTCCTGTACGAACATCTCCTTCTCCCTGGGGATGATGACGTCGTCAAGGTTGAACGAAAGGCCCCCGGTGAATGCCATGCGGAACCCGAGATCCTTGATGGCATCAAGGAAATCGGCGGTTTTTGCAGTTCCTGCCTTCTTAAGCACAGTCCCGATGATGTCCCTCAATGATTTCTTAGTCAGAAGCTCATTGATGAAACCTACCTCTTCAGGAACAAACTCATTGAACAGAACGCGTCCTACAGTAGTTTCTATCAGGTGATTAACCTTCTTGCCGTCAACGACGTCGTCAACCTTTACCTTAATGATGGCATGGAGGTCTACTTTATTTTCGTTATAGGCTATCCGCACTTCCTCATGTGAATAGAATACGGAGCCTTCTCCCTTGACCTTAATGGATTCAGTGCTCTTGCGGGCCTTGGTGATGTAGTAAAGCCCGAGGACCATGTCCTGTGAGGGGACGGTGATGGGCGCCCCGTTGGCCGGGTTGAGGATATTGTGCGATGCCAGCATCAGCATCTGTGCCTCCAGTATTGCTGAGTTTCCAAGCGGAAGGTGCACTGCCATCTGGTCACCGTCGAAGTCAGCGTTGAAAGCTGTACACACGAGCGGGTGCAGCTGTATTGCCTTGCCCTCAATCAGCTTCGGCTGGAAGGCCTGGATACCCAGCCTGTGGAGTGTCGGGGCACGGTTGAGCAGCACGGGATGCCCCTTGAGAACATTCTCAAGAATATCCCATACCACCGGGTCCTTGCGGTCAACAATCTTCTTCGCGCTCTTGACCGTCTTGACGATACCGCGCTCAATGAGCTTGCGGATAACAAACGGTTTGTAAAGCTCGGCAGCCATATCCTTCGGGATACCGGTCTCGTGAAGCTTGAGTTCCGGTCCCACAACGATAACCGAACGTGCCGAATAGTCAACCCTCTTACCGAGAAGGTTCTGGCGGAAGCGTCCCTGCTTGCCCTTTAAGCTGTCAGAGAGTGACTTGAGAGGCCTGTTGGCGTCAGTCTTGACAGCATTTGCCTTGCGTGAGTTGTCAAACAGCGAGTCAACGGCTTCCTGGAGCATCCTCTTTTCGTTGCGGAGGATGACTTCAGGTGCCTTGATCTCTATAAGTCTCTTAAGACGGTTATTCCGTATTATTACCCTTCGGTAAAGGTCGTTGAGGTCACTGGTCGCGAAACGGCCGCCATCGAGAGGAACGAGAGGCCTCAGTTCGGGGGGGATGACCGGCACGATCTTGACGATCATCCATTCGGGCCTGTTAATGTTCTTCGACTCCCTGAAGGCTTCAACAACCTGCAGTCTCTTGAGAGCCTCGCTCTTGCGCTGCTGGGAGGTCTCGGTGTTTGCACGGTGGCGAAGTGAATAAGAGAGTTCATCAAGGTCGAGCTTGCCGAGGAGCTTGTAGAGAGCCTCTGCTCCCATCTCGGCAACGAACTTGTCAGGATGGTCATCATCAAGATACAGGTTCTCCTTCGGCAGGGTCTCCACTATCTCCATGTACTCTTCTTCCGAGAGAAAATCCAGGTATTTGACGCCGTCAACGGCTTTTACTCCCGGATTTATAACCACATACCTCTCATAGTAAATGATGCTGTCAAGCTTCTTCGTAGGTAGGCCGAGAAGATATCCTATCTTGTTGGGCAGTGACCTGAAATACCAGATATGTGCTACGGGCACCACCAGCGAGATGTGTCCCATACGCTCACGCCTGACCTTCTTCTCTGTAACCTCAACACCGCAGCGGTCACAGACGATACCCTTGTAACGTATCCTCTTGTACTTTCCGCAATGGCATTCATAGT
>CAYYEH010000005.1:0-76572 GCA_964470815.1 uncultured Rikenella sp.
TCTCCTGAAGAGCCAGTTGCCGGATTTCTCAAGCTCATGGACAAGTGACATACTTACGGTGTTATCACCGTAAAAGTATGAAAATTCTAGAAACTGTACCTGATACGGATGAATCCCAGGTTCATCCTTGTCTCCTCTCCTGCGATGGTGCTGTTAAAATGCTGCCAGAGGAAAGAGAAATCGACGTTCTCCGCAAGGGAGATGTCAACTGCCGGACCGGCATAGAAACCCTCAAGGTCAGGGTACCAGATGGCCGAGAGTGATATGTTCAGGAGCGGTACCGGTGAATATGAGATCTGGCCTGCTGCGCTGAATTTTGAAAAGGCAAGCTGCCTGGCTGTTAGTCCCCCCTCATAAAGTTCAGTAAAACTGTTCAGATCAATCGGATTACCGGAGTACATCACCTGTGCCAGTGTTGTCACCTTGTCAGAAAAGGACTTGTCAATGCCAAGAGTTGCAATGAATGTGTTATCCTTTTCCGGTCCCCTGAAAGGGGCAAAAAGCGTTGCCTCACCCCTAACCGAGAAGGAACCTATTGCCCCTGAAAAGCCGGTGCCGGCAGTAAAGAAATCGTCATCTGTCACACCCGCAAGGAACTGCATGTCAGTGTTCAGGAGGCTGAAACGGCCGAGGGCAGCGGCAGTGATGCGATTGGCGGCATCAACTTTGATAACCGTCTCAACAGCTGAGGCGGGGCCGGTTGAATATGTAAGCCTGACGGCATCGCTGCCCGGTCTCTCAACATAGTCGAAATCAAAAAATGAATATGTATTGAAAATGTCATTGGGGTTCCATATCAGCGCCTGGCTCCAGTTGATCCGCTGCCGGCCGGCCCTCATCTCCAGATTGCCTGTTGTAAAATCAATATAGGCTCTGTCAATCAATGTGTTGATGGCATAGGAGTTACCACTGAATATATTCCATGACATGTCAATCCAACCGTCATCCGAGGCCAGCCTTCCGGAATATGAAGGATCAAGCTTTATCATGTCACCTGTGACAAACCGGTTCCGCAATTCAAGCGCAATCGTTACTCTGCTTCCGGCATAGGCTTTAAAGTTCAGGCGGTTATGAAGCATGCTGCTGTTGATCCAGTTTTCAGAAGTCTTTTCAAACATGGCCATATGGAGCCATGAGGCGTAGCCGCCGGCAGAGAGGCTGAACAGCTTCTTATCCTCTCCGGATTCATCCATGGGACGGGCCGGTGTCTCTGCCGTGTCTCTTCCGGTAACCTCACGGCTCATGCCCTCGGGTAGTGCTGACGGTGAGGTGTCTCTTCCGGTAACCTCACGGCTCATGCCCTCGGATAGTGCTGACGGTGAGGAGTCTCTTCCGGTAACCTCACGGCTTATGCCGTCGAGGGCTGCTGACCGGAGAACTGCGCATAACAGAAGTACTGCCGGAATGAATGTCCGCTTCATGAATTATGGTTTGTCCTGATGTCTGATACCACCTTCCCGTCTTCAAGGGTTATGACCCTGCGTGCTCTTTTCATCACACGCACATCGTGTGTTGAGAAGATAAAGGTCATCTCCTCCTCTCGGTTGAGTTTCTCCATGATGTCAAGGAGGCTTTCGGCCGATTTTGTGTCAAGGTTTGCGGTAGGTTCGTCGGCCAGGATGAACTCAGGCCTCGGGGCCAGGGCTCGCGCCACGGCCACCCTCTGCTGCTGCCCTCCGGAGAGCTGCGAGGGCCGGCTGTTGTGACGGTCAGAGAGACCTACAGACTGAAGCATCTCGTCAGTACGCGCCTTGCGCTTTTCTTTCGGCCATCTCTGCAGGCTCATTATAAAACCGACATTTTCTGCGGCTGTGAGTACAGGTATAAGGTTATACGACTGGAATACGAAACCCACATGCTCCATGCGGAAATCGATCAGCTCCGACGGTTTCAGCTCCGAGAGCCTGTGCCCGGCAACAATTATCTCCCCGGCAGTGGGCTGGTCAAGCCCGCCGATAAGATTGAGCAGGGTGGTCTTGCCTGAACCTGACGGCCCGACAATGACCGCAAAGTCACCTTTTTCAAAGCTCAGTGATACTCCGCTGACAGCCCTGACCTCCACCTCCGTGTCGTGGTAGGTTTTGTGTACTTCATTGATCTCGACTACTTTCATGATTATGATGTTTTTTCGTTATTCCCCTCTTAATGCTTCCACCGGATTCAGCTGCAGCGCCTTGCGTGCAGGATAAACCGATGATAATATCCCTGTGATGACTATCAGTACGGTAAGGATGATGAAGAAGTCGGCACCGATAGTCGGGTAAAGGTGGGCTGAATACCCGAATGCCTCCATCCCTTCTGAATATTTCACCAGGTTGATCCCTGTGTGATTGGTGATGGCTATGGCAATACCGCTGACTGCCATGCCGGCAAAGCCCCCCACCATCGACAGGAAAATCGATTCGAGCATAATCATCATGAAGACACGCCTGCGGTTCATGCCCACGGCCGCGAGCATCCCCAGCTCGCGGGTGCGCTCAAGAACTGCCATCAGCATGGTGTTGACTATCCCGAATGAGAGAGCCGCGAGTATCAACACCATGAATATTGCATAGATCTGGTTCATATAATCTGCTATCATGGCAAGATCAACCTGTACCTGCTTCCAGTTCAGCACCTCCAGGCCGGGAAGCGCCTCTTTCAGCACCGGTGTGACCCTGTCGGTAAGATCGTCCTCCTCAAGCCTGGCAATGAAGCGGTGATAGACACCCTCCTCAAGGCCGGTCAGCCTCCGCAGCTCCTCATCGGGGACAAAGACTGACATTGCCTCGAAGAGGTCATTGTTGGTGCGGAATATTCCGCAGATCCTGAACGCCGCACCGGTCTGGTTGCCGTTTACATCGAGGAAGGAGAGGATGATCCGTGAACCTTCACGGTATGACCAGGCAGCTTCACGTATCGGGAGACCATACTTTTTCACCTCACCCGGGGTCAGCAGCCCGGTGTAGGCTTCCGTCAGCCGCTTCTCGGTGGTGAAACGCTGCCCCTCAAGGGATTTCAGCTTTTCGGTGATATCTGAAGGGACCCCCTTTTCCTCCATTGTCGTGAATGATTCAGGGGTCAGGATGTACCTGATGATATGGAGCTCCCGGGCCAGCTTCTCTCCGATGAAGGCGCTGTTCAGCCTGGTGTCGGCATTAAAGTAACTGCCGGTACCCGGGATCAGCTTTTCCGACAGGGTAAACATCTGTTTCTCCTTTGCAATGTCAATGCCGCTGATCTCCACACCGGCACTGCCGGAAGGGGCAGAGGCGATGCCTCTCACGATGATCCTGCCAGTGACACCGGTCACACCCGGAGTGTTGCGCAGGGTCGCGGCTACAGCTTCCGGATCGGGTATTGTATTGAGTATCTCGCTGCTGCTCCGGAACTCCCTGTGGTTTACCTGGATATGCGAGAGTTCCTCGTTTATCGCCGAGTCGATCCTCTGCACGATGGAACTGTTGATGGCAGCAAGCGCAAAAACACTGGCAAAGACACCCACTGTCACTGCAGCTATGACTGTCAGGCTCCTGGTCCTGTTTCTCCAGACGTTTTTCCAGGCTATTGATGTGATCATGCTTTTATGCGTTAGGCTCTCAGAGCGTTAATTACATTCAGTTTGAAAATCTTGCGTACACTGAAGGCAATGGCTATGGTGAGGATGAGAAGCACCACCACCACCTGCCACAGGTAATAGTTGTCGGGAAGAAGCATGGGCATCACAGGTTCAAACCCGTAGTCCTCATACATGCGTGCCATTTCGCCGGTGAAGCGTAAAGGCCTGGCGTGACCGAGGACAACCACGGGAAGTGAAGCCACCACCCCTGCGACAACTCCCAGCAGTCCAATGAGAAGCATCTCGAGGCCCACAATCCCGGCAAGTCTCTCCCTGCGCATCCCGATGGAGACCAGCATGCCGAACTCCCTACGACGCTCTGCCATCATCATCAGCACCGTGCCGAATACGCCGAAGGCAATGACCAGGTAGAGGATACCTATCATGATAGCCCCGCTCTTGTTGTCAGCCTCCATCTGGTTTAGCAGCAGGGCATTCATCTCTTTCCAGTTGCGGACAGCAAGTTCATCCCCGGCAATGGCGCCAAGTCTCTCCTGTGTTGCGGTCAGCTCTTTTTCGTCACTGTTGCGGATGCCGATTATTGCCGAAGTTGCCATTTCGGGGGCGGCATAAAGCCAGCGGGCGTCGTCAAGAGTCAGGCAGACGAACCTGTTGTCTATTTCCGGATTGGGCATGCTGACCACTCCCCTGACCACATACAGGCCGGCCGCAGATGTCCCCTGATAACCCTGCCCGATGAGCACGATTGTGTCACCCGGCAATGCACCCAGGTAGTCGGAAAGACCGTTGCCAATGATGGCATAACCAGTCTCACCGGCAGAGAGATAGCTGCCAGGAAAGGCAGTATGCTTTGTCAGAAGAGGAAGCAATGAGGCCGTGTCCTTTTTCCCGACCCCGAGGATGGATGCAAGATCTTTTGTTTCGGTGAATGCCTCACCTGAAAAGAGCTCCAGGTTTTTTACAAGCCGGTCGGGAAGATCTTCGCTTTTCAGCGCCTCCAAAGCCCAGGGGGTGAGTTTGTATCGCACTATCCTGTCCCTGATGTTCAGAGCCTTGCTCTCAGTTTCGGGTTCAACACCTATTACCATAACCCCCTGCGTACGGTTTCCCGCAGCAGCCAGGGCAAACGATTCAATCCTCGGTACAACCGCCTCCACGTTCGGATCCTGCTCAAGGCGGCTGACCAGCTCAGGATCAACGGTGAAGCTGTTATCAAGGTTTGGCTCATCAAGGTAGAGGGGATGCTGCAGCTGCAGGTAACCGGAGTACGACTGAATGACGTCACTGTACATCTTTTCGTAGGTACCCAGCTGGAACGATCTCATAAGCAGGGCAAAAAAGACTGCAAAAAATACCGAGGCGGCAGTGATGAGTGTCCTCTTCCTGTTTCGCCACAGGTTCCTCCAGGCAAGCTGATGGTCTTTCATGACAGTAAACCTTTCATTTATAGGAAACTACCTGACAGATTTCATGTTCTGCTGTGAGAAAAAGCTCTCTTCAACATTGATATTGAACTTTATCTCAGTGATTTTCAATACGGTCTTATGACCATCCTGCTCAGCCGGAACCAGCTCGATGGTGGTGGGGATCAGCCTGCCGTCCATGGTCTTCAGGTCCATCCCGCGCTCAGTCCTTACAAGGTAACCATCCTCATCATAGAGCTCGGCCCTGAGCACGACGAAGTCCTTTTTATCAACCCACCACACCTGGTGGCTCCAGAGAACCCCGGCATCTACCCTGGCCGTAAGCCTGATTCTGTAGCACAGGCGTCCGTCAACTTCCTCCTCCCCCTCAAGGGAATGATCATAGTCGTTGACGACTGATGACTCCCTGAGTATATCATCATTGGTATAGTCTGACCCCATCCATCCCTGTGACATCATTGAAGGAGGAAGCTTTATAAGCCTGTTTATGGAAGGATTCCAGTTCCACATCTCTGTGCCCCGCTTAAGGAAGGTCTGTCCTTTTTCCCTTGCCGGGGCAGTGATAAGGGTCAGGGCATAATCATCACCCAGCGACCACGATTTGAATTCCACTGTCCTCTGCCATGAAGGCCTGACGATGGTCATGGCCATCACGCTGTAACCCGATTTCTCGCCGTTGAATTTTTCATCTGCTTTTTTGACGATATCCCTGGCTGAGAGCTGCTGCGCCGAAACATTTCCCGGGAGCGCCGAAGCCATGATGAGAACAGGAGCGATAATCTTTGTCAAAATGGTTTTCATCTGTATTTCCTTATTAATGCGTCAACCGCTTTATTGAAGTATTCATCGGGGTATTGCTGCGGTGCAAAAATATAGGTAAGGGCAAAACCCTTCAGTGTATTTGAGAACATAAGCATCTCGGTGACCGGATCATAATCAGACCCTGCCTTCTCCCCTTTCCGGGCAAAGTAATCGATCATCAGCCTGATCATGTCCTCAGAAAATTCCTTCAGTGACATCTCTCCGACCCTGAAGGAGTTTGCCGGGTCACTGAGCAGGTTTTCATACACCCCCTGCTGCAGCATCACCCTGTAGATCAGCTTCCAGAACTGCCTTTTCTCGCGGAACAGATTGAAAACCTTCCGGATAAAAAGCTCAAACTCCTCCGTGGTAAGCAGGCTGTCATGGTCAGGATTGAAGCTGGTGTATATATCAGCCAGGGAACGGTTAATGATAGCGGCGAGGAGGTCCTCCTTGCTCTTGAAATAGTTGTACATCAATCCCTTTGAAATACCGGCATGCCTGGCTATCTGGGTGATGGTTGTAGACTGGAACCCCTGGTTGGAGAATTGTTCCAGTGCAGTGTCCATGATGAGGCTTTTCTTCTCTTCCCTCATCCCCTCAAACTGATCCGGAGTTCTTGGTGACATCTTCTTCTTTTTTTGAATGACCGGTTAACCAATAGTTCCCCCTATAAAAAACCGTTTTTATGACTGAACGGTCGGTCAAAGATAAAACATTATTTATGAAAAAGCAAATTTTTGAAAAGAATTTTAAGTATGTCCCGTCCAAACTTCAGCGGAGGCGATTCATTCAGCAATAATTTGTTTGTTAACAATGAATTATATCCGGAAAATTTGAGCCTGATGACAACGAATGAAAGCCGGGTTATAAACGCCCTAGCCTTTCAATCAGTTCATTAACAGATACCACCTCGATACCTTTGGTCATGGGCCATCCTCTGTCCACTGGTGCAGCGACAAAGACATGATCTGGTTTTATGGTCTCAATTGCGGAATAGTTCCCTCTTGTCAGTGTTGGGGAAGGGGTAGCCTTGCACTCAATGGCTATTCGTTTATTGTTTATCTCTGTTACAAAATCGATTTCAGCCCCGTTACTGGTACTGAAGAAATGACAATTTGCTTCCCTGAAGTTCCCTTTCAGATTAGCAAGCACCAACGCCTCCCACAGAGAGCCAAAAACCGGGTGACCGGAAATCTGATCAAAGCCCGAAAGCTGAAGTAATCTGGTTGTCAAACCATTGTCGGCTATGTAAACTTTAGGAGCTTTGACAATCCGCTTTCCGAAGTTTTTATAGTACGGTGGAACAATCTCCAGCATATATGTTCCTTCAAGGAGATCAACATAGTTTTTGACTGTTGTATTGCTTACTCCCAGTGAATTCCCAAGTGAAGAGTAATTAACTGTTTGTCCGTTATTATGTGCCAGCATCTGCCACAGTCTTCTCATTGCTGATGGTGCGATCCCTGCCCAGAATAAAAGATCGCGTTCAATGAAGGTTGTGATAAAATCATCGATCCAGGCTGCTGACATTTTTTCATTTTTATTAAGTAAGCTCCTGGGAAAACCACCTCTCAGCATGTAGGTCTCCAGATTGTAATCTGTGTAAATCTCATTCCACAGTAAAGGAGTAAGCTTTCGGTATGAAATTCTTCCGGCCAATGATTCCGACGACTGTCTGAGCAGTTCACGTGAAGCAGACCCCAGGATCAGGAATTTGCCATTCTGATGCCACTCGTCGGCAAGGCTTCTTATAAGGGGAAATAAGTCGGGCTTTCTCTGAATCTCATCCAGGATAATCAGGTTATTCCTCTGTGATGAAAGATACCATTCAGGATTATCAAGTTTTGCCAGATCCGAGGGCTTTTCAAGATCCAGGAAAACAGAATTATCCATTTCACCTGTAATGTGCCTTGCAAGGGTCGATTTTCCGCATTGTCTCGGACCAATTATTGCTGTCACAGGCACATTCTCAAGTGAAAGTCTGATTTCACCTTCAAGCAATCTATTTATATACATGGCAATTTATCTGTTAATGCAAATTTAAACCAAATATTTTAATTTGCATGATTAATTACAATATATTCAATTATTGGCTAATTCAGTAATTCTTTATAAATTTAGTGGTATTTCATTAGTCGACAATGAATTGCGGCGAGGCGAATGACAGCGAAGCCCAATGAGGGCTGACAGCCAGACCTATATGCTTCCATTAATTAAAAAAATCCGGGAGAGATCATCTCCCGGACTTTTAAATTAAGACAGTACCGGATTAAAATAGCTCCTGCGTTTTCTCACCGGTGGATAGCGTGAAGGAGATCGGGACAGAATACCATACGTTGACAGGCTTACCACCCTGCGTTCCGGGTGTCCAGTCGGGAAGAAGACTCATTACCCTTACTGCTTCTGCATCAAGCAGGGGGTCAATTCCCCTTACAACTGTGACATCTTCGACTGACCCATCAGAAGTGACAACAAACCTCAGGATGACTTTTCCCTGTATACCCCGTTCCCTGGCTTCAGGCGGATAGCTGACATTTTCATATATGAATCTGAACAGGGCTTCATCACCACCCGGATATGCCGGCATTTTTTCAACCACAACAAATATTTCCCCTCCGCCCACCTTGTCAGGCAGCGAGAATTTAGCAGTGATCTCGGAGGTAAATGGTTCATTCATGCCCGGATTCTTCGGAGGCTCCCACAGTGGAGAGGTTTTGATCACTTCTGCCAGGGCATTGGCAAGAACAGGATTGGTTGTTCCTTTGGGTTTTACATTGCTTACCGTACCGTCCGGCTCAACAGTAAAGCTGACATGAGCCCAGCCCTCTATTCCGGCTGCAGTGGCCTCCGGAGGATATTTGACGCGGCTTATCACCCAATCGTTAAACGCAGTATAAAAACTGCCACTGAATGTCGGAAAATCGTTTCGTGATGTCCTGCGAAGAGGAACAGTCATGCCCAGTTCTCTGGCTTTTTCCCTGGAATATATTTCCATAACGCCGGCAGCTCCCTTCTCTCCATACTTTTCCCTGGCCTCATTAAATGTCAGGGCCTTTGCTATTCCCAAATCATTCCCCATCTTCTCCATAACCTCAGAGAGGGTAAGATCAGTAATTACGCCATCTACGACTACCAGCTGCTTCGGCTTCTGTTTTGCTGAAGCATCCGTCTTCACTGTGGAGGGGTCAACATAATCGGGGTCAGGTTCCATCCTGACTATCATCTCCTTGTCAGTAACAGGATTAAGCGGCAGATACTTATAGCCTTTATAAGTAAAAACCAGTATCACATTTTCAGGAATGCCTTTGAATTCAAAGCGGCCTGAAGCATCGGTACTCACTGAAAGGGAGGTTCCGGATACATTAACATTTACTCCGGGGAACGGTGTGCCGTCTTCACGGTAAACTACTCCCCTGACAGTATTCTGGATCAGGGGTGCAGGCTGACTGATAATTAACTCAGACATACCTGTTGTTTCCTGATAGACATACCTGGGAGATGCAAATGCAAACAAAATTCCTGCCGTAAGAGGCAACACAAGAAGCAGTTTCAGCTTCCTGTATGGAGAATAAGTTTTCTTTTTCATCATTTCAAATCTGTTTGTGTAAAACGAAAAGTTGAATGAATTTGAGAGGCTGATCAGCCTGGCGTTGAAAACCTGGTTGAGAAGAGCCGCCCTGTATCCTGCCGGGTCAGATGTGTTCTGCAGAGCCTCCTCGTCGGCAAGATTTTCGTGATTCTGCCTGACCAGCGCGGAGTAGATCCATACGAACGGATTCATCCATTGTATCAGGCTCATCATCTCAACAAGCAGGAGATCGAACCAGTGTTTCTGTCTGAGGTGCACCATTTCATGGTTCAGGATCTCCCTGGCCTCCCGCTCACTCACTGAAGGATTGATGAAAACATAATTGAAAAATGAGAAAGCGGAGGTATATTTTTCAGTTCTGACCATCACGGCATCACCTGTCCTGATCACAGATCCTGTCCTTAACGCATGATAAAGCCTAAAGAAATGGAGCAGGGTCCGGACCAGAAAAAGAATCATTCCACAGGCATAGACCATCAGGAAAAGACCAGCGGGGGATTTCTGATCATGATGCACCGTATCAACTTCAGGCACCGGTGTCTGAGCCATCGATGCAACCTGCGTTTCCTGGACCACCGGCGCCGGCAGTTCAACCCTGTAATGCAAAGTTACGAAGGGAAGCATGAGAGATAGCAGAATCCCGGCAACCAGGTATGCCCTCTTAAGCCTTAAGAACCTCTCATTCCTGAGAAAAAGAAGATATATCAGCGCAAAGCCTGCCAGCCATGCAGCCGACTTTAAAATGTAAATTGCAGCCTGTTCCATATTTTATTCCTGTTGGTCATCGTTTAGCTCTTCCCTGGCCTCCTTAAGTATCCTGTCCAGGTCCTTTACCGAAAGATTCTTCTCCCTTGCAAAGAATGATGTCATTGCAGGAAATGAATTGTTGAAGTACCCCTCAAGCAGCCCGAACAGCTGATGCTTTGAGTACTCCCGTTTCGAAACAAGCGGATAATAAAGGAATACATTCGCATAGGCCCGGTGATCCACATAACCCTTCTTTTCCAGCACTTTCAGTACTGTCGAAATTGTGTTTCTTGCCGGCTTCGGATCGTCAAATTTTTCCCTGATATCCTTCACGACTCCCTCTTCCAGATCCCATAAAATCTGCATTATCTGTTCTTCAGCCTTCGTCAGTTGCATGCTTTCAATTCTTAATAATATTGTGTCAATGCCCGCTGCCGGACACCGCTTCTCAATCAATCCTTCAATGCAAATATACGACTATATTTATAGACGCGCAAGTTTTTATGAGTTTTTCGTCTATTTTTATAGTCATTAGCGTAACGGGGTTATTTATAATGACTTAAGTGAATACAATCCAAATCGATCAGGAAAATTGAATTTGCTCAGTTAATTGTGATTATACCATAATCATCAGAGCAGGAAGTCTTCAAAATGTTTCAAGCAGCCTGACAAGCTTTTCCCGTTCTGTGCTGCCGGGGGCTGACCGCAGAAGGTCATTGAGCCAGTTTCCGTACATGGGATTGGGCAACACAATGTATTTTGTGCCGAAGAGCCGGCGGTCGGCATCAACAGCTTCAAAACCAAGGTCAGGTCCCCGTTTCTCGTAGATGCCGCTGTGGTCGGCAAGGTTGTCTCCTACGAGCAGCAGTATCTCATAATGCTTTTCTATCAAAGCCCGCCTTTCCACTTTTGAGGAGGTTGTTTCCTTCAGCAGCATATGGGCGCTGTCTGCATTGACAAATCCCCATTCTGCCATGTTTTCAATTGTGGGCCCCATCTCCTGTACGGTTCTGTTTGAGACATAGAATACCTCCACCCCCATTGAATCGGCATACCTGGTGAAATCCACAGCGCCCGGGAGGGGTCTGGCCCGGGCAAGCTCAACCCACCGGAACCAGTCGTCATTGTTGAACGACTTCTTCTCAAGCACCTGCCATCCCTGGAAAGGGGAATTGTCGAGCAGTGTCTCGTCGATGTCAAGGACCACCGCGGGAGGTTTTCTGTCTCCTGAAAGTACAGTGCCTTCCGGTGCCGGAGTGCCCGTCACAGGTGTGGTGTGGCCTGCCAATGCAAGGTTCTGTGTAATCGCGGTCTCCGCATTTCTGAAGCACTGGTAGTAAAGGGCCCGCATCTCGGCCGATTTCTGATACCACAGCGTCGCAAGTATCAAATGATCCTGATCCTCAGAAACAGGTGCGGTTTCTTGCTTCACAATGGCACAGGAGGCCAGCATTATGATGACTGTAACAATAATGAGCTTTTTCATCCGTTTTTATTCTGTTGAAAATAAACCAATTGTCGCAACCGGTCCGATTTTGTTTGTTAATGCCTAATTAACAAATAATTGGCCGATGCGACTATAATGTTTGAAAGATATTTAACTTTATCGGAACTATACCAAAAAGCAACCTGCAATGTCAACCTTAAAGCTGATGCTGGGGATGATCCCCTCAACCTCCAAAATTGAACAGGAAGAGAAGGCTCTGATTGCCGAGTATGAAAAAATGATTGCCTTCGCCGGCTCGGAAGCACTGGCAAAATACACACGGCTTCACGAGAGCGTCAACTCTGCCGGATTCAGGCAGAAGAAGAAGGAGATAGAATCACTTGCCTACAAAGGCTCGGAGGAGCATGCCAGGGAAACAGAATATTTCGGCCTGAAAAAAGCAAAAGACATTGTATCATATTTCAAAACCGAGGGGAGCGCTCTCCTGAAAAACTTCCAGTCGCTTGACGGATCATCAAGGATCAAGGATATCGAAGACCTGCAGCTCTTCGTGCAGTCGCCTGAATTCAAACAGAAGGAGAGGATGAAGCCCGTCACTTTCAAAGATACCGAAGAATATGGTAAATGGCTGGAATTCAAGAAACTGAAGGGCGACAAGGAGGTGAAGAAAAATCTCAATCCGGAGAAGGTGAAGAGATTCTCGGAGCTTCAGGCCCTGGTCACCTCATCAGCATTCCTGCTGAAGAAGAATATGAAGCCGGTTACCTTCAAGGACACTCCCGAATATCAGAAACTGCAGGAGTTCAAAACCAAAAAGGGGGCATCGGATATTGTCAGCTTTTACAAATTCCGTGACTCTAAGGAATATCACAACTGGGTTCAGGTCAAGGATTCTGCACGGCTGAAAAGATTTTATGAACTACAGGAGTACCTGAAAACAAAGGAGTTCAACGAAAGGAAGGAGTACCTGCTTGACAAGCGCCGGTTTGAAAAGAGCGAGATGTTCAAAGAACTGAAAGAGTACGAAACGCTTAAAAACTCGCCGGACATCAAGTGGTATTTCAGCGTAAAGGATTCGAACAAGTTTGATATACTTAAAAACAGGGTGCTGACCTTCAGCGATGAATTCGACGGAACGGCACCCGACAGCAGCAAGTGGCTCAACAAATACTTCTGGGGCGAAAAACTTCTGCATGACAGTTACAGCATCGCCACAGACCTGCAGTGCTATACCCCGTCTGACAATTTCGAGGTACGTCATGGTGTGCTGCGTATCATCACAAAACCCCAGAAGACTACAGGCAAGGTCTGGGATCCGACAAAAGGATTCTATACAAAGGAATTTGCCTTCACTTCCGGAATTGTGAACACAGGTGCATCATTCAGGCAGAAGTACGGCACATTCTCAGCCAAGATAAAGCTTACAGACCATCATGTCCGCAACGCCTTCTGGCTGATCGGTGACAAAATCACACCCCATGTAGATATTTGCAGGTCAGGACATGGCAAGGTATGGTTTGATCTCTTCACCACAAACGGCAACCACCTGAAGAAGAACATAGGATCAAAGTATCTTTCTGATTTCTATATCTATACCCTGGATTGGACTTCTGATGCCCTCGTATGGAAGATAAACGGTGTCGAGGTGATGCGCCAGACCACCGGTGTACCCCAGGAACCGATGTACATCAACCTTGCCGGCGGCGTTGACAAACCAGTGGGTGGCATCTCATCGATGGAGGTTGACTGGGTCAGGGTATACCAGCCAAAATAAAGGACTGACATGATAAGTTTATGAAGGCTGTCCCGCCAGGGCAGCCTTTTTCAATCCGGCAATCCGGAAGGAATTCTGTAACTTTCCTGAAGATTTTACTTCTGTATTTGTTTTTTTTGCCTTGCCTGTAACATACGGGATGTGACGGCCGTCTTTATGATGTCAGTGCATTGACCTGAATGACCGTAAAAGAGTACAATAACGCCGTAAGGGAGTTCGGTGACCATGTCTACCGGTTTATTCTCCGCAGTATCAGGGACAGCCACAGGGCTGACGATATCGTACAGGATACATACGAGAAGTTGTGGCGGTGCGTTACTGAAATAGAGTACGGCGCTGCCAGATCATGGCTCTTCTCCACCGCTTACAACCGGATGATTGATGTAATAAGGAAAGATTCCAGGCTTGTTGATCTTGAGTGCTATGATGACAGCTCCCTCTTTGCGGAAGAGAGCAGCAGCGACCTGAACGAGGTGCTTCACAAGGCGCTGGAGACACTCCCTGCAGCGCAGCGTTCGGTCATTCTGCTTCGTGACTATGAAGGATACAACTATAAGGAGATCGGTGAAATAACCGGTTTATCCGAGGCACAGGTCAAAACTTATATTTTCAGGGGACGTATGGCTCTCAGAAACTATCTTGTAAAGACATCGGTATGGCAATGACGGAAGATTTGGAATTCCCCCGGCTGACACCTTCCGGCGAACGGATGCCGCCAGGTCACAGTCTTCTCCGCAGACCGGAAGAGCTGACCGATGAACAGTTTGACCTGCTGGCAGCAGCATGGGCAGAAGATGCACTTTCCGGAGATGCGCTGACCGAGCTGGAATCGGTGATTGCTTCCGCTCCGGGTAAAAGGGAACGTGCCAATAGCTTCCACAGCCTCCGTCTTGCACCTGGAAATGAAAACTGGCCCGGAATGAGAGGGTCTCTCAGGAATTCACCCGCAAAAACAGCGCTGAGGCGAACAATCATACCGGCCATTCTCGCAGCAGCTGCAATGCTTGTGCTTATTCTGTACGGTCCGGCAGGGGCAAGGCTGAAAACCCTGAACAACCCGGCCCGCACAACCGGAACGACAACCATGACAGTTGCAGAGATTCCCGGGGCACTTCCGGTTATTAGAAATGACGGTCCTGCGACAACCAGCCATCAGGCCTTAACAGCGGTCGCTTCAAGAAAAAACAGCATCAACGGTAATCAGGTCATCAACGGCGATCAGGTCATCCCTGGCGATAACGCCATGTCTGCAAATCAGTTACTTGCTGCCAGCCAGGTCATCTATTCAGATCAGGTTACTTCCCGGGATAGAACAGAATCCACAATAGACCGAACCACGCCACCGGTACCCCTGCATGGCTATGCAGTTATACCTGCTGTTGGATCAGCGACTGAGATGAGCCTGGCAACCATCACTCCGGCAGGCGTCAGCCGTTCAGTAATCCTGAGGGAAGAAAAGAACTGGATGCTCAGGAGCATCTCCTTCCTGGCAAGCGCGGTGACAGGCAGGGAGAAACAGATTGACGGTTATATGATTGCAAACGGCTGTATCAACGGAATAAATACCATCCTCGGATGGGAGATGGAGCTGGATCAGGTAAGCAACAAGTCCGGCGACCCGGTGGCAGTGAGTTTCAGCTCTTCACTCCTCTCTTTTACAAAACCTTTGAACAAATCCACGCCGTGAGTGTAACTTTCCGGCAGTGATGCTCGTCACAGCATTAAACAACAAAAATTTTCAATCCATGAAAAGAATACTGATTTCATCCGCACTGATCGTTTCCATGCTCTTACCCTCAATGGCGCAGGAGAAGGAACAGAAACTAAAGGAGCTTGAACAGCTTGAACAGCAGACAGAAAAGACCACCCTGCCGGACACCCTGGTTGCCATTGAAGAGGACCTGGAGGCATTGAATGAGCCTGAAGAGGACCTGGCAGCCATTGAGGAAAAAGAAGGCGATACCTCCCGGGTAAAAATCGGTGAAGTTGTTACCATTGAGGATACAGGTGACGAAACCGTTATCAGGATCGGCAAGAAAGCCGTCAAGGTGATCAGCGAGAATGACAATACGGAGGTCAGGATTGAGGAGGATCTAACCTATTCAGGACACAGCCGCAAGCGTTTCAGGGGCCACCTGGGCGGCCCGGAGCTGGGATTCAACAGCTTTTCAACCGGCAGATGGCTGAACAATGATGTTCCCCTTGAAGGTTATCTTGACCTCAACACGGCCAAATCAACCTGCTTCAATTTTGTCTTTCCTCCGGTAAACCTCGGTTTCACAAGTCATTTCGGAATTGTTACCGGACTGGGCATAAATTTTAACAACTACCGTTTTGACGGAAACAATACCATCGTGGTTGACGGTGAAGGAAATATCACACCTGCCTTACCAGCAGAACCGATACGGTATGAAAAGAGCAAGCTGGCTACCGTTTACGGGTTCATTCCGGTAATGCTGGAGGTACAGATTCCCGTTTCATACGGAAGCGCCATCAACCTCGGTGCGGGAGTAATCGGGGCAGTAAAACTGGGATCGCATACAAAGGTTGTCTACTACGATGACGGGAAACAGAAAGACAAAAACCGTGACGACTTCAACCTCAACGTCCTGAGGTACGGCGTCACCGCCAGGGCGGGATACGAGATGGTTCAGGTGTACGGCACCTGCTACCTGTCGCCCATGTTCGAGAAAGGCAAGGGACCTGAACTCTATCCCTTCGAGATAGGCATTGCCCTGACTTTCAACGACTGACAGGCCGGATTAACAGGTTTTCTGTGAGAGGGTGTTCGCAATAATGCCCTCTCTTTTTTTATTTATCTTCCTGGCACAAACCGGTCTGTCGGCTTACTGTACAAAATCGGGTGATTTTATGTAAGTTTGGGACGTTGAAACAGTGGAACGGGAGTCATGATTCTGACCCTGTAAAACAATTAATAACCAGAGAGAAATGAGACTACTTCTTATCAGCAATTCAACAAATGCCGGGGAGGCATATCTCGATTATCCGAAGAACAATATCAGGGATTTCCTGGGAAGCAGGAAGGTAAAGGCCCTTTTCATCCCCTATGCAGCAGTAACATTTTCATATGATGCGTATGAGGAGAAGGTTAAAAGCCGCTTTAACGAGGTGGGGCATGATGTTGTCTCCATCCATCGTTTCAGGGATCCGGTAAAAGCTGTCATGGAGGCACCGGCAATTGTTGTCGGAGGAGGCAACACATGGATGCTTCTCAGGTGCCTCAGGGAGAACAAACTGATTGACCCGGTAAGAAAAAAGGTTCTTGGCGGTACCCCCTACATCGGCTGGAGTGCAGGTTCAAACGTGACATGCCCGACAATAATGACCACCAATGACATGCCTGTCACCATGCCCTCATCACCGAAAGCCTTCGGACTGATCCCATTCCAGATCAATCCTCATTACCTCGATGCCAATCCCCAGGGTCATGCAGGTGAGACGCGGGAACAGAGGATTGAGGAATTCATCGCCGTAAACAGGGAGGTTTTTGTTGCAGGGCTGCGCGAGGGGACAATGTTCCTTCTGGAAAACAGGAAGCTGTCACTCATCGGTCCGCGCAACGCACGCATCTTCAGGTATGGCAGCCAGCCACTGGAGATGCAGCCCGGAGCGGACCTCTCCTTCCTGCTGAAAAAAGCCGGGAAATAATCAACTGCGCCTTAAGGGGCTATGAGACTAGTTCGGAAAATAGCGCTTTTTGCCGGAGGATTTCTGCTGCTGGCCATAATGGTACCAGGCCTTTATGCCGTCCTGAACCAGGATAAGCTGACCGGGGCCCTTACAAGGAAGGTCAATGAGAGCGTCAACACAAAAATCTCATATGGTGACCTGCGTATAACAATATTCGAATCATTCCCAAACATCACTGTTAAGTTCATCGGCCTGCTGGTTGAACCTTCCCCTTTTTATGACAGGACACAATTCAGGTTTGAAAACCTCGATACTCTCCTCTATGCCTCCTCGCTGTCACTTACCGTGTCGATGCCCTCTCTCCTTACAGGTACCGTGGCGGTGAAGTCTATTACAGCCAGGGACGGAGAGGTGAACCTGCTCACTGACAAGCGGGGTGATATCAATTACGAGGTTTTCACTGAAAAAAAAGAAGACGGCAAAAACGTCAGGCTGAAAAACATTACGGCCTCAAATATAAGGGCTGTATTCAGTGACCGCAGCTCGGGAATAAGGGTCTCAGGCAGGGTAAACCAGGCCAACCTGGGCGGAGAAATCTTCCGTACCGGTATTTATCTGAATACCAGCCTGAATGCTTTATTGGACTCGGCCAGCATTGAAAACACAACATTCAGGGATATTCCGGTGGAAGCAGGCATCAGGTTGCGGAAATCGCCCAACTCTCTTTCGGTGGCCAGAGGGTCACTTGCCATTGCCGACCTGAAATTTGACATTACCGGCAATGTCAACTATTCAGCATCAACCCTGAATATCAGCATTGAGGGAAAGAAAATAAGCATTTCATCCCTGATTTCACGCCTGCCTGATAAATGGCGTGCTTTTACCGGCAATTTCTCCCCGGTAGGTATCATTGACCTTAAATGCGCTATTACAGGTCAATATGGTGAGGCCGGTAAACCCCACATCGAAATCAATTACGGCCTCTCGGGCGGAAAGATGAATCACTCCGCCAGCGGTTTCAGGGTCAATAACCTGGAATTCAATGGCGCCATTACCAACGGGGATCATAATTCCGCAGAAACATTCCGCTTCACCATGGATAACCTCACCGCCGGTTTTGGTTCTGCCTCGGTCAGGGGTTCGTTCATGCTCAATAACCTGAACAGGCCACATGTCACTCTTGCGCTCGACGGCGACCTCGACTTTAATGACCTGGGACGGATCTTCAGGTCAGGCTACATAGAGAATCAGACCGGATCGGTATCAGGAAGCGTTCGCCTCTCGGGAATCATTCCCGACAGCAGCCGGGTGGCGGATGCCCTTCCATTCATGAAACCAGATATTTCACTGAATTTCAAAAATTTCGGAGCGTCATTGGCTGACAGGAAACTGATATTGACAAACGTCAATGGCTCCCTTACCGTAAAAAATGACCTTATTGCCGACAGCCTTTCCTTCAACTACCGGGATCAGCGTTTCACTCTCAACGCCGTTCTGAAAAACTTTGTCCCCTGGGTGTCAGGAAGGCCCGAAATATTGGATATAAGTGGTAATTTGCACACAGACAGGCTTGTCACCTCAATGTTCATTGCAGAAAAAAGAGATACGGCAGCGACCGAAGATAAACCGTCAGACCTGTTCCCGGCAGATGTTACAGCCTCTGTCGCCATCAGAGCTGACAGCCTGATATTCAATAATTTCAGGGCTGCAGGCTTCAGCAGCAGGCTTATATACAAGCCTTATGTAATCACCTTCGGGGAGGCAAAGGCAGAAGGGCTTGACGGCTCGCTTACGGGTGAATTTATGTTAAGCAAGCAGAAGGATGGCGGTTACATCACGAGAACCAATCTGAATGTCAGGGGCATAGATATCAATAAGGCATTCACGGCATTCAATAATTTCGGGCAGGATTTCATTGTCAATGATAACCTCCGGGGCAGGCTGACAGGAAATCTGGCACTTCTTGCGCCGCTCGACGGTAACTACAAGGTATTACGGAAGGCAATGGTTGCAGAGGCTCATCTGCTCATCAATGAAGGGAGGCTGGTTAATTTTGCGCCTGCGGAAAGTCTTTCATCGTATCTTGACCTGGACGAGCTTAAGGACATCAGCTTCTCGAAACTTGAGAATGACCTTTACATCAACAACGGTACAGTATCGATCCCAAAAATGCTGATCAACTCCTCGGCTGTCAATTTTACCGCCTATGGCACCCATGGCTTTGACGGCGATTATTCGTATCATGTAAGGCTCCTTCTCTCAGAGGTCCTCAGCCGCAAGGCAAGGGAGAGAAACCGGGGTGTAAGTTCTTTCGGGCAGGTCAGGGTAGACGGCAGCGGAAAGGCTACAGTTCCTCTGAAGATAGAATGCATAAACGACAAGATAAGTGTGGGTTATGACTTCGGGCAGGCACAGGACAATATTAAAAGTGATATTGCCATTGAAAAGCAGTCCCTGAAGGGAATCCTGAATGAGGAGTACGGATGGTATGAGACAGACACGACCCGCACAAGGCCACAGGAAAGCAAACCAAAATTCACCATTACCTGGGAGGAGGGCAGGGAGCAACCTGCAGCCACTGAACAGCAACAGGAGGCGGTGAAGGAGAGTCCTATCAGGATCCTGTTAAAAAAGAAAAAATAACCCATGGACATCTACCGGAAAAGACTGCTGTGGAAGGTACTGCTTCTGATATTCGCGGTGATCATCGGTCTCGGGTCACTGATCTACACCCATGACCTGGTAGACAGGTTAAAGAAAGAAGAGCGCAAGAAGGCTGAGCAGTGGGCGGAAGCCACCCGCAGGCTGGTCACTTCTGACGACTTCGAGTTCCTGTTCAGCATCATAGAGGACAATACCACCGTGCCGGTGATACTTATTGACGAGGAGGAGAGTATCATTTCACAGCGGAATCTCCCTTCAGCCATGGCTACAGACACCCTGGCGATGGTACGGGAACTGAAGCGGATGGCCAAAAGGAATGATCCCATTTCAATTGAACTGCCCAACGGAATCGTTAACCAGCTTTATTACCGGGAAAGCACCCTGCTGCGCCAGCTTCGGGTCTATCCCTATGTGCAGCTGGCAGTGATTCTGCTTTTCATCGGGGTTGCCTACGTTGCCTTCAGTTCATCAAGAATGGCCGAACAGAACCAGGTATGGGTGGGGCTGTCAAGGGAGACCGCTCATCAGCTTGGGACTCCAACATCTTCATTGTCAGCCTGGAGTGAGATTATCAGCAACAGGTACCCTGGTACCGATATAGCGGAGGAGCTCCCTGCAGATGTGGAACGGCTCAGCAGAGTTGCAGAGAGATTCTCACTCATAGGATCAAAACCAAAACTGCAGCCTGGTGACCTGTCTGAGCTGGCTGAGACAACTGCATCATATCTCAGAAAACGGATAGCCTCAACAATTGACCTTAATGTGCAGAATGAGATGCCAGGAACCATTTCTGTGCCATTTAATTCTGTTCTGCTCGGCTGGGTGATTGAAAACCTTGTCAAGAACTCGGCTGACGCCATGAAAGGGAGCGGTAAAATCACCATAAGACTTACAGAAACAGGCCAAGAGGCCTTTATTGATGTTGAGGATACCGGGAAAGGAGTTCCGAGGAAGGATTTCAAAACGATTTTCAAGCCCGGCTATACAACCAGGGAGCGTGGCTGGGGACTTGGCCTCTCACTCTCAAAAAGGATTGTTGAGGAATATCACAAGGGAAGGATATTTGTGCTCCGTTCAGAGCCCGGACACGGTTGCTGCATGCGCATAATGCTGAAGAAGCCGGGCTGACAGAATTAAGTGATGATAAAGCGAAGTGACATAGAGATTATGGCCCCGGCAGGATCATGGGAGTCGCTCAGGGCAGCAATACAGGGCGGCGCTGACTCTGTATATTTCGGCGTTGAGAAGCTGAACATGCGGGCCCGTTCATCTCATAACTTCACTACGGCTGATCTGCCGGCTGTTGCCACTCTCTGCAGGGACAATGGTCTGAAGAGCTATCTTACCCTGAATATCGTGGTTTACGACGAGGAGACAGATGAAATGAATGTTGTGCTTAAGGCCGCGTCACAGGCAGGAATTAACGCAGTGATTGCGACTGATCAGGCAGCAATTCTGGCAGCCAGGGAGGCAGGGATAGAGGTGCATCTCTCCACACAGCTCAATATTTCAAATACTGGATCACTCAGATTTTATTCCCAATGGGCTGATGTGGCAGTTCTGTCAAGAGAGCTTAACCTGCAGCAGGTAAAAAAAATACATGACTCCATCGTAAGTAATGATATACGCGGGCCACGGGGTGATCTGGTCAGGCTCGAAATGTTTGTCCACGGTGCGCTATGCATGGCTGTCTCAGGAAAATGCTACCTCAGCCTTCATGAATACAACACTTCGGCCAACAGGGGTAACTGCTACCAGACCTGCAGGCGGGGTTACACCGTAACTGACAGGGAAACAGGCTATGAGCTGGACATTGACAATCAGTACATAATGTCTCCAAAAGACCTGTGCACAATTGGATTCCTTGACCAGATAATTGATGCAGGTGCTCGCGTTCTGAAGATAGAGGGCCGGGCCAGGCCGCCGGAATATGTTAAAACGGTCACAAGGTGCTACAGTGAGGCGGCAGCCGCTGTTGCTGACGGCTCCTTCGGGAAGGAGAAAGCGGAGGGATGGATGAAGCAGCTCGTAACAGTATTCAACAGGGGTTTCTGGGATGGTTATTACCTCGGGCAACGGCTGGGTGAGTGGACCACAACCTACGGATCTGCAGCCACGAAAAGGAAAATCTACCTGGGAAAAGTAACAAACTACTTTGCAAAACCGGCTGTTGCCGAGATCAGGCTTGAAACGGGAGATATCTCTGTCGGCGATGACCTGGTCATCACCGGCCCTTCAACCGGCATCATTGAAATAACTGTCAGTGAACTCAGGGATGCTTTTGAAAAAGAGTCAGCAACCGTCAGGAAGGGAGAACTCTGTTCTGTTAAAATCAACAGCCAGGCAAGGCGAGCTGACAAGGTATTCCGCCGGGTTGATGCTTCCTCCCTGAAAACGGATTGAACTTACCGCAGCCTTTCAGCTGCCTCCATCACCAGGGCTGCGTTTACGGCCTCGTCATCAGTTTCAGTATTAATATATATAACCTGGCCTTCAGGTCTCTTTGACAGGCCATAATGATACGACCTGTCATAATATTCCAGGGTAATTCTGATTGCAGTTTGGTAATCGCCACCCTTCAGGGCTTGGATAGCCTCGCGGGTTCTGTCACCTCCCAGTCTCTTTGAAATCTTCATGACTGATGACATTATCTCTTCCACGGGGAAGGAGGTATATTCCCTGATCAGTCTTGGCATTCGTGTATCGATGCTCATCATCAGGGCAATCACAGGGGCGGTCTGCATACGGGCAAAAAAACAGTCAGGCATGAATACCGTGCCGATGTTGCGGCTTTCATCCTCAAGCCAGACAGGTTCATCCTCACTCAAGCCGGACAGGTCATCGTAAAGAAGGTTTGCAAAGTGTTCCGATGATGGCTGCGGCGCCTGCCCCAGTGCCCCGAATGCTGATCCCCTGTGCGAGGCCAGTCGCTCGAGGTCTGTCACCTGGGCGCCTGTCGTCTTCATCTTCCTGAGGATGCCGGTTTTCCCGCTGCCTGTAAGCCCTCCGAGGATAAGGTAATTTCTTCTCCTGCCCAGCTCTTCGAGGATAAAGCTCCTGTACGCCTTATACCCTCCCCTGAGTAACAGCGGTTCCATCCCGCCGACAGAGAACAGCCAGGCCATTGACTCTGAACGCATTCCGCCTCTCCAGCAATAGAGCAGAAGCCTGCCTCCCGACGATAACTCCAGTCCCCGTTTCAGCTTATCAGACATTTCAGGGGCAGCAAGGTCAATTCCGCGCAGAACGGCATTTTTACTCCCCTCATTTTTGTAGATGATGCCCACTTCGGCTCTCTGGGCATCATCAAAAAGGGGAATGCTGACTGCTCCGGGAATGTGGCCGGCAGCATATTCACCCGGCGATCTTACATCTGCCAGGGGTATAACTTTCCTAAGTTGAAGGAACTGATGAACCGGCAGCCTGTCAGGTGTAAACGCCATTGCCTATTCGGGCTTGTGATACCTGTCAATAACCCGCCTCAGATCCTCGACGGTAACCGGTTTCGCAAGAAGTTCCTTCATGCCGCTCTGCTCAACCTTTACCTTGGTTTCCGGCATGTTGTCTGCCGACAGTGCTATTATCTGCGTGTTCCGGTCAAACCCGAGAATGGTGCGGGCAGCTTCAAAACCATCTATCTCCGGCATGATAAGGTCCATCAGGATCAGGTCATAGGATTTTTCCCTGGCCATGTCAATTGCTTCGGCAGCGCCGGAGGCATAATCTGCCTGTACGCCAAGCACCTTTAACAGTGATCCCACAACCTTCCTGTTAAGATAGTTGTCATCAACCACAAGTATATTAGGCAGACCTGACCTGTCAGAGTTAAGGCGGGCTGATCTCCCCCTCAATGCCGGAAAATGTTCCTTAAGAACGGTCATCAGGTCCTCGGCAGCAAAGGGCTTGACCAGCAGATGGTCAATACCGAGATCGACGCATCTTGCATAGTGTCCTTTAGGATCACGTGATGTGAACATCATTACGATATGTTCAGACGCGAGGCCTTCTTCCATAAGCGATTTTGCCGCAACAAAACCGTCGGTGTCAGGCTCGTCGAACAGCACCAGGAGAATGTTCCTGCCCTGGCCGGCGCGGAGACCTGCCTTTATCTGGGATACGGTATGCTTCTGGAAGCTGGTTACCGATACCGGCAGTCCCACCTTGTGCATTATGCTGAGGAAGTCATCATCACGCCCCTGGCTGCCTGTTATCACAAGAGTACGTATATCTGCAGGATCGGTATAGGTACTGAGATCCATATTCTTGGTTATCTTCTCATTGAGATGGACCTTTACAGTAAATGAAACCTTCAGCCCCCTCTCACGTCCGGAGGCATCCCTGCCTGCAGGGCTCTCGGCCGTCAGTTCGCCGCCCATCAGTTCGGTCAGCTGCCTGGCAAGCACCGGACCCAGCTTAAGATCTTCAGCCCATTCAGATCGTTCTTTCAGGGTGGTTATGTAGTCACCGAAAAGCTTTTTGATTTCAGCTCTGGTATACGTGTTGCCTGTATCAGTAAGGGTGAAGCCAAGGGTGTAACTGTTTCCCAGTGATTTAATGACACTGCAATCAAGCCTGATCTCTCCTGAAGTGGTGCCCGAAACAGAGTGGCTCATGAGATTTGTGATAATCTGCCTGAGCCGGTACGGGTCGCCGATCAGGTTTTCGGGTACAGCCTGGTCAATGTCAGATTCAAATCTGACAGGTGCTTCCGGATTCTGACGCCTGATGAGATTCATACAGTATGCCACCTCCTCCCTGAGCCTGAAGGGGATCTCGTCAAGGATCATTTTTCCTGTTTCCACCTTTGATACATCGAAGATATCGTTGATGATGTTCAGAAGCAGGTCTGCCGAACGTCTGAGAAGCCTGGCAATATCCTTTGTCTCTTCAGGCAGATCGGCCCTGTTCAGCATCTCTGTCATACCCAGAATGCCATTCAGCGGAGTACGTATCTCAAAGCTCATCCTGGCAAGCATCTCTGACTTCGCAATATTGGCATCAGCCTCCTGTTGCCGTGCAAGCTCCAGCGAGGTTATGTCAATGAGGGCATCAAGGGTGTTGCCGGCACCTTCAAAGGTTACCGGAATAGTGTTCAGGAAAATGATTTTCTCCCCTCCGGGAGACGGGAGCCTGATCACCTTCCCCTGCCCGAATCGGGCAGTAATATCGCTTGAGTATTCATTTCCCGACAGGTCTGGCATAAGCTTCCCTTTCATGGCTGCTTCATCCTCAAATGAAAACAGGATGGCTGCCTGCCTGTTGGCTCTGAGTATTTCTCTCCCTTCATTGTAAATGATGAACCCCACAGGCATCTGGTCAAGGATAGAGAGCAGGCTGGTCTCCGATGTGGTCTTACCGGCAAGCTGCTTCGATTGCCGCCGGATGAACCCCCTGAACATCAGAATCACGAAAAGGAGGGTGAACATTGTCAGCAGGCCAAGGATGAGGGAGTTGCGTACAATGACCTTCTGAAAGAACTCCGTTGGCGCCGAGAAAACTAGACCAAAGTCAATCCCCAGAATATTAACAGGGTAGTATGATGACAATATCTCTTCCTCAGATCCGGCAATGTTCATGGAATGTGAAATCCTGCCCGAGTTGCCGAGATCAAGGGCATTGGCAAGACGGTCAGTGTGGGTGTAACTCACCTCGCCCGGGTGATTGTCAAAGACCACTGCACCGGTATCATTCACCACCCACTGCCACTGATACTGCTCCAGGTTGTATTTTGCAAATATTCCTGAAAAGAATCGGCTGAAGTCAATGGTTATCACCAGGTTGCCCAACACTTTGCCGTTGGCGAGAACAGGCAGGTAGTACTTGTACCTGTCACGCTCAGCCTCGAGTTTTTCCATGGTATGGATGTATGGTACCGTCTGTGCCCTGTATGAACCATCAAGCCATGAATTCCTTTCCTCATCCTTGAACAGGGTATATACATCGCCGTCCGTGTTGTATAACATAAGGCCGACAACTATGTCCTCGTACCTGGAGTAGTACAGCTTCATCTTTTCCTTAGCCCTCTCATTGACTTCAGGATCAGAAAAAAAGAGTGTGATGTCTTCAGAAAAATCTATTTCATTGAGGTCGCTGATAATATACATTCCCGTATTGTCAACATCCGAGCCTGCAATCATTACCTGCCTGTCAAGCAGTTTGTTGGAATATTCAATCTGATTCCTGTAAAGGCTGAAATAGAATAATGCCGTTACCAGCATCAAAAGCACGAATGCGCTGTATGCAGCAATGAAGGTTCTTCTCATTGGTAATATGTCCCGAATGGATAACGCTTATCTGTACTTTTCATTGTCTTCAAGGACCATGCTCAGGTAGCTTTTGTATCTCCAGGGTTCTATTTCGTTGCGGGATACCGCTTCCGTGACTGCACAGCCTGGTTCATCAAGGTGCAGGCAATTATGAAACCTGCATCCTGAAGATACCCTGAAGATTTCCGGGAAAAAGTGGTAAATCTCCCTGCGGTCAAAGTCAATGACACCGAAGCCTCTTATCCCCGGTGTATCAATCACATAACCACCCCCGGGAAGAGGATGCATTTCCGGGAATGTGGTTATATGTTTTCCCTGTTCGTGATAATCTGATATTGGACCGGTTCTGAGATCAAGTGACGGGTTCAGCCTGTTGAGCAGGGTGCTTTTACCTACGCCTGAGTTGCCTGAGATAAGGGTGGTTTTGTTTTTCAGCAGGTTGCTTACTTCTTCGAGGCTGATATCTTCGGTTGCGGAAATCATAAGGACGAGATATCCTGTTTTTTCATAAACCGCCCTGATCCTGCGGGCGGTAGTCATCTCCTCTTCCCCGTAAAGATCAGTCTTGTTGATTATCAGGATTGCCGGAATGCGGTATGCTTCAGCGGTTGCAAGGAACCGGTCAATGAATTCAACAGGTGTTGCAGGCATTCTGACCGTAATTATGAGGACTGCCTGGTCAATATTTGCGGCAATTATCTGTGATTCCCTCGAAAGGTTAGATGCCCTGCGGATGATATAGTTTCTTCTTGGGGAGAGTGACACGATTACTCCTTCGGCAATATCAACCGTGACATGATCACCCACGGCCAGAGGATTGGTGGTACGGACACCGCTGACCCTGAAACGGCCCCTGAGATGGCATTCATGGACCATGCCGTCCCCGTCGAGAACCCGGTACCGGCTTCCGGTCGATTTAATCACTATCCCATCTATTTTTTTGCTCATCCTGCAGCAAAAATAAAAAAGTGATGCCTCGTAATTGCGGGCATCACTCTGTTTATTACAGCTTTCCGGGCCCTTTTCAATATTCTGCAGCCATAAGGAAGAATGGCTTCATCTCAAAATTGGAATAATATGGCCTGAGCCTTTCGGTGTTATAGTATTCAGATACCTTGACCACCTTTTTAGATGAAGTGACCACATCGATGGGGACGTTGTCATACCTTCCGTTCTTGAGCACCACCACCCTGCCATGAATTCCCTTCATGATAAGGTCAAGCGCCAGGTTTCCGAATGCCATGGGAACTATGGAGTCAACTGCGTCAGGATCACCTCCGCGAACCATGTATCCTAGCTTCTGGTTGATTATGTTAATTGTTTTGCCATTATTGTATTTTGCCGTATGCTCCTTGATCTCAGCCGAGACAAGGTCACCTATTCCTCCCAGCTTTGCATGGCCGTAGGCATCTTTCTCACTGTCCTGAAATATCATTTCACCACCCTTGTAAAGGGCACCCTCTGAGACAAGAACTATGGAATAATGGCTGGGGTTAGAGTTGCGGTCTTCAACCAGGAGCCTGGTAAGCTGTTCAATATCAAATTTATATTCAGGAATTACACACCTGTTGGCTGCACCTGCCATAGTGGGAAGCATTGCAGTGAAGCCGGCGTACCTTCCGAACACCTCAAGCACCATGATACGCTCATGTGAACCGGCCGAAGTACGCAGTGTGTTGGTCATCTGTATGGTACGTGTGACGCAGGTGCTGAAACCGATGCAGTAGTCAGTTCCGGGGACATCATTGTCCATGGTCTTCGGGATGGCAACAACTTTCACCCCCTGCTTGTAGAGATGGACCCCGTAGCTGAGGGTGTCATCACCGCCGATCGGAATGAGATAGTCAATACCAAGCCATTCAAGGTTTTTAAGCACCTCGGGAGTCATGTCATTGATCTCATCCTTGTAGGTATCCTTAAGGTGGTCCGGCACATTGTTCTTTGATACATGGCTTGGCCTGGTGCGTGATGTGTGGAGGTATGTGCCGCCTGTCCTTCCGGCCCTGTTCACGATGTCATCCGTCAGGATCTGGAAACACTGGCTGTTGTCAGCTTTGGGATCCCTGATAATTTCAAGGATTCCGGCCCAGCCCCTCCGCAGCCCGATAACCTTGTATCCTTCCCTGTTGGCCCTGATGGTAACAGCCCTGATAGCAGGGTTAAGACCCGGTACATCACCGCCGCCTGTCAGGATCCCTATCACTCCTTTGATTTTCTTCTGGTTTGCCATTTTAAATGCTCTGTGTTATATGGTTCAAATGCAGGCCGTAAAAGTAGAGTATTTCAAAATCATATCAAAAAGGTAATCTGCCTCCACTTGATTTTTTTAATATTTTTGACAAAAAAGTAAATGAAAAAAACAGATAAGGGGATAAAGTACTTCAGGGATGGTTACAGCTGTTCCCAGTCGGTACTGATGGCATTTACCGGAGAGAGCGGTGATTCGGCCAGGGTGGCGGCCGCATTTGGTGGCGGAATGGGAAGGATGCAGAAGACCTGCGGGGCCGTGACAGGGGCATATCTGTGGTTCGGGATGGCATACGGGGCACCCGGATTGCCGGAAGAGAGTGACAAGACAAGGGTATATGGCAGGGTAAAGGAGTTCAACAGGATATTCACCGAACGAAATGGTACCGATATCTGCTCCGAACTTCTTGGCGAAGACCTTAATGACCCTGAGGGAAAAAAGAATATAGAAACCCGGGGGCTCACGCAGAAAGTATGCGAAAAATGCATACGGGATGCAATTCAAATCATCGAATCTCTTGAATAGTCAATGCACAGGGTTGTAATAACCGGTGGCACCGGCCTGATAGGCTCACGCCTGAGCACACTCCTTGCCGCTGACGGTTGGGAGGTTGTGCATCTTACCCGCGGAGAAACAAAAAAGGAGAAGTACGGGTCATTCAGATGGGATCCCGGGAGCGGCTACTGTGATGTCAATGCATTCCGCGAGGGAGATGCCATTGTTCACCTGGCTGCATCAAATATCGGACAGGGGAGATGGACTGAAGCACGGAAGAAGGAGATCATCCGCAGCCGAACCATCAGCGGTGATCTCATCTACAGGATGACCATAGGGTTTGGCATAACTCCATCTGTATTCATAACTGCTTCAGGAGTAAATTACTACGGGTCAGGGATTTCGGAACATGCCTTTACGGAGAATGATCCGCCGGCAAAAGACTTCCTCGGAGAGACTTGCCGTTTATGGGAAGCAGCTTCCGACCCCTTCAGTGAGGCAGGTGTAAGGGTGGTTAAGCTGCGTACGGCGGTGGTGATGGCACAGTCAGGATCTGCGTTGAACAGGATGACTGCTCCTGCCATGGCCGGACTGATAGTCAGGCTCTCACCGGGCAACCAGTATTTTCCGTGGATTCACATTGACGACCTCTGCGGAATATATCACAGGGCACTATCAGACAGCACATTAACTGGTCCGTACAATGCCGTGGCACCGCATCATGTGACTCATGACCAGCTGATGGGTGAGGTGGCCCGCCTCAAGGGGCTGCCCGTATTCCTCCCCCATGTGCCGGTGTGGCTGCTCAGGGTGGTACTGGGCGAAATGTCGGTGGTACTCACAAGGGGCAGCCGCATCTCCTCAGACCGTATTTCAGCAACGGGGTTCCGCTTCAGGTACCCTGATATATCATCTGCTCTCAGGTCCTGCCTGTAAGAGACATAGTCAGCCCTGAAGGGCCTTGTCAGAGAGGGTAGGATTCACCGGCTTTAACAGCACTACATCCCTCCTATCTGCATTTCAGCCACCCTGAAGGTGGGTGCGGCAAATGACCGGTTCATGTCAATGTCATTGCCCATCATGTCAATTCCGTTGAGGATGGCATCGCCGCTTCCCGCGATTGTCAGTCCATCAACCGGATAGAGAATCTCCCCCTTTTCGATCCAGAACCCTGATGCGCCGCCGCTAAAGTTGCCGCTGACGGCGTCTATGCCATACCCGGTAACCCCGCTGAGAAGCAGTCCCCTGTCAGTGGCAGCGATGATCTCACTGCGGCTCTGCTTTCCTGTTTCAAGTGAAAGATGGTGTGTGCCGATGCCGGGCAGTGAGGTGTAGCCGTTTCTGGCGGCGTTGCCTGTGCTGACGGTTCCCGCCCTGCGGGCGGCAATAGTATTGTACACGAACCCGCTGACGACTCCCTTATCAACCAGGATTCGTCTCTGTGTAGGAACACCCTCTCCGTCAAACGGGGCTGCGCCCATGGAGCGTGCCCTGGTGCCGTCGTCAATGATGGTCAGCAGTGGTGAAGCAAACTGTTTACCCATCGAATGGGCCAGGAAGCTGGCACCCTGAATCACCCTTTCGCCATTGAGGGCTGTTATGACACCGCGCAACAATGACCCGGCAACATCGGGGTCAAAGATCACTGAGGCTTTCTGCGTCTTCACCATTCGCGGATCAAGCATCTCCCAGGCTTTGCGAGCCGCTTTAGCAGCTATCTGGTCCGGCGGTGTGAGGTCACCGAAGAAACGGCGTGTGCTGTATTCACCTCCTGTCTTCTTCTGCTCTCCCTTCTCAGCCACCACACTCACACCAAGAGAGCATCCGGATGCCTTGTAGCTGGCTGCTCTGCCTGACGAGCTGGCAATAAATACTTCAAAAACACTTTCACCGTAGGATGAACCAGAACTCTTGGTTATCCTGCCGTCACTCATCGCCATTTTTTCGAGCTCCAGGGCCATGGCTATCTTCCGGTCAAGGGCTATCCCCGCGATTTCGGGGTCAAAAAGATCCTGCACGGCGGTTTCTCCGATCAGTTCCGGCAGAACATTGCTCTCATCCGGGGTGGTGAGCCTGGCGAACTTAACCGCCATGGCAATAGTGTCGTCCAGGGCTTTCATCTCCAGGCTGTTGCTGTAGCTGAAGCCAAGCGATCCTCCGGCGATGACACGTATTCCCACTCCTGCTGAATCGGCCTCTTCAATGGTTTCGATCTCACCGTTAAGGATGTTAACCGACAGGTTTCGTCCGGCAGATATGTATATTTCAGCTGCATCTGCCCCTGCTTTGAGGGCTTTGGATACAAGTTTCTCTGCAAGTGATAGATAATTCATATCATTGATTGTTAATGATTCACACTAAGCTTTGCTGCCACCCACGTTAATTCCCCTTATTCTTACCGTTGGCTGCCCTGCGGTAACTTCTGCGCTCTGGCCCTTGCCACATATGCCCGGACCGAATGCAAGATCGTTTCCAACTGCATCTATGTTGGAGATCACATCCATGCAGGACCCTATGAGTGTGGCTCCCCTTACCGGGACAGTTTTCTTCCCGTTTTCAATCAGGTAAGCCTCACGGCATGTGAAATTGAACATACCGGTAACCGGATTGACGCTGCCGCCGCTGAGGCTCTGGACATAGATTCCCTTTTTGGTGGAAGCCAGGATTTCTGCAGGGTCATCATTGCCCCGGGCAATGAATGTATTTGTCATCCTGGGGATGGGGATATACCTGAAGTTCTCCCGGCGTCCGTTCCCGGTCCGTTTCATTCCAAGCTGCCTGGCACTGAGTATATCGGTCATATAACCGTTGAGTACTCCGTTTTCTATCAGCACATTGCGTTGTGCCGGAGTTCCCTCGTCGTCATGATTGATTGTTCCACGGTAATTGGGCAGGGTGCCGTCATCAATCATCGTAAAGCAGTCGCTTGCAACTTTTTGTCCTACTTTTCCGGTGAATGCACCGATTCCCTTTGAAATGTTATCAGCCTCAAGAGGATGCCCCACGGCCTCATGTACCAGGACGCCGCCCCAGCCATTCTGCATCACCACATCCATTATGCCGGCCGGTGCCTCCTGGGCCGAGAGCATGGCGATGGCCTCACGTGAGGCATTCTGTGCCACCTCCTCAGGAGTCACCTGTGCAAACATCTCGAACCCGCTGTGCATGCTGAGCCGTTCACGCGCCATATGCCTGGCCTTGCCGTCGGATGACATAGCCTGTACAATGAAGAAGAGAAGTGGCAGCTCATCGCGGAGATAGAGTCCTTCACTGTTTGCAATGACTCGACCCCTTACTTCGTCATAGTAATCTATCATGGCCATTTTTATCCTCGGGTCATAGGCAAGTGCTGCCTGATCTGCCCTTCTTATCATCTCGATGCGCTGTTCATCGGCAATCTCTCCAAGAGGCATTTCAACAGTCACAAACGATTTGTAGTCTGCTTCGGCGAGTCCGGCGATTGTAGCGACTGCTCCGCCTGAAGCCACGTATGCGGCCACCTCGGCGGCTCGCATCAGCCTCTCTTCGGATACCACATCAGTGTAGGCATACCCGGTTTTATTTCCGCTGATAACCCTGACACCGGCACCCTGGCTGATACCGTAAAGGCCGCTCCTGAATTTTGACTCCTCCATGACAATCTGTTTCGAGACACGGTTCTCGATATAAACCTCGGAGAAGTCGCCGCCTTTCTCAAGCGCTTTCTTCAGCACCCGGGAGATCATATCCCTGTCAGTGTCAAGTGCTGTCGCTGCAGCTGCATTACCGCCGCATGAGGTGAGCTGTGAAAGGAGCGCCGGCGTCATGGCAACAGCCAGGCCACCCTTCGCCGTCAGCCCCAGAAATCGCCTGCGGGGGATATCTCGAACGGAAAATTGCTGTAATCTCATAATGGATCCTCCAACTTGATTGAATTGACAATTTATTGATTATCTGATAGTAAATTCCTTTTCAGGGAGTATTCCCCCTCTTGTGGTTATTACGGTAGCCCTGCCTTTCAGTTCGCCCCCGCCATAAACCCGTATGATGAAATGAGCCTCGGCTGTGGCACCGCCGGAGGTATAACCCACTGAGGCTGATATATACTCAGGCTCCCTGGCCTCCTCTTCAAAAAACATCATGCTGCCTCGCCTGGGGGCCGGTGGCGCCGGTTCGATGATACGGTAGTGTGGCATATCCCCGCTCCTGGTTTCAAATTTTATCCTGACCTGATCAGGCCTGACGATCTTGACAAGATGGGCCTGGCTGAGAGCAGTGGGCAGCTTGCCTGCATTCCTGAACCTGATGGTGAGGTCATAATCAGTTGAGTCACCACGGTGCCTCTTTATGCGCTTTACAGAATACTCTTCCCACTCAAGCCTGGGAAGGTGTTTTATAAGCTCCATGTTGAACAGGGCCTGGTTGGAAGCCCACTTTTCAAGATGGGCGGGAGGGGGATTCTGACTGAAAAATTTCGGGTGAAATCCCCCGGCCTCAACGCTGTCATGAACGGGATGGCTTACCGCTTTCCACTCATGGAATCCCTCTCCGCCATTTTCCTCATCATCCCAGGCCAGCATATCAATCTGGTCCTTGTCGCCGTCACCGTCATAATCCTTGTACCGGCCTCCGTTCCAGAGCTCGTCTCCATACCATATCGCACCGTAGTACCAGTACCCGAAATCGGGTCCGTGGCCGAACAGTGGCTGTCCGCTTCCGTAATCATTGTATACGTCGCCGGCTCTCTCATAACCGGTTATCTTCCCGGCAAGGTCATCAAAGTAAATGTACCACTTCAGGTCTTCCGGGTACATTCTCTCCTCTGAGGGTGATGTTGAAGGGGGGCGCAGATGCATCGGAACGGTGGTGTCCATCGAGTTGACAACATATATGTTCGGGTGTGTCATCAGGAATGTAAACACAGCCCTGGTCTCCGGCTCGCTGAGGGGGTAGGCTCCGGCGCCCCTCTGGGTGAAGCCCCTGCCTGTCAGTTCACGCTCCGGCCTCCAGTTTTCAGGGTAGTTGCGGTGCAGGTCAAGGCCACCTATCCCATCCTCGTTGATACGGCCGTCACCGTCATTGTCTATTCCCTCGGAAGATGTGGCATAGATCCCTTCACCCCGGGGGACCCTTTTCATTATCCGTCGTGACGGGTCTGCCGGGTCGGGGATCAGGGTGCCGTTTTTCCTGTCAGGCCACCGTAATGTAAGTATTATGCCATCACCGTCAATATCTTCAGGCGGATCTTCGTCAAAAAGACCGTCGGAGTCATTGTCATCAGGCCTGACAGTACTGCGGTTGCTCTGGGCTGTATTGAGGTACAGCTCATGGCCGTCAGGATTATTGACCGGTCTGAGGTAAACGGTGAAGTGGTCAAGAAGGTCTGTAATTGCCGGATCGGTGCCGTAACCTTCAATAAGGTGCCTGGCCAGCCACAGGACAGATTCCGCGCCGGTTATCTCGCCGCTGTGCCTGTTCCCCTCAAAAAATGCGGCCGGCTTGTCAGTATCTGACCCGTTTTTGCCGCTGGTGAGGGTCATCTGCATTATTGGCCTTCCTTCATAGCTTCGGGCAATCTCATAAAGAGAAACAATCTCCGGATGCTCCCCGGCCCATCTCTCCATCCAGTAACAGATTACGCTGTATGAGTGGTACCTGTCAAAAGTAAGGGTATCACCGGGCAAATACTCCACACACGGGTGATTTACACGCGGGAAGAAACTCACTCCGTGCCTGGTGCCGCCAACGGTGAAGAGAGATGAATCCGGTGCTGTTGCATTTTGAGCTGATAGACATTGTGAAACAGCTATGAATAAAGCTGCAAGGAATGCTCCGGCGATTCTTTTCATGGCAGAAATGGTAATAATTAAAAAAACGGAATCAAGTTAATGATTTTGGCTTAATAATCAGCCCCGCCTGGAAATCACTTCAAGTTTATTCATATCGGTAATCTCAATCGTGCGGCCGGTTGTTTTAATGATACCGTCACGCCTGAATTCGGAGAATGTGCGTATCACGTTGGCGGAACTCATACTGATCAGGTCAGCTATCTCCTTCCTTGAGACAGGGAGTTCAAAGATCCTGGAATGGTATATTTCGCCGGCGAAATAGAGCAGTACAAAGGCAATCCTGCCGGCCAGGTTCCTTTTCCTGATCTCCAGGCTCAGGCTGATAATGTTTTCGGATGTCTTCGAGAGTGCAGCAATGAGCTTCAGGGCAAAACTGCCATTGTTAAGTATCAGGTTTTTGATCAGGTCGATTTTTATACAGCATACCACTGAATCTTCAAGGGCAGAAAGTGAATACCTGTATTTCTCCTCGTGGAATGCATTAATGTTGCTGACAAATTCATAGGGCCTTGTGATGGTAATTATCTGCTCATCTCCCTCTCCGGTTACCCTGTAGAGTTTCACCAGGCCTGTCTTCAGGTACTTGAAGTCACGGATCGGTTCTCCCTCGCCGTGAATGACTTCACCCTTTGAATATGAGATCTCATCCTTTGTATCACATACCTGCCTGATATCCTCCTCATCCAGGTTTGAAAACACCAGGTCTCTCAGTTCACATGAGAGACAGCTGCATTTTCTTTTCTGAATATTTGTTACGACAGCCATGAATCTTACAAAATTAGAACAATCCGCGGAATTATTCGTTCACCTTTCATATTTTTGACAATAGCGACAATGGACCGGGAAAAAATGTTTTACGGCACGGATTATCATATTCATACAAGGTACAGTGACGGGAAGAGGGATCCGGAGGCATATATTGATGCTGCACTCAGGCTCGGGCTGAAGGAGATCGGTTTTTCAGACCATCTGAATCCGTCAGGAGGTGACACCGACTGGTGCATGGATCATTCCAGGCTTCCGGCCTATGCAGATCACATTTTGAGGTTAAGGAGGGAAAACAAGGATATTGCCATCAGGCTCGGACTCGAAATAGATTATCTGCCCGGAAAGGAAAAGGAGACAGAACGGATAATCAATTCATTCCCTTTTGACTTCATAATCGGATCTGTTCATTACCTGGGGCAGGAGACTGTAGACCTGGGACCCGGGTTCTACATCGGCAAGGACATTGATCTCATTTACGAAAACTATTTCAACCTGGTATGTGAAGCTGCATCCACCGGCTTCTTTGATATAATGGGGCATCCTGACCTTGTGCGAATCCACCGCTTCAGGCCGGAGGCAGACATCACCCATCTCTACAGCATGATGGCTTCTGCGTTCGAAATATATGATGTCGCCTTTGAGCTCAACACCAACGGCCGGAACAAGCCATTGCAGGACTTTTACCCTGACAGGCAGTATCTTTCACTTTTTGCTGAACACGGGGTGCCGGTTTGTGTCAATTCAGACGCACATTTTCCCGAAAGGGTCGGGCAGTATTTCAATGACGCATATGATCTACTCAAGAGGGCGGGATACAGGGAGATGGCTGCTTTTTCGGGCCGTGAAAGGTATCTGATCCCGTTCTGAATCTGGTGTACCTGACACGGGGGAAAAATGCTCCGGTGATGAGAGTTGCCAGGGAAGTTTTGAGTCAATTTATGCCGCAGCCATCAGGTGTTCCGCGAGTATTCGGATTCCTATGGCTGCAAGTATTATACCCCCTAGTATCTCAACTTTTGAACCGAGGCGGCTGCCGGCGGACTTGCCTATACGGATTGCCGTCATTGATGCAAGGAAGGTGACGGCTCCTATTATCAGGCCGGCGCTCCATATCTCAAGCTTCAGCAGGGCAAAGCTGATCCCCACCGCAAAAGCGTCAATGCTTGTGCCTACCGCCATTGTAAGAAGCACTGTCCAGCGGCTAATGTCAACAGGTTGACGGTCAGTCTCCCCCTTCAAACCCCCGATGATCATCCTTACACCCAGTATCATCAGCAGAATGAAGGCCACCCAATGGTCAAACATCTCAATATGGCCTGCGACCGTTGATCCGAGGAAGAAACCCAGGACCGTCAGCCCGCCCTGAAAAAGGGCAAGTATAAAGGCAATGCGCATGGCACTCCTGAACTTTATTCTCGATTCAATCACCCCGCATGAGAGCGAAACGGCGAAGCTGTCGAATGAAAGTCCAAGTGCTACTCCAATGATAGTTATCAGATCCATCTGTTTCGGATGGCCCAAAAATAGTAATAATTGCTATTTTTACCATCCTGTTTCACGGCATGAGAATAGTTGTACAGAGAGTGAAAAGAGCCTCCGTCATCATCGGCGGGAAGGTGCATTCAACAATCGGAAAGGGTCTGCTGGTACTTGCTGGCATTGAGGAGGCAGACTCATCAGATGACGTCACCTGGCTGGCATCCAAGGTTGTGAACCTCCGGCTCTTCGATGACAGTAACGGCGTAATGAATCTTGCTGCCGTTGAAACCGGCAGCGGGATAATGATTGTCAGCCAGTTCACGCTTCATGCCTCCACCAAAAAGGGGAACAGGCCCTCATACATCAGGGCCGCCAGGCCTGAAAAGGCAATCCCTCTCTACGAGGAGTTCATCTCACGCACCGGGGAGTTGCTTGGGAGTATGCCGGCAACCGGTATCTTCGGGTCGATGATGGATATTGAACTGGTGAATGACGGGCCGGTAACAATCATAATTGACAGCAGGAACAGGGAATGAGCGAGAATGAGCTTAAACGGTCAGTGCTGACGGTCACGGCTTTCGCCTCCTTTCTGACTCCGTTCATGGGTTCCGCGGTAAACCTGGCCCTGCCATCCATCGGGGAAGAATTCAACCTTAATGCCGTCACCCTCAACTGGATCATCAGCAGCTACATGCTTACCACCTCGATGCTGTTGCTTCCAGCCGGGAGGATAGGAGACATACTGGGCCGGAGGAAGATATTTACGGCAGGACTCGTGATCTTCACCCTTTCCATGGTACTGCTCACTTTCACACCCGGCATAAAATGGCTTATTGGAACCAGGATCCTGCAGGGTATAGGGGGTGCGATGATGTTCGGAACCAACATGGCCATCCTGACGTCCGTATTCCCCCCGGGGGAGAGGGGCCGGGCAATGGGCATCAACGTCACAGCAGTATATGTCGGCCTTGCCTCAGGGCCATTCCTGGGAGGGTTGCTGACCCGTTACCTGGGATGGAGAAGCATCTTTGCCTTCCTTATACCTATGGGGATTATCAGCCTGATCCTTATCCGCGCCAAAATGAAGCGTGAATGGGCTGATGCCAGGGGTGAAAGCTTTGACTGGGCAGGTGCCCTGATATATGGCCTGTCAATGGCGGCACTCATGTATGGCTTCTCAAAGCTGCCTTCCCTGCCGGGATGGATTATAACCGGGGCCGGCCTGCTGCTCATGCCCCTGTTTGTCTTCAGGGAGAAAAAAGCATTGTATCCGCTGTTTGACATGACCCTGATCTCAAAAAACAGGGTATTTGCATTCTCGAGCCTTGCAGCTCTGATTCATTACGCCGCCACCAGCGCCATCGGCTTCTTCCTGAGCCTCTTCCTCCAGTATATCAAGGACCTGGGGCCGCGCGATGCAGGATTCGTCCTCATGTCATGGCCACTGACAATGGCACTTATCTCAACGGCTGCAGGAAAACTTTCCGACAGACATAACCCGGGAATCCTCGCCTCCACAGGAATGGCAGTCACTTCCTTGGGACTGATAATACTATGTTTCCTCACCGAACAGACCCCGGTATGGCTTATCGTGGGAGTACTTATCATCATGGGAGCCGGATTCTCCCTTTTCTCTTCGCCGAATTCTAATGCCATCATGAGCTCGGTTGAAAAGAGGCAGCTGGGAAATGCCTCCGGAATGCTCGGCACAATGAGAAATGTGGGACAGACATTAAGCATGGCTATAGCTCTTATGCTCCTTGCCCTCTATATGGGACAGGAAAAAATCAACCCCGGAAACTACCTGCAGCTGATGAATTCAATGAAAAGCGGGTTCGTTGTCTTCTCTATCCTTTGCTTTGCAGGAATCTTCGCCTCGCTGGCAAGAAACAAAAGCCTTCGTAAATAGACAGGATGGCATTCGCTTCAATCCTTTACTGATTTTCCCGGATTACCGTTCGAACCTAATCCGGACGAAAATGTACAATCATACCCATTTGTGAGTTCATGTTCATGCAAGTTTCATTAAAAACAATTAAATTGACCCGCGTTTGCCGGAGGGCAAACTGCTTATGGCTGTCAATACATAATACACATTATGAGTAAATTATATAAAAAACTTCTGAATCACGACTACTCTCCCGGCGAGATGGGTGAATGCATTGCTGAGGCGAAAAAGTTGCCCGGCGCGGTTGAGAGGGGCCCGCTGCTGAAGGAGATCTTTTCATGCATTGACCTTACAAGCCTCAATACTTCTGACAGTTCGGGAACTATCCTGAGTTTTGCGGAACGGACTGCCCGGTTCAGCTACAGTTTCAGCGATATCAGCAATGTTGCGGCATTGTGCGTATACCCCAACTACGTGAAAGTGGCACGTGAGGGCCTTGGAAACAGCGGGGTCAGGCTTGCAGTGGTTGCAGCTTCATTTCCTACAGCACAGACCTTCACCGAGGTTAAGATTATGGAGACCTCCATGGCCGTCAGGATGGGCGCCGATGAAATAGACGTGGTCATACCCGTAGGCACATTCCTCGAGGGGGCCCTTGATACTGTTATTGATGAACTGAAGGAGATAAGGGAAGCAGCTGGAGATACAACCCTTAAAGTGATCCTGGAGACCGGATTGCTTAAGGATGAGAGAAGCATATACAGGGCTTCAATAATAGCAATGGAATCCGGGGCTGATTTTATCAAGACTTCCACAGGAAAGAGCACGGTATCAGCCACCCCCGAGGCCGCCTGGGTGATGTGCCGGGCAATACGGGACTATTACAATGAGACCGGCATCATGATCGGGTTCAAGCCTGCCGGAGGAATAGTAACTCCTGACGAAGCCCTGGTTTACTACTTCATCGTACAGAACATGCTCGGAAAGAAATGGCTCACACCCGAATATTTCAGGATAGGAGCCTCCCGCCTTGCAAACAATATCCTTTCGGAACTCTTCCCGGGAAAACCGGCTTACTTTTAGCATCAGTAATGACAATCGCTCAAGGCGATACGATAAGTGTTGCTGCTGATACACTCAACCTGCAGTCAGGACAATCCGAGTTCAGCATAGGACAGATCATACCCGTCATCCCTGATACAGAGGGTATGAACCGGGATGAACTGGTTATCTCCGCCACCCGGAAAGATTTTCTTTCAGGCCTCAGGCGCATTGACGGGAATCCCCGGCCTCAGGAACTGGTTAATGGCGACCTGGGGTTCATCCTTCTCTCGGTCTCATTGCTTATCATCACCCTGCTGACAGTCTTCGGCCGAAAAAGCATTGTTGCAGGCCTCGCTTCAATAAGCTTCCGCAGGAAGGAAGAGGCCACCCCTCCCGGAACCTCGGAAGTGTTTTCCTGGCCTCCCCTGCTGAGAAACCTGTTTACCATCATCAACATAAGCCTGTTTGCAACTGTTTCACTCCTTTCAACCGGAATCACCGGAATAAATCTCCCGGGAGGCTCAGCGGGGCTGACAGCCATACTGGCAGGGTCATTCCTCGCAGCCCTGCTTGCCAGGCATCTCACAAGTATTCTGCTTGCCGCCATCACCGGGCTGAAAAATCCGTTCCGCGAATACATGAATGTTATATACAATTCCTGGTTCGCCTGTTCAGCAATCCTTTTCATTTTGAGCGGAATCATCCTTTTTGCTCCGGTTAACAATACCCTTCCGTTTATTATCACTGGCCTTATTGTTACATGCATATTTCTGTTAATCAGAGCCTTAAGACTACTGTCAATTTTTAACGACAGGCATATATCAATATTTTATTTCCTTTTGTACCTTTGTGCCCTTGAAGTCCTGCCCGTTCTGGTCATTCTGAGGATACTGGGTATTATATGACCGTCGGCCGGGAAGTGGAGGTTGAACTAAAAACTTATGGCTTTGAAAATAAGGAAGGTATTAGTGTCGCAGCCTGAGCCAAACAATCCGAAATCACCATATTTCGAGCTCGCAAAAAAATACAATCTGAAAATCGACTTCAAACAGTTTATTCAGATTGAGGGTATACCAGCAAAGGACTTCAGGCAACAGAAGATCAACCTTGCAGATTTCACGGCAATCATCTTTACCTCAAAAACTTCAATAGACCATTATTTCAGAATTTGTGAGGAGATGAGAATCGTTGTCCCTGACACGATGAAGTATTTCTGCATAACCGAGAACGTGGCTTTCTATCTGCAGAAATACATCGTTTACCGGAAACGAAAGATATTCCACGGCAAAGCTAATTTTGAAGACCTCATTGACGTGATTATCAAGCACAAGGAGGAAAACTTCTTTGTGCCTCTGTCTGACCCTCATAAGTCCGACATTCCGGATCTCCTCAAAAACCATAAGATAAGGCATACCATTGGTACCATGTACCGTACCATAAGCAGGGATTTTGATACCAAGGAACTCGATTACGACCTTCTTGTCTTCTTCAGCCCTTCAGGGATAAAATCACTCAAGGAAAACTTTCCTTCTTTCATACAGGGCGAGGTGAAAATTGCCGCTTTCGGTCCAACCACGGCAGAAGCTGTCACCAATGAAGGATTCAGGCTTGACCTCCAGGCTCCCAATCCCAAAGCTCCTTCAATGACCATGGCTCTTGACAACTTCCTGAAAGAGTATAACAAGAACAACAAATAACGGCCTAAAGCCAAAACCGATGAACTGAAGCATCCTTCCCTCCGGATCGATGCTTTCTCTTTCCCCATGAAAAAAAGGGCGGCATCATTCAAAAAAAGTGAAAGACTCTGCAGTGTGAAAGCCATCAGCGAACTCTTTGCCGAAGGCCGTACCATCAACATATCATCACTCAGGATCTTGTACCGTATCAGGCCCGTCACCGGCGGAGTGATGCCCGTAAGGGTGCTGATAACGGTTCCCCGGCGTCATTTCAAGAAAGCCGTTGACCGCAACCTGATGAGGAGGAGGCTACGGGAAGCATGGAGGAAAAACAAGGAGCCGCTCTTCGCCCTCATGAAGGAAAAAGGTCGCACAGCTGATATTGCATTAATCTGGACAGATATTATGATCAGGCCGTATGATTACACCGAAAAATGTATTAAGGAAGCAATTGCGAGGGTGTCAGGGCTTAAATATTAACTTTGTGAAAATTTTGTTTATGAGAAACAAGAACAGAACCAGGATACTGCTTGTCACAGCTGTTTTCGTGACAGCACTGCTGACACTCGGGTTTCTGGTCGGAGGCCAGGAAAAGAAGGATTTCAAACTCACCAAAAACCTTGACATATACATTTCCCTGTTCAGAGAGCTGAACGCCTTTTATGTTGACGAGATAGACCCGGAAAAGCTTGTGCACAGAAGCATAAACAGTATGCTGTCAACACTCGATCCGTATACTGTCTTCTATCCCGAGGAGAATACCGGAGACCTTGACTTCATGACAACGGGCAAGTATGGAGGATTTGGATCACTTATCAGAAAATCAGGTGATTACATTGTAGTAACCAATGTCTACAAGGGCTTCCCGGCAGACAAGAGCGGTATCAGGCCCGGAGACCTGATGATCAGCATTGACGGCATTTCCCTGAAGGGGGTGACTACAGACAAGGCATCAGACATGCTTAAGGGAGATCCCGGAACAGAAGCAGAAATAATCATCAGGCGCAACGGGGAGGATATCCCGAAAAAGCTCAAAAGGGAAAGGATTGCAATTTCAGCGGTACCATATTACGGGATGGTTGATGGAAACACCGGTTACATAAGGTTTACCAACTTCACTCAGAACTGTATAGCAGAGGTCCGGGAAGCACTGATTGACCTGAAGGATAAACAGGGTGCGGAAGATCTGATCCTTGACCTGCGCAGCAATCCCGGCGGGCTTGTAAATGAAGCCGTTGAAATTGTCAATCTCTTCGTTAAAGCCGGACAGGAGGTGGTAAGCACCCGCGGAAGGGCAAAGCAATATGATGCGGTATTCCGCACAACAAAGAGTCCTGTAGCACCCGACATGCCGGTTGTGGTGCTTATCAACAGGGGTTCAGCATCGGCTTCCGAGATCGTCGCAGGGGCTCTCCAGGACCTGGACCGCGGCGTTGTCGTGGGTGAAAGGTCTTTCGGCAAGGGGCTTGTCCAGGTCGCCAGGCCGCTGAGCTATAAGGCACAGGTCAAGATGACAACCGCAAAGTATTACATCCCAAGCGGGAGGTGCATCCAGGCAGTGGATTTCTCTCACCGAAATGAGGACGGAAGCGTGGGGATGATACCCGACTCCCTGACAAAGACCTTCAAAACAAGGAATGGCAGGCCCGTGAAGGATGGCGGTGGAATCATCCCGGATGTACCCGTACCGTCGGATATGCTCAACAGGTTCGCCAGTGAGCTGTATGTTCAGAACATGATCTTCGACTTTGCCACCGGATATTACTGGTCTCACCCCAAACCCTTATCGCCTGACAGCCTGAACATTACGGAAAAAGACCTGGAACAGTTCAGGGAATTCCTCACTGGAAGAAAGTTTACCTACAAGACTGATTCCGAGGCCGTTTTTGAAGAACTGGCCAGGGTGGCCAGGGAAGAGGGTCTTTACGAGGAGAACCGTGAAGCGCTGGAAAAACTTAAATCAGGCCTGAGCCATACCCTTGAAAGGGAAATGATGCTGTACCGGGATGATGTGACAGAACTGATTTCATCGGAGCTTGCCGGAAGATATTTCTATGACTGGGGCATGGTGCAGTATTCCGTCAGCCGTGACACCCAGATTAAAGAGGCAGTTAACATTGCAGGCAACCGGGCACGCTATGCATCACTTCTGAAGGCACCGGCAGGTATCTGATATGGTGACGGCTCAGCGGACGCCGTAGTCAGTATATCTCCTTTTTCCAGACAGGCAGTCTCTCCTTGACCATCTCAAGGGTATGGCGGCATGCCCTTGTACCATGATCACGGTGACCCGAAGTAACCATGATGAACAGTGATGCTTCTCCTGCCCTGACAAGACCTGTCGAATGGACGATGATGACTGATCTGACATCGCTGAAAGCTGACCTGACTGTACGCACAATTTCTTCAGCCTCCTTCACGGCCATATCATCATATGCAGAATATTCTATGGCCTTAACCCTTTTACCGTCAGTCTCATCGTCGCGCACCCTGCCTACAAAGATTGAAACCGCGCCGGTGCTTTTATCATCATTCCCCAGCGTCATCAGTTCGGAAATCAGAAGAGGTGTGATTGGCCCCCCTGCCAAATACCTGTTTTTCATTTGCGGTAGTAAATGGTTTAGCCCCCCTGGAACGGAGGGAGAATAGCAATTATATCATTTTTTTCAAGGTCTGTGTCCACTTTCAGGAGAGTCCGGTTCAACGCCATTCTGAACGGGATATTGGAAAGTGACGGATATTTGCCTGTAATGATTCTGCGAAGTGATGCCGTATCTCCGGCCCTGATTGTCTCCTCAGTTTTTCCCGTAGCATCCTGAGCTGCTCCGAAGAAGAGGACCTTAACTTCTGCTTCCATGGTCAGTGAGCCTCCAGCCAGTTATATCCCGTACCTGTATCCACCTCGAGGGGCACCTTCAGCAGGGCTGCTCCCTTCATCTCTTCCCTTACCAGTGATGCCAGCCTGTCAACCTGTCCGGCATCTGCTTCGAATATCAGTTCGTCATGCACCTGCAAAATCATTTTTGCCCGGGGCATTTCCTGCTCAAGTCTTGCTGCTATTTTCACCATGGCTATCTTAATGATATCAGCGGCGCTGCCCTGGATTGGCGCATTGATTGCGTTTCGCTCTGCATTTCCCCTTACCACCTGGTTCCTTGAGTGTATGTCAGGAAGATAGCGTCTGCGCCCGAACATGGTGGTGACATAACCCTGCTCCCTGGCCCTGCGTATGCTTTCATCCATATAAGCCTTAACCCCCGGATAGGAGCTGAAGTACCCGTCAATGAGCTCCCTGGCTTCTTTCCGGCCTATTGTCAGTCGTTCTGAAAGTCCGAAAGCCGAAATACCGTAGATAATGCCAAAGTTGGCGGTTTTTGCCCTGGCGCGCATTTCGCGGGTCACCTCCTTAAGCGGCACCCCGAAAATCTTGGAGGCTGTGGCAGAGTGAATGTCATGACCCGAGAGAAAGTCAGAGATCATTGAACTGTCGCCGCTGAGATGTGCCATGAGCCTCAGTTCAATCTGCGAATAATCAGCGCTCAGAAAGATCTTACCTTCAGCAGGTATGAAAGCCTTGCGTATCTCCCGCCCCTCGGCATCACGTACCGGTATGTTCTGAAGGTTCGGGTTGGTGGAGCTGAGCCTGCCCGTGGAGGCTACCGCCTGGTTGTAAGTGGTATGTATCCTGCCTGTCCTTGGATCAATAAGCTGCGGAAGAGCTTCGACATAGGTAGAAAGAAGTTTTTTCAGGCCCCGGTAGTCAAGCACCTTACCGATAATCGGGTGTTTGCCCGAAAGGCGTTGAAGCACCTCCTCATCGGTGCGGTATTGCTTCGTACGCGTGAGCCTTGCGTTATCGTCGAGCCGGAGCCTTACAAAGAGTATGTCACCCAGCTGTTTGGGTGAGGAGATATTGAACTCGTGTCCTGCAAGAGAATATATCTCCTGCTCGAGTCTGATGATCATCTCCCGGAGAGTTATGGCATAGTTTTTAAGGACATTTTCATCTATCAGTACTCCCTCCCTTTCCATGGCGGCCAGGACCCTTATGAGCGGCATTTCTATTTCTGCGGCAAGCCGGTCAAGTTCACGGCTGATGAGCAATGGCTCAAAGTGTTTCATCAGCTGCCAGGTCACGTCGGTATCCTCAACTGCATATTCCTTCACCCTCTCCCTGTCAACATCCCTCATCGTCTTTTGCCTCGGCCCTCTTTCACCAATGAGTTCCTCGATATGCACCGGCTCATATCCGAGATACTGTGCGGAGAGCAGGTCCATGTTGTGGCGCATGTCAGGCTCCAGGAGATAATGGGCGAGCATGGTGTCAAAAAGTGGCCCTCTTACTTTAATGCCATAACGGGTAAGCACCTGGATGTCAAATTTCAGGTTCTGCCCGGTCTTCCTTATTTTTTCGCTTTCAAAAACCGGCCGGAGCGGTTCCAGAAGTTTCATAACGGTTTCTCCCGAGGGCGGAAGCCAGAGCATGGTTCCTGCACCCTTCTCCCATGAGAATGCTATTGATACAAGCTCGGCATTGAGCGGATTAAGCGAATTTGTTTCGGTGTCAAAACAGAAATCGGTCAGTTGCATCAGCCTTTCAGCCAGCTTAACGCACTCTTCCTCCGTCTCTATGAGGATGTATTTATGTGGTGTGTTTCCGATGTTTGCGGTTGTGGTGCCGGCCGGATATACCATCCCGCCAAAGAGTGATCCTTGTGATTCAGTTGCGGGCTGCCGGGAGGAAGAGCCGGATGCAACGGTACCGGTTGTTCCGGCAGCCGTCAGAACCTGATGGCCCGTGACGGTCTGCTGGTCTGAGCCTGACAGCTGAACAGCCTCAGCAACGGGCAGCCGTGACGCCATGGTGCGGAATTCAAGCTCTTCATAAAGGCTGCGCAGCGCCATCGTATCAGCGACCTGCCTGTGCAGTTCAGCATGCCTGAACTCCACCGGCACATCCTGCTCAATTGTTGCAAGCCTTTTGGAAAGCAGTATCTGATCCCTGTTCTGCTCAATAATATCCTTTTGCCGGCCCTGCAGCTCCGATGTGCGGGTAACGAGGTTCTCGATGCTCCCGTGCTCGCTGATGAGCTTACAGGCTGTTTTAGGGCCTATTCCCGGTGCACCCGGTATATTGTCGGATGTATCTCCCATCAGGCCCAGAAGGTCTGTGATGTTTTCCGGCGGCACACCATACTCCCTGACTATTTCTTCCCTTCCCCATATTTCCGCCTCACCCCCTGACCGCCCGGGCCTGTACATCACAACATTATCAGTAACCAGCTGTGCAAAATCCTTGTCCGGAGTCATCATAAAGGCTCTGTAACCCTGTTCTGCCGCTTTCCGGGCAAGGGTGCCGATCACATCATCAGCCTCATACCCGGGCACCTCAATGACCGGTATCCGGAAAGCCTCAAGGAGCCTTTTAATAAATGGGACAGCAATCTTAATGTCCTCCGGCGTGGCATCGCGGTTTGCCTTGTAGGCAGGGTAGATCTCATTCCTGAAGGTGGGACCCGGCGGGTCAAAGACAACGGCTATATGTGAAGGCTTCTGCTTGGAAAGCAGATCCTCGAGGGTGAGCAGGAAGCCAAATACAGCAGAGGTATTCATCCCCTTGCTTGTTACGCGAGGATTCCTGATAAATGCATAGTATGACCTGAAGATCAATGCATAGGCATCAAGCAGGAAAAGTCTCTTATCGTTGTCCGGATCTGTCACCTGTTATCGGATGCATGCCACTCGGCGTAAGCAGTGGCTGTTTCATATAATTTTACACTGTGAAGAAATGACCCTTCCGGGGCCATGGAGCTCAGCGTGGCTGCTATGTCTGCCACCAGGTTCTCACATGTTGGCTGCCAGGGAGATACGATGACATTTCCGAAATGCTGCCTGTAACGTTCCACAATTTCAGCCGGAGCCTGACCTGAAACCATCAGGGCATGATCAAACCGGTTTACAACACTTTCCCGGACTATCTTTTTAAGATCCCCGAAATCCATCACCATGCCGTTTCGGGGATTATCCGGGTCATCCTTGGGCTCCCCGGCAAAAGTCACATAGAGGATGTAGGAGTGTCCATGCACGTTCCTGCACGGACCATCATAGTTCCACAGGGCATGTGCCATCTCGAAACGGAATTCCTTTGTTACCCTGATCAGTGCCATCTGTCCAACTCTTTGGTATCCGCAAAAATAAACTATTTAGACTGATTTTTGTTTACCGGGATATTTCTGAATGATATTTGCACGTTTACATGTCATACATAATTGATTTAACCTTATCTTTGCGCCCAATACATTCATAGCCAATGAATAATAACGAGATGTTGACTATCCCATTCCTTGCCGGAGAGAGCTTCAGGAGACACGGAAAGAACAGGGCAATGGGTTTTGTGGGAGAGGAAGTTATTACCTACAACCAGCTGAAGGAGAAAACAGAGTCAGTGATGAGACTCCTGGAAGATCTGTCGGTACAACCGGGAGACAGGGTGGCCATATTGAGTACCAGCATGCCCAACTGGGGCGTCACATACCTGGCAATAACATCAATGGGTGCTGTTGCGGTGCCGATACTTCCCGACTTTACGACGGGAGAAATTGCAAATGTTCTCAACCATTCAGGAGCAAAAGTCCTGTTTGTCTCCGGAAGTCTTGTCCACAAGATAGAGATGTTCAGGTCAGAAAACCTTGAGACCGTGATCTCAATTGACGATTTCCTTGTCATGCGCGGAGGCAACGGGAAAAGCTTTGTTTCCGGAACCGTTCCTGCCAGGGAATACATCGTGAGCGGGGAGGACCTTGCAGTTATAATCTATACATCAGGCACAACCGGCAAATCAAAGGGTGTGATGCTCACCCACAAAAACATCTGCTTTACCGCAAGGCAGGTAATGACCATTCAGCATGTGGTCGAGAGTGATGTTTTCCTTTCAATACTTCCGCTTTCGCACACCTATGAGCAGACGCTGGGCCTTGTGCTTCCCCTCTTTAACGGCGCAATGATATGGTATCTGCGCAAGGCGCCGACACCCTCGGTTCTGCTGCCTGCCCTGAAGGAGGTGAGACCTACCACCATGCTGACCGTGCCATTGATTATGGAGAAGATCTATTTCGGAAAGGTTGCTCCCAAATTCAACAAGAGCAAATTCATGTCAATGCTTTACGGCACCCCATTGTTCCGCCGTTTCTTCAACAGGCTTGCCGGAAAGAAGATATACAAAGCCTTCGGCGGTCGTCTCCGTTTCTTCGGTATAGGCGGCGCAAAACTCAACCCTACCGTTGAACAGTTCCTTCTTGATGCAAAATTCCCCTATGCCATTGGTTATGGCCTTACCGAAACTTCTCCCCTGCTTGCTGGCACAAAAGTCGGCTCATCAAAGCTTGGCTCAACCGGCCCGGCAATGGAGGGTGTAACCCTCCTTATCAGCAATCCTGACCCGGTGACGGGTGAGGGCGAGATATGGGCCAGAGGCGAAAACGTAATGAAAGGGTATTATATGGAGCCGGCCATGACCGCTGAGGTGATGACCCCTGACGGGTGGTTCAGGACGGGCGATCTCGGACACATTGACAAAAACAACTACCTGAGCATCAGGGGAAGACTGAAGAATATGATCGTCGGATCCAGCGGAGAAAACATTTACCCGGAAGAGATTGAATCAGTAATCAACGACTTCGGACATGTGATAGAATCACTGGTGGTTCAGAAAAAGGGAAAGCTGGTAGCCATGGTTCACATCAACCTCGAGGAGCTGCAGGCAAAATACGCCCAGATGAAGAAGGATTTCACGGATCAGGCCGAACAGATCATCAATGAGTATCTTGAAGAGCTCCAGAGATATGTCAACTCAAAGGTTAACCGTTACAGCCAGCTTCAGATGGTGGTTTACCATCCTGAGCCGTTCCAGAAGACAGCAACACTGAAGATCAAGAGATTCCTCTATTACTGATGCCTTTACCACTGATCAGCAGGAAGAGCAGGTACCGGTATTTAAATGAGGTAATTACTGATTTTTTGCTATTTTGCGGCCAAAATAAATCCTGATGTCAAACCGGTCAAAAGCACTTTTTCTCATTTTTTCAATCCTGATTGTTGATCAGATTGTCAAGTTCATCATCAAAACCAATATGGTTATCGGGGAGGAAATCCCTGTCATCGGAAACTGGTTCCGGATACATTTCCTTGAGAACAACGGAATGGCCTTTGGCATGGAATGGGGCGGAAAAACAGGCAAGGTGGCCCTTTCGGTTTTCCGAATGATAGCAATTGCAGGAATTGCCTGGTATCTGAACAGCATCATAAAAAAGAATGCTCATACCGGCCTGATTCTTTCGGTAAGCGCTATAATTGCAGGTGCTGCGGGTAACCTCATAGACAGTGCTTTCTACGGGATGATCTTCAGCGAGAGCTGGCATACCCCGGCCGTTCTGTTCCCTGAGGGTGGCGGTTATTCTTCCTTCCTTCACGGCAGAGTTGTTGACATGCTTTATTTCCCTGTGATTGACACTCATTGGCCCGACTGGTCTCCCATAAGACCCGGGCAATCATTCATTTTCTTCAGGCCGGTCTTTAACCTTGCTGATACCTCGATAACCACAGGAGTGCTTGCAATTCTGATCTTCCAGAAGAAGTTCCTGGAAGAGAAGAAGTGATCAACAGTTGTTTTTTCGGGCAGTAAACCGGCAACCTGCTGCAGGGGAACATTTTGTTCTGCATTTTGTCATTTTTTTGGTATTTTTACCTGTTCCAGGGAATGGCAGGACTATCAGACATAAAGAAACCGGTGGCAGCAGAAATGCGCGATTTTGAAGCATACTTCAGACGCACACTTCACAGCGACATACCCTTCTTTCATGTTATCCTGAACAATTTCCTGCGCCGCAAAGGGAAGCAGATGAGACCCCTCCTGGTCTTTCTCACTGCCAGGCTCAACGGAACGGTGAATGAAACCACATTTGTTGCCGCCACCTTCATTGAACTGCTGCACACCGCTACCCTTGTCCATGACGATGTGGTCGACGATGCCTCGGAAAGACGCGGACTGCCGACTATCAATGTGCTTTATAACTCAAAAATAGCCGTGCTTGTGGGCGACTACCTCCTGGCCCAGGGACTGCTTATCAGCGTTGAAAAGCAAAGATTCAACATGCTGGGCATCGTCTCAGATGCGGTAAGGGAGATAGTGAAGGGAGAGCTGGTTCAGCTTCAGAAAACACGCAAACTGGACATCAGGGAAGAAGACTACTTCCGCATCATCAGAATGAAGACCGCTGCCCTGATTTCAGCATGCACTGCGTGCGGTGCAAGCTCGGTTACCGATGACCCGGTTATTATTGCCAGGATGAAGGAACTGGGGGAAAACATCGGCGTTGCATTCCAGATAAAGGATGACCTGCTGGACTATACCGGCGACGGACTGACAGGGAAAAGAGAAGGCAATGACATCAAGGAGAAGAAAATCACCCTCCCGCTGATACATGCACTCAGGGAGGCCGGGCCCCTTGAAAGGCGCCATATCATCAGGCTGCTGAGAAGAAAAAAGAAGGGAACCAGGGAAATCAGGGAAGTGATTGAGTTTGTGAAAAAACACAAGGGGCTTGAGTATGCCGAATCAAAGATGCAGGAATACTCTGACAGGGCAATCCGGATCCTGGAAGAGTACCCTGACTCGGAAACAAAATCAGCATTGATCGAATTTGTAATTTTTTCAACACTCAGAAGAAAATGAAAGATGTAAGCCGCTTTCTCACGCTGGGCACCTATGCCATAGCCGGTGTCTCAAGAGATCCCAAGAAGTTCGGGCAGGTCATATTCAGAGACCTGCGTAAAAAAGGGATGGATGTGGTACCCGTCAATCCCGCCGCCGAAACCATCGACGGAGTCAGATGCTACAGTTCAGTCCGGGAACTGCCGGAAAGTATCAGGGGGGTCATATTCATGACACCAAAGGAGGAGACCCTCTCAGTGGCAAAGGAGGCAATTGCCCATGGAATTAAAGATCTATGGATACAGCAGGGTGCAGAAACAAAACAGACAATTGCCGAACTCGAAAAAGAAGATGTCAACCTGATCCACAACCAGTGCATCATGATGTACTGGAAACCGAACGGGATCCATTCATTTCACCGTTTCCTGAAGAAAATCTTCGGTGGACTGCCCGCCTGACGGCAAATTTTCGATTCTCACGAAGTCTATGGTGCAGGTAACACGTTCTTACCTACTGTATTTCTGCATCTTATGATGTCGGAAACACAAAACTGTTCCACGTGGAAAGAAATCATTTTTTCAGGGCCGCGGCCAGAATTGAGGCTTTTTTAGTGCCAACTACCTTTTCAAGCTCCTCCGTTGATGTTTCAGATAGTTTTCTGACTGAACCGAATTTCTTCAGGAGCAGTTCCTTTGTCTTCTCTCCTATCCCGGGGATATCATCAAGCAGAGACCGCTTCATGCCGGAACTCCTTTTTCCCCTGTGGAATTTAATCCCGAACCTGTGGGCTTCGTTCCGTATCTGCTGTATTATTTTCAGTGTAATACTGTTTTTATCAAGATATAGCGGAACGGAATCGCCCGGGAAATATATCTCTTCCAGCTTTTTTGCTATACCTACAACCGTCAGCCGTCCCCTGATCCCTAGTTTTTCGAGGCTTCTGACTGCAGAGGAGAGCTGACCCTTGCCACCATCAATAACCACAAGCTGAGGCAGCGGATTGTTTTCATCAAGCATTCTCCGGTACCGGCGGTATATGACCTCCTCCATCGACGCAAAATCGTCAGGACCGGTGACCGTCCTGATGTTGAAATGACGGTATTCCCTGTTGCTGGGCTTCCCATTCCGGAATACAACACAGGCCGCCACGGCAGATTGTCCCTGGATATTGGAGTTGTCAAAGCATTCAATATGAACCGGCAGAGCTGGCATATGAAGGTCTTTCTTCATTTTCTCAAGGTTCTTTTCGGTTCTGTTTTCCCTTGATTTTTCCGGGACCTTCTTCTCTCTCTCTATCCTGAAAAAGACCGCGTTGCGATTAGCCAGCTCAAGCAGTTTATGCCTGTCGCCTCGGCGGGGAACGACGTACTTTACCCTATTAAGCTTTATATCAGGCATAAACGGAACAATAACCTCCGGGGAATCACTTGAGACCCTCTGTCTTATTTCTGTAACAGCAGTGGAAAGCAATGATTCCTTCTCTTCTTCCATGCGCATCTTCAGTTCAACTGACCAGGACTGAACTATGGCTCCGGCAACCACCTTCATGTAGCTGACATACATCGAGACCCCTTCAACCGAGCAGCCGAATACATCCACATTACGTACGGATGTGTTCACAACCACGGATTTGCTGCGGTATCTGGAAAGCATTTCCAGCTTTTCCTTAATCTTCTGAGCCTCCTCATACTTCAGCTCTGCAGCGAATTTTTTCATGAGAGATTCAAGGTAGGCGGTTACACCGCTTATATCACCCTTTATGATCTCTTTTATTCTGTCTGTCTGCCGGTTATACTCATCTTCGCTGATCAGGCCTATGCACGGGGCCTTGCAGTTACCCATGTGATACTCAAGGCATACCTTGAACCTGCCTTCGGATATCGCCTTTACTGAGAGCGGCAGGGAGCAGGTTCTGATCTGAAAAAGGTGGCGTATGAGCTCCAGGAGAGTTCTGACCGCCGGCACCGAAGTATAGGGGCCGAAATAGGAAGAGCCGTCAGCGACCAGCTTACGGGTCATGAAAACCCGTGGAAAATGCTCATTCTTAACGCATATCCAGGGATATGTCTTGTCGTCCTTGAGCATTATGTTATACCTGGGCTGATGCTTTTTGATGAGGCTGTTTTCAAGAAGAAGGGCTTCAGATTCATTGTCAACCACGATATGTCGGAGGTCAGCGGCACGGGAGAGCATTACCTGTGTCTTGCCTGACTGGTTCTTTGAGAAGTATGAGGCGACACGTTTCCTCAGGCTGCGGGCTTTGCCGACATAGAGGATCGACCCTGAAGCGTCAATGAACTGGTAGACACCAGGTTTGTCAGGCAGTGCTGACACCGAGGCTTTTATGTTCTCCCTGTCTGACATATGCAATTATTGACAGCCGTTAAGGAGGGCACGGCTATTTGCAAAGTTAAAAATTATGGCATGAGTAGGGCAAGGGCATCGAAGGAGTGTGAACTGACTCACTGCTATATATTTGATTACTTGGCATTTAGTGAATGCCCGGGTATTCTTCTGCGGCTTAGCAAGATACAATCACTGCCCCTCGGGATAAACTTATAGCGGCCTGAGCCTGACGGGGTAAACCTGTGCAGGCCTGGGCCTGACTGGGTAAGATCAGGCCTTCATTTGCCTTACGGGTTAACTTGTACCGGCCTGAGCCTGAAGGGATAAACCAGCTCCTGCCTGCGTCTCACGTGGTAAGCCGGTAGCGGTGATGACCAGCTTTATTTGCGGTATTTGAGGTAAGGATCGGGGACGAACAACGGAATATGGCGGAATGCTACTCCGTCAAATAATCCCCTGTCGCTCATTTTCAGTTTTGGTATTACCAGCAGAGCCATGAACGAGAGGGTCATAAAGGGGGCATCAAGAACGGACCCCAGGGCCTTAACTGTTTCAGAGAGTTTTTCATAGCGTGAAGCCATCGCTGTTACAGGCAGATCTGACATGATCCCTGCCACAGGCAGTTTAAGGATTTCCGCACCGTCGTCAGAAGCTACAGACATACCTCCTCCGGCATCGATCAGCAGGTTGATTGCAGTTACAATGTCACGGTCATTTGTGCCTACTGCAATTATGTTGTGACTGTCATGTGCCACAGAAGATGCCATTGCTCCCCTCTTTAGTCCGAATCCCTTTATGAATCCGACAGCCGGAGGTTTGTCATTATATCTTTCCTTGACGACAATTTTAAGTAGGTCCTCTTCGGGTCTGGGCAATACAAATTCATTCTCTCCTGCCCGGATTATTTCCGCATCTGTAGTCAGTTCTCCGTTAACAGCTACGATTACATTGATTTTCCCGCCCTCGTTTATCACCCTTAGTTCATCCTGGAGAAGCCGTGTGCATTTGAATTTATTGATTTTTATTATTTCACCCGGGGTAAAGAGGGTTTTATCGCCATCATAAACGCACCGGCCGTCAATCCAGGTTTGAATGACGTTCATTTCGGAAGGGTCGTCAACAATTATGAAATCTGCAGGGTCTCCCGGTTTGAGTGTTCCGGCACCGATATGGTAATGGTCAAAGGTATTCAGGGTGGCTGCCCTGATCACGTCAAACATATCATAACCCATAATGATGAGGCGTGCAACCAGCCTGTTTATATGTCCTTTCAGCAGCGTTTCCGGGTGGAGGTCGTCAGTGCATAGCATCACTTCGCCCGGGTAATATGTCAGCAGTGGTGCGAGTGTCTCCAGGTTTTTTGCGGCACTTCCTTCGCGGATGAGGATTTTCATTCCGCCTGAAATTTTCTCAAGAGCTTCTTCAATGGAAGTGCATTCATGATCTGTAGTAATACCAGATCCGATATATTTTTTCAGCTCAGCGCCTGTCAGGCCGGGAGCATGTCCGTCAATCGGAACACCGGCATCCCTGGCAGCTTCAAGTTTGCTGTGAACCTCGGCATCGTCATAGATAACGCCGGGGAAGTTCATCATCTCAGCGAGGAATTTAACTCTCCCTTCATTAAGCATTTCCCTGATTTCTGCAGGATTAATTTTTGCTCCTGCGCTTTCTGATGATGTAGCCGGCACGCAGGAAGGAGCTCCGAAAACGATCTTTAACGGTACTTTGTCAGCGTTGTCAAGCATGAATTTTACTCCTTCCCTGCCGAGTACGTTGGCTATCTCATGCGGATCAGCAACAACTGTTACCGTTCCATGCCTTACTGCAGCGACAGCAAAATGAGACGGCACAAGCATGCTGCTCTCAATATGAACATGAGCATCTGCTAACCCGGGCATGATGTAATTCCCGGGGCTATTATCGGTTTCAACCACCGACTCTATCTTCCCGGCCGATATGGTAACAACCCCGGGATAAATGCGCCTCTTGTGCACATCAATAATTTTACCAGCAATATTCATAATATTTATTGAAAAAATGTTCCACGTGGAACACCTAATATTATCTGCCGAGATACATTATAAGAATTGAAACATCAGACGATGACACCCCGCTGATGCGTGAAGCCTGGCCAATGGTTGCAGGCTTGATTTTTGACAGCTTCTGCCTCCCTTCGGTTGATATTGAAGTCAGTTCGTCATAAACAATCTCGTCCGGTATCTTCAGATTTTCCAGTCGCTTGATCTTTTCAGCTATGCCTCTTTCTCTATCCAGGTAACCAGAATACTTGATCCTGATTTCAGCAGTTTCAATAATCTCAGTCTTTCTTTCGGAACTGAAGCAATCCAGTTTATCGCTTCCGGGAATTATACTTAGCAGCTCCTCAAGCTCTATCTGTGGTCTTGCTGCAATACTTACAGCCTTAATCTTCTGGGTTATTTCCGAGGTGCCCTTCTCTTTAAGAAACCTGTTAATTTCTGTTGGTGAAATACTCCGACTTTTAAGAAAGGCTATAATCTCCTCTGCCATCCTGTACTTTTCTTCCAGTCTTATAACTCTCTCCTTCGTGGCCGTGCCAAGATCCCTGGCCCGCGGTGTCAGTCTTTCATCCGCATTGTCCTGCCGAAGCAGAATTCTGTACTCAGCCCTGGAAGTAAACATCCTGTATGGTTCATCCACACCTTTTGTAACCAGGTCATCGATGAGTACACCTATATAAGCCTCATCACGTTTGAGTATAAACGGATGTCCTCCCCTTATCCTGAGCACTGCGTTAATGCCGGCCAGGAGCCCCTGGGCTGCTGCCTCCTCATAACCGGTAGTTCCGTTAATCTGTCCTGCAAAGAAGAGTCCTGAAACCCTCTTCGTCTCAAGCGAGTGTTTAAGTTGTGTCGGCTGAAAAAAATCATACTCGATGGCATATCCGGGGCGATAGATAACAACATTTTCAAGCCCTCTGATTTCCCTTAAAGCACCTAACTGCGATTCGAGTTTAAGACTGCTGGCAAACCCATTGATGTAGTACTCATTAGTATCCCATCCTTCCGGCTCCAGGAAAAGCTGATGAGATTCCTTTCCTGCAAAGGTAACGATTTTGTCTTCCACACTGGGGCAGTACCGCGGACCCCTGCCCTTTATCCTTCCGGTAAAGAGCGGAGAAAACTCGAGTCCTTTCCTGAGTACCTCGTGTGCTCTCTCATTTGTGTGGGTTATATAACAGCTTCTTTCGTCCTGTATGTCTATCCTGTCGTGAAGATATGAAAAGCATCGCCCGTCTCCGTCACCTTTCTGTTCGGTCATGGCTGCAAAACCGATACTTCTACCGTCCACTCTAGCGCTTGTACCAGTCTTCAGCCTTTCGACCTCAAAACCCAGATCCCTCAGCTGATCGCTTATTCCCCTGGAAGCCGGATCCCCTGACCTTCCGCCGGCCATAGTATTGAATCCGACATGCATAAGGCCGTTCAGAAATGTTCCGTTTGTAAGTATAACAGCATCCGCCCTGAATTCTGTTCCGAATGTTGTCCGTACTCCCCTTACGGAACCCTGTTCTATTATGAGTTCACTAGCCTGCTCCTGCCATATCCCAAGGTTCGTGGTTTCTTCCAGGACCTTTCTCCATTCTCTGCTGAACAGCATCCGGTCACATTGAGCCCGTGGACTCCACATTGCAGGTCCTTTGCTTCGGTTCAGCATTCTGAACTGGATCATCGTCCGGTCAGTGATTAAGCCAGATACTCCGCCCAGCGCATCTATCTCTCTGATTATCTGCCCCTTGGCTATGCCTCCCATAGCCGGATTACAGGACATCTGGGCAAGTTTTGTCATATCCATCGTGACAAGGAGTGTCTTCGCTCCCATTACGGCAGCAATATGCGCAGCCTCACAGCCGGCATGTCCCCCGCCAACCACAATTATATCATACCTGAAGTTCATTCGGCATATGATAAGGCCAGATACATTTCTTCCAACTCAGACATTTTCTTCTTCTCCCCTTCTGTTCTGTCATCATAGCCACATAAATGGAGGAAACCATGGAAAATAACCCTTCTCATTTCAGCAGATGGCGAAACTCCATACTCACCTGAATTTTCTCTTACCCTGGTTTCACTTATGTATATTTCACCGTTAACGGTGTTTCCCTTGTTATAATTGAAAGTTATTATATCAGTATAATAATCATGTCCCAGGAATTCAGAGTTTATCTCATAAACCTTTTCATCGCTGGTTATAATAACATCAATCTTTCCGGCTTTCATTCCGGCATCTGAAATAATTCTTCCTATTACCTTTTTGATTTTCCTGCTGTCGCGCAGTCTGAAATTTTCAATATCGTAATGGAAGCCTACTTTCAATTTTTCAGTATTTGAATCTCATTTTTACCTGGTTTCCGGAGTCATTGTACTCTATTACATCCGCCAGGCTCCTCATAATAAACACTCCGCGTCCGTGAAGGTTCTCAATATTTTCCGGATCCGTAGGGTCCGGCAGGTTATTATATTCAAAGCCATCACCCTCATCCGTAACTGTTACTTCGAACAAATTCCCGTCTGAAGTGAAATTCACAGTGACCATTTTTTCAGCATTACCTTTGTTTCCGTGAAGAATTGCGTTGTTGACCGCCTCAACAGTAGATATCAGTATCTTTCCGTACACCTCATCAGAGATGCCAAGTTTCTTCGATAACGTATCTACCAGCGTCTCTACAACCCGCAGTTTTTCAATGTCTGAATTTATAGTAATGCTTTCCATTCCTGATTCCCTATCACTTTTATAACTGACAGGGTATTTATTTGTTGCAAAATTTAGTCATTTTTTTATAAGCCACTGCTCCGGGTCAAGCTTTTTCTTTTCCTCATATACCATAAACTTCAGGACAGATTTTCCACCATCTCCGTTATCCATGTAAACATCTCCGATTTCCTGGCCCAGGGTTACGCTGTCACCTGCCTTTAGCTTCACGTTGACCAGGTTCTGATAAACCGTAAGGTATTTGCCATGTCTGATGATGACAGCCATATTTGCACCTGAAATTGCAAAGACGCGAACCACTTCCCCCTTGAAAACCGATCTTGCTTTAGTTTGTCCGACTGAAGTTATTTCTATGCCTATATTATCTTCGGTAACATTCTTTAGCACAGGATGCGGTTGCAGGCCGAAATGACCGGTTATGATTCCTTTGTCAACAGGCCATGGAAGTCTTCCCTTATTCTCACCAAAAGAATCCCCGATCACCTTCATCTCCCTGCTCATGGGAACAGTTTCGCTTTTCTTTCTCTCCTCCTCAATGAGTTTCTCAATCTCCTTTTCAATCTGTCGTGCGATTCTCCTCTTTTCGTCAAGTTCCTGTTTCAACTGCTTTTCCTTTCTGCTGAGTGTGGTTACAAGCCTTTCCTTCCGGTTCTGTTCCTGGCTCAGCATCTGCTTCTGCCTTACCTCCTTGTTTTTAAGGTCGTTTACATTTCTCCTGTCCTTCTCAAGCCTTTCCTTCGTGCTCCGGAGTTCATTGTACAAAGTCTCAATTGTTTCTGTCTCCTTTCTCCTGTATTTGGCAACCTGTTGTATATATTTAAGCCTCTTGTAACCCTGGTTAAAGTCAGAAGAGGAGAGGATAAACGCCAGCGCAGGCGTTCCCTTGGTAGCCTTGTAGGCACTAATAATTGACCGTGCATACTCACTCTTCAGTTCATTTAGGTCCTGTTCAAGCATTTCCGTAGCCAGGCTGTTCAGGCTGATTCTGTATTCAAGGAGGCTAATCTCCTGCCCGTATTCATTAATAAGTCTCTCTCTCAGGTTCAACTTGCGGCCGATGACCCTGAGTTCATTGATGTTCTCATTTTTCTGGGTTGCTGTAGCTTTCAGCATCCGGTCAACATATTCTATCTCCTGCAGGTTTTTTCTCCTCATCTCCTCCAGCTCTGCCCGTGATTGTCCTTCCAGGGCACATGCGAAAAACAATGCAAAAACCAATATGAGATAGCCTTTTTTCACAATGATTCCCTCCTGTATGACGGCAGGTTGAATTCGATATCAGAATCGTACCCGAATATCAAATCATCAATATTTAGTTTCACGTGAAACATTCTTTCCCTCTCATTCATTTCTATTACCGTCGGATACCTTATTCCACCGTTTGTGCCAAATTCACTAAATGTAATATAAATCTCATGTCCTGAATATATTGCATCAATTGTTTCATTGCAAATCTTCATTTGGTCAATACAGATTGAAATATCCCTTCTGAAGCTATCATCTCCGGCTTCGACAATAAGCCGTCTGTTTTCGGTGTAAGTGTAATTACGGATATTTCCGGCAGGCATATCTCCGAAAATTACCTTCATGAAGTCTTCCGGCAGGCCGTTCTTCTTCAGTATTGCATCCTTCTTTCCAACATAAACAGTTTTGTTGAATCTGTCAATGGCTGCGATGTCATTTCCGACCATTAAAAGCCTGACAAGCTCAATACCCAATGGTCCGCGAACGGATCCATAAAAGTCTCCGCGCCTGTTAAGCCTAGCATGCAGGCCAAACTTTCCTTCAATTTCAGTTCCCCGCAGTTCTATTGTGCCTTTTCGTATCTCAAAGCCCTTCCCGGTAATATTATTTTCTATAACATCCGAAATGACAGCTTCATAGTTGAACCTCCCGGGTTCAGATAGTGTTTCTGTTGCCCTGCCTTTCCGAAGGGCCGAGCATCCGGCCATAACAGTCACCATAAAAAGCAGGCTGCAGTATTTTATTATTTTGTACATCTTTTAATCTCCTCTTCCAGATATGACTTTGTTTCATCTGCTTCAAGGGCCCGATTCCAGTACAAAACCGCCTCATCGCATCTGCCAATGGCCTTCTTTATATACCCCATGTGCTCAAGCAGTTCAGGATCCTGTCCTTCACCATTCTCAAATATCCTCGACATAACACGGTGCGCTTCCCTGAACTTTCCAAGCCTGTAAAGCACCCATGCATAAGTATCTATGTACGTCGGATTGTCACCTTCAATAGCCATAACCCTCTCCGCCATTTTTAGCGCCTTCTTCAGGTCTGTATTTCCTTCCGCAAGAAAGTAGGCATAGTTGTTAAGCAGCAACGGGTCATCAGGCGTTATTGCAAGAGCTTCCTCATATATTGCATATGATCCGGAGAAATCCTTCATACGGTATTTCAGGTCACCCATCATAGAAAGAACCTGCACTTTCATCTGCTCATCATTTCCAGCCAGTATAAGTGCCTTTCGGAGTTCAGCATCAGCTACTTCATATTCTTTCAGCTCCATCGCGGCTATGGCATAATAAACCTTTCCCAGGATGCTCCTGTTGTTTTCCCTGGAATAAAGCGATGCCAGGTCATACATTTTCCGGTACTCCCTGGATTCAGCATAAAGTACCAGCAATCGCTCCTTAAACCAGAATCCCTGCTTTACTTCTTTTATTATTTCTTCATTTCTTCTGATTGCAAGCTCAGTCATCCCTGCCCTTTCATAAACCCCTGGCCTTAGAGACATCACCTCCTCATCGCCAGGGTACTTATTTTCCAGTAGGAGAAGTGTTTCTGCCAGCGACCCTGCATTGCCCGCTATATATGCACTGTCACCGGCAAGCCTTTGTGAGATTGCTATCTTTCTTTCTCTATCAACTACATCACTTTCGAAAACCCTTTGAAGAAAAACAGATACTCCGGAATACTCCTGACGGTAAACAAGGCTCATCAGATACATAAGCTGGGTTTCAATATCATCAGGATTACTTTCAATTATCTTACGGTATATACTGTCACTTTTCTCCCTTTCTCCGTCTTCATAATATATATCTGCCAGCAGGGCGTTATACCTTGTTTCCTGAGGATACTGGTCAATAAGCCTTATGGTTCTTTCAGCTGCTTCTTTAAAATTGCCCTTGTTTATAATCCCATATATCATCATAAGTGACATATCAGGAGTGAGTGTTCCTTCACTGTCAAGTATCCGAAACAGTGAGTCGGCTTTTTCGGTTTCACCCTTTTCAGCAAAGAGACCAGCCAGGATCCCGTTTACTTCCACGGCCCGGTTGTCAGCCTTCAGTGCCCGTTGAAAATAGACAATGGCTGAATCTTTCAATTCATATTGGGTAAACAGGGATCCGCATGCCAGCTGAAACCAGTAGTTACCCGGCTCAAGCCTTGCGGCTGTTGTAGCGTACTTAAGCGATTTACCACTCATTCCGGCAGCTGAGTACATCTGTGCAAGCTCGAACCATGGCACAGCGTGGGTCTGGTCAAGCTCAATGCACTTTTCGAACAGGGTTGCCGCCTCATTCAAATCGCCAACGTATTTCTGCCTCAGTGCCTCCGAAAGGATATAGTCATACCTGTTGTCTGTTCTCCTTTCGCTGCCTCTTTCAAACGCAGGTGAGATGATTTTCCTTGAGCATCCCGCCGCCACCAGCAGGAGCAAGAACAATATGATGCCTCTTTTCATCTTCTCCCGGAATGTCCGAATCCTCCTTCTCCCCTGACTGTGGAGTCAATCACCTCGGTATGTACAAGTTCTGCTTTTTCATGACGGGCTACAATCATCTGTGCTATCCGGTCCCCGTCATTGACGGTAAATTCTTTCTCCGACAGGTTTATAAGAATAACTCCTATTTCGCCCCTGTAGTCAGCATCTATTGTACCGGGAGAATTAAGGACGGTGATTCCGTGTTTGAGTGAGAGGCCGCTTCTTGGCCTCACCTGGGCCTCGTATCCCTCCGGCAACTCAATATACAGTCCTGTAGGTATCAGCCTTCGCTCCATCGGCCTGAGGGTGACCGGCCCGCCGGTGAAGGCACGCAGGTCCATACCGGCCGAATGCGCAGTTTCATATGCGGGCAGCGGATGTGATGATTTGTTTACTATCCTGATTTTCATTTCCTTCTTTTAAATAATAACGTAAAGAATTTATCCCTGATTTCAGCAACGGCAAAGAAAATCAAAAGCAACAAAGTGTCAAGGGCAGCATTGAGGATTTTGTTCTCTCCCGAGAGAAGTCCTGAGACAGGGAGCAATGAGATGGCAAGAACTATGTACATAAATATCTTTCCTGTTTCATATTTTATCGGGTAATATTTTTGTCCCACAAAATATGAAACTATTACCATTGAAAGGTAGCAGGCGATGTGAGCCCAGGCTGCAGCAATATATCCAAACCGGGGCACGAAAACGATGTTTACCGCCAGGGTTACGATTACTCCCACAATAGTAATCCAGGCACCGTAAATTGTTTTGTCGTCAACCTTGTACCAGATGCTCTGGTTGATAAATATACCCAGAAGGAGATATCCCATGCTGACAATGGGCACCACCTTGAGCGATTCGCGAAAGTCCTCACCAATGAGTACCTGTATCGCCTCCGGATAGAGATTTATGCCAAGAAAGAGGATCAGCGCCGTTATCACAAAGTATTTCATTGTCACCGCATATGTCTCCCTGGCATCCCTGCTTCCGGCTTTTTCAAAGAAGAACGGTTCAGCCGCAAAGCGATACATTTGTATAAAAAGAGACATAAGCACACCAACCTTGTATCCTGCTCCATAAAGTCCGACTGTGGCAAGGCCTTCGGCACCGCCTATGAGCCTGCGAAGGAGAATTTTGTCAAGCACCTCGTTGAGTGAGCCGGCCATTCCTCCAATCAGAAGGGGCCAGCTGTATGAAAGCATTTTGAGCAGAAGTTTCCTGTCAAAAACAGGTTTTATCCTGAAAATGAACGGAAGCAGGCAGACAAGGGTTACGGCTGATCCTGCCAGGTTTGCCACAAAGACATATCCCACCTGGAAATCCGGGTTCCAGATCCTGTAAATCCATGTGTCTCCTTTTTCCGCAAGGGCCGGTGCGGTTCTCAGAAAGAAAAAGGCTATTATGATGGTCACCAGCACATTTATTATTTTCAGTGCACTGAAGACCACAGGCCTGTTGTTGTTCCGCAGCCATGCAAAGGGGATTGCAGAGAATGCGTCAATAGCAACTATCCAGGCAAACATTTTTATATATTCCGGGTGCTTTGCATAGCCCAGGAACCCTGAGACGGGATCAACGAACAGAGATATTGCAAACAGGAACAGGGAAGATGTTGCTAACAGGCTTATCAGGGCTGTACCGTAAACTTCACCCGCGGGAGCTTTCTTTCCTGCAAACCTGAAATAGGTGGTCTCCATGCCATAGGTGAGAATGACCAGCGCCAGGACCATCCAGGCATATAGTTCTGTTACAACGCCGTACTGCTCCAGTCCAAGAATACGTGTATAAAAAGGGGTGAGGAGGGCGTAGTTCAGAAATCGCGGCACCACCGTTCCGAATCCGTAAATAACGGTCTGGCCCGCAAGTTTGCGTATATCGTTCATGCTTAACTCTTACTGCAAATATATATCTTTGTCATTCGTAAAATAAAAGAAAATGAGGACTTCATTACGCTTCGTGCTGTCACTGGCTGCCGTACTGGTTATTGCCGGCTGTTCAACCAACGGTAAAAAAGGGATACGTGCCGAGATAAAGACAACCGAAGGAGATATTCTGATATCTCTTTCCGACCTCACTCCGCTTCACCGCGACAATTTTATCAAACTGGCTGAGAGTGGTTTTTATGACGGTGTAACATTTCACCGTGTCATCAGGGATTTCATGATACAGACAGGTGACGGATCGACGCGCCAGGATTCATCGTTGATAAGTGATGATTACACCATCCCTGCAGAGATCAATGATTCTCTCTTCCACAGGAGGGGGGCTGTAGCTGCAGCCCGTATGGGTGATGACGTGAACCCTGAAAGAAACTCATCAGGTACACAGTTTTACATTGTACAGGGCAAGGTTTACAACGATGAAGACCTGGCAGCAACCATACAGAGGATAGAGTATAACCGCAGGCAGTTTCTCTACAACAAATCGCTGATTGACCTGCGAAGGGAAGCTCAGCAAAGCGGTGCTGCCACCACGGAGGATGAGATTCAGCAGAATGCAATAATAAAGGCGTATGAAGCCATGGAAGAGGCCGGACCATATGTTATGCCGGAGAATCGCAGGAATGCATATAAAACAGAAGGAGGCACCCCCTTCCTTGACGGCGCCTATACAGTCTTCGGAGAGGTCCTCGAGGGTATGGAGGTGGTTGACGCCATTGCTTCTACTGCTACGGATATGACCGACAGGCCGTTACAGGATATCAGGATCCTGAAGGTAAAAATCGTTAAATAACCCGTTTTTTCAATATGAAGGAGAGGATTGCAGAGTTAAGGAGGGAGGCAGAGGAGTACCATATCGGGGATGAAGCTGCACTGGAGCAGTTCAGGATTGCGTTCCTGAGCAAGAAGGGACAGATCTCTTTGCTGTTTGAGGATTTCAGGACCGTACCTTCAGAGGCAAAGAGGGAAACCGGCCAGCTTCTGAATGAACTTAAGCAACATGCCACAGACAAATACAATGAGTACAGGGAGCGCCTGTCAATGGCTGAGACCATTCAATCTGCAGTTGACCTCAGCATGCCGGCATTTCCGTTTGGCGAAGGGACCCGTCATCCGATTTCCATCGTGCGCAATGAGATAATCGACATCTTCAGCCGCATCGGCTTTACAGTATCCGAGGGTCCGGAAATAGAGGATGACAATCATGTCTTCACGATGCTCAACTTTGCCAGTGACCATCCGGCGCGTGATATGCAGGATACCTTTTACATAGAAAAGAAATCCGGCACAGAGTCAGATCCGCATGATGTGCTTCTGCGCACCCACACCTCATCGGTACAGGTAAGGGTCATGGAAAACCAGGCCCCCCCCATCCGTACGATTTCCCCGGGGCGTGTTTTCCGCAATGAGGCCGTCTCGGCCCGCGCCCATTGCATCTTTCACCAGATTGAGGGATTATATGTGGCAGAGAATGTATCATTTGCTGACCTTAAGCAAACACTGCTCTATTTTGCCACCGAGCTGTTCGGGGAGGGTGTGCAGATCAGGCTCAGACCATCATTCTTCCCCTTCACCGAGCCTTCGGCTGAGATGGATATCAGCTGCAATATTTGTAGTGGAAAGGGATGTAATGTCTGCAAGGGGACCGGTTGGCTGGAGCTGCTTGGCTGCGGCATGGTTGATCCGAGTGTGCTGGAAGCCTGCGGCATTGATTCCGTGAAATATACAGCCTATGCCTTCGGCATGGGAATCGAAAGGGCCACAATGCTCAAATACGGCGTAAATGACCTGAGGCTCTATTTTGAAAATGATATACGGTTCCTGAATCAGTTCAGAACCGAAATTTTATGAAATTCAGGAATTAATAGCCACCTTTGTCATCCTAATTGCCAGAAAAATGAAACAGCATGACTATACCATAGCATTCTGTGACAAATGCGCATTTGAAACCAGTTCAGTTTTTCGCTTCCTTACAAGGGATGAAACCGACAGGCTCAATTTCGAGAAGGATTTCAGGCGCTACAGGAGAGGTGATATACTCTACCACGAGGGTAATCGCATAAGTGGTTTCTATTGTATCAATTCAGGCATAATCAAGGTCTTCAAAACCGGGGTTGACGGCAAGGAACAGATAATACGATTTGCAAGAAAGGGTGAAATAATTGCTTACAGGTCAGTGCTGAGCAATGAGCCGGCATGCACATCAGCCAAGGTGATAGAGGACTGCCAGGTGTGTTTCATACCCTCGGAGCTCCTTATCCAGTTTGTCAAGACCAATCCCGCATTTGCCTTTGAAGTGGTTAAACTGACGTGCCATGAGCTCGCAGAGGCAAACTCATATATTACTGATATAGCACAGAAGACGGTAAGGGAAAGGGTTGCCGAAGTGTTGCTGAGCCTGGTCAAGGACTTTGGTCTTGATGATCAGAAGTACCTTCGTATCTCGCTTACGCGTGAAGAGCTTGCAAACATTGTGGGTACCGCCACGGAATCAGTAATCCGTCTTCTTTCCGAATTCAAGAGTGACCGGCTTATTGAACTTAACGGGCGCAAGATCAAGATTATAGATCAGAAAGGTCTTGAAAAGATAAGCTCCTGACCCGGATCTTTCCTCATGGCAGTTTTACTAATGATCGTTGCAGTGGGATTTCTCCTGAAGAGCGATATTATCTGATCAGAAGAGGGTTTCTTCACGTCCTCTCACTATTCCGAGATGGCGGTATGCCAGTTCAGTAGCCTCCCGGCCCCGGGGTGTCCGTTTAATATACCCCTCCTTGATGAGAAAAGGCTCATAGACCTCTTCAATAGTACCGCTCTCTTCTCCCACCGCTGTGGCAACATTGGTCAGCCCAACCGGTCCGCCCCTGAATTTTTCAATTATGGTTCGAAGGATCCTGTTGTCCATCTCATCAAGGCCGTGTTTATCAATGTTCAGCGCTTCCAGGGCATACCGGGTTATCTCCAGGTCAATGGCACCACTGCCCTTCACCTGTGCAAAGTCCCTCACCCTTCTCAGCAGGGCGTTTGCTATCCTTGGTGTGCCCCTGCTGCGCGATGCTATTTCGGCTGCGGCATTCTCATTAATGGACACACTCATAATTGAAGCCGATCTTTTTACGATTCCTCTGAGAACAGGGGTATCATAATACTCAAGATGAAATTTTATGCCAAAGCGTGCCCGCAGGGGGCTTGTCAGGAGGCCGGAGCGGGTTGTGGCACCGATGAGCGTAAAGGGATTCAGTTTAATCTGCACCGAGCGGGCTCCGGGGCCCTTGTCAATCATTATGTCTATCTGGTAATCCTCCATGGCCGAATAGAGATACTCCTCCACCACTGGATGGAGTCGGTGAATCTCATCAATGAACAGCACATCGCCCTCATCAAGACTTGTAAGTAATCCTGCCAGGTCACCGGGCTTGTCAAGCACCGGCCCGGAAGTTATCCTGAGTTTAACCTTCAGCTCGTTTGAAATAATTGCAGCAAGTGTTGTCTTTCCCAGCCCGGGAGGTCCGTGAAGAAGCACATGGTCAAGAGCTTCTCCGCGCTGCAGTGCTGCAGTCACAAAGACGCTCAGGTTATCGGTTATCCGCTGCTGCCCCTTGAAATCGGCAAACGACAACGGCCTCAGCTGTTTCTCAAGTTCCGCATCTCCTGCCAGGGTAATCTCTTTTCTCAGGTTGAACTGTTCGTCCATCAGTGATCTATTTGATACGCCTGACACTGCTTTCCGGCAGGTTTACCGGCACGCCATTGATGCTTGTCTCAATATCATCACGGTAAGTAATGGTGAGGATGACTTCGCCAAGTTCATCGTATTTTTTCCAGGTCCTGGTTCGTAATCCATTCCTGTAATACCGGTCCTCCTTCATCCTGCCGTTTTCGTAATAAAGGATATGACGGCCGTCAGGGTTACCCTGCCTGTATTGGCCCTTAAATCTCAGTTTCCCGTCAGGATAATAGGATTTCCATTCTCCGTTCATCAAGCCGAGGAGATATTCTCCCTCTTCGGTATTGTCACCTGTGGTAACTTTCCAGGCCCCGTTCCTTTCACCATCGGCGAAGGTACCGCTGGCAATAATTTCACCGGTCCGTGTATATTCAGTATAGCTGCCGTCTCTTCTTCCCTGGAAATAATCCTCTTCGCGGAGCAACTCTCCGCCTGGATAATACCACCTCCATGTTCCGTCTATACGGCCGTTGCTGAATGAGCCGGCCTGTTCAAGCCTTCCCTGACTGTTGTAGAATTTCCAGGCTCCGGTTCTCCTGTTTGCCGTATAGTTACCTTCGGCTGTCACTTTCCCGTCTGCGGAATAATCCTTCCATGGGCCTGAGCGGTTTCCTTCGGCATCAACGATGCCTTCTGAAATCAATACGCCGTTGTCATTATAAATTTTTGCATTACTGATAGTTCCGTCAGGATTGTATTCACGGTGAATCCCAACCGGAATTCCTTCCTTGTAAGGACCTGAGTAAATCAGCCGGCCTGATTCATCATAACGGTTTCTTATGTCGATCTCGGCGCTGTTGTCAGCTTCAGTGCCGGTTATTTTTCCCGTGTCATACAGGACCGTCACCAGGAGCCGTCCCCTTTCGTCATATTCCTTATAATAGCCATGAAGCATGTCATCACGAAAGTTGCGCTCTGTTTTTATGCTTCCGTCAGGATAAAACTCGAGCCACTCGCCCTGCTTCATTCCTTTTGCATCCGTCTGGTTTATCCTTTCGCGGCTTATCAGGAAATCATTGTTGTACTCCAGAAGGGTGATGATTTTTCCTTCACGGTCATATTCACGTGAAAGCCCTTCTTTCTTTCCGTCAGAGTAGGGAATTGTTTGTTTGACCTTTCCATCAGGATAAAAAATACGGGCCACACCCTCTTTTTTGTCTCCGGCATAAAGCTCAGCCGAATAGACATAGAGACCGGCTACCAGATCTTTCTGATATTTGATTGAATAACCATTTCTCTTGCCAAGCAGGTAGCTTATCTTTTCTGTGGTGTCTCCGGCCTGGTCATAAAAAACCCAGATGCTGTCGAGAAGAAAGCTGGTTCTTTTTCCTTCTGATTTGAGGACTCCCGTCACATAATAGCTTTTCCAGTATCCGTCAGGTTTTCCGTTTCTTATATATCCTTCACTGGATATATTTCCGTTAGGATACCTGAATTGCTGAAAACCATCCTGCAGCTGAGCATTCTGCTGTGCAGACAAGAAGACAGGAAAAAATAGCAGCAACGTCAGCAAAAACCTTTTCATTTTACAATCCCAGTTTGGCCGAAATTTCAAGCATTCTTTTAATTGGTACTGCTGCGCGATCTATTATCGCAGGATCAACAGTAACTTCCGGCTCTTCAAATTTAAGTGATTTATATATCTTTTCAAGTGTTATAAGCTTCATGAAGTTGCATTCGCTGCATCCGCAGGTAGAATCTTTCGGAGGAGCCGGGATGAATTTCTTGCCTGGTTCGGCTTTTTTCATCTGGTACAGGATGCCCGGTTCAGTTGCTACTATGAATATCTCGCCAGGATCCCTGCTGACAAATGATAGCAGTCCTGATGTTGAACCGATGTAATCAGCAACCAGCCTGACCGGTTTTTCACACTCCGGGTGTGCAATGATCTTCGCTCCCCTGTTTTCCTCTTTTAGCTTAAGTATCGCTTCCAGAGAGAACTGTTCATGAACGTGGCATGCGCCGTCCCAAACAAGAATATCCCTTCCCGTGAGGCTTTTTATGTAATTTCCGAGGTTTCTGTCGGGGCCGAAAATTATCTTTTCCTTTTCCGGCAGTGATTCAATAATCTGTCTTGCGTTTGATGAAGTGCAGGCAATATCACTCAGAGCCTTTATATCAGCCGTCGTGTTCACATAAGTAATAACTGTTCTGCCAGGATTATCAAGAATGAACTTTTCAAAATCCTCCTTTTTACAGGAATCTGCCAGTGAGCATCCTGCCATAAGATCAGGAATTATTACCTTCTTTGCCGGGGATAGTATTTTTGCAGTCTCAGCCATGAATTTCACTCCGGCAAATACAATAATGTCAGCTGTGGTCTCCGCAGCCTTTTGTGAAAGCGCCAGGCTGTCGCCTATAAAGTCTGCTATATCCTGTATATCCGATGTCTGATAATAATGAGCAAGGATAACGGCATTCTTTTCCTTTTTCAGCGTTTCGATTTCCTTTATTATCCCGTTATTAACAACCATAATTAATTTCTCCTGATTTTAAAATTTTCTTTATGATGGTTATTATATCCTGTTAGTTCTGTTAAAACAATTTTATGATTTCATTTGCAAAAATGGGAGTTAAATCAATAAGAACACATTATCAACATATCAAAAACTATACCTTTTCTGGAAAAGAGGCAATTAGGGATATAATTAACAACTGTTACGCATGTTTTGTTAATAACCCGGACTGATACCCTGATACATGCCGGTCTGTTCAGTGATGGTTGAAACAAAATGACAAACGGGTAAGAAATAAATTTTGAATTGTGTCATAAATGACAATTTGTTGATAATGGTTCCGGATGGCTGAAGAATGAACAAAAAATTAAAATTCAGGTTACATGTTATTAACACACCAAACCGGGGATGTTTTCTTTTCTTTTAATAATTACAGGACTATATTTGTACAAAAATATCAAGTCATTTTGGAGAAAATCATAATCGCCTCAGACCATGCCGGTTTCAGGCTTAAGGAGAAGCTGGTGAGGTGGCTCATCAAGAACAGGTATGAAATCAGGGATCTCGGGTGTTTTTCCGAGGATAGTGTTGATTACCCTGATTATGCGCACCCGCTGGCTGATGCGGTTGAAAAGGGCGAATTTGATTACGGAATAACAATATGTGGTTCAGGCAATGGCATCAGCATGGCCAGCAACAAGCACCAGAAGATCCGTTCGGCAGTATGCTGGAATGAAGAGATAGGCAGGCTGGCAAGGGCACATAATGATGCCAACATCTGTGCCCTGCCGGGAAGGTTCCTGACCGAAGCCGAGGCCATTGCAATCATAAAGATATTTCTGAGTACTCCTTTTGAGGCAGGAAGACACAAGCGGAGAATTGAAAAAATCCCGGTAAAAAGTCGTTGAATGCTATCGGCTACATGTAAATACGGCATCAGGGCGGTGATTTTTATCGCCTCAAAATCTCAGGTGAAAGTAAATACCGGTCTGAAGGAGATAGCTGAAAAACTTGCCATTCCGCAGCCTTACCTGGCAAAGATACTCCAGGTACTTGCACGTAAAAAGATACTGCATTCCACAAAGGGTCCGCATGGAGGATTTTATCTCCTCACGCCGGCGGATAAGCTTACACTGATGGATATCATTGATGCCATTGACGGCCGGAATTTCTTTGACAGCTGTTATATTACAGGGGAGAAGTGCAATCTTGACAGGCCCGATGACGGGAGGTGTGTTCTGCACAATGACCTGAGGGCGGAAAAGATACGTCTTGAAAAATTTTTCAGCTCAAAGACACTTGACCAGCTTGTTTCCCAGGTCAGGAACGATCCGGGTGTGAAGATCTGAATTTTCCCAGAATTTTCAGGGTAATGCGGGCAAGCAATATGCCTGCTGTCACCCCGCTGACATTGGCAACCAGGTCAAGTACCTCTGCCTTGCGCGATGATGTGAATGTCATCTGCATGATTTCCATCAGCGCACCGAAGAAAAGCGGGATCAGCAGGATGCCATACCGGAGATGGCGGCTGGAATGCCAACGGCATGAATCGAGCAACAGCACCGAGGAAAAAAAGGCATACATGGCAAAATGGCCCATTTTGTCAATATATGGAATGTTCAGCATCCGGCCCGGTAAAAGGGATTTACTCCCTGAAAGACTGAGCCACAGGATCAACAGTCCGATGATGATACTCTTATAGTATTGTTTTATAAAGAGATATATCATGCCTGATTTTTGAGATTGTGAATTTAACAAACTAATATTAAATCTTTTGTATTTTTAAAGTATATATTTTCCTGATGGCCGGTATTTATGTCCATATACCTTTCTGCAAGAGTTTCTGCAGTTACTGTGACTTTTACAGTATAACTGATAACAGTCTGAAGGAGACTCTTGTTCAAGTCTTATTACGCGAGGCCTCGCTGCGGGCTTCTTATTTAGAAGGGGAGGTGGCGGACACGATTTATTTTGGTGGCGGCACTCCCTCACTCCTGGGTGCTCCTGCTGTTGCACAGATCCTCGCGGCGCTGAAGGAAAATTTTTCCGTTGCTGATGATCCGGAGATAACCCTCGAGGTGAATCCGGATGATGTATATGAAGGGTTCTTTGGAGAATTGCGGCAGACGGGTGTCAACAGAATAAGTCTCGGGGTTCAGTCATGGGATGACAGGCGCCTTCGTTACCTTGGCCGGCGCCATGATGCGGCTCAGTCAGCCAGGGCTCTTGAGCTGGTTTTCAGGGAGGGTTTTGACAATGTGTCAGCCGATCTTATATATGGTTTACCGGGGATGACCACTGCCGACCTGAAGACAGATCTGGAAAAGACGTTTTCATTTCCCGTGACTCATCTTTCGGCTTATCACCTGACGGTGGAAGAGGGGACGCGGCTCGGGAAGATGAAGAAGGAGGGGAAGCTGAAGGAGGCGGATGAAGAGACCTCTGCATCGATGTTCTCCCTGCTTGGCAACTTTTGCCGCGAACAGGGATTCATCCATTATGAAATATCCAATTTCGCCAGGGAGGGATATATCTCAAGGCACAACTCCTCTTACTGGAAACAGGTGCCATATATAGGCCTGGGCCCTTCCGCCCATTCGTTTGACAGGATGTCACGCCAGTGGAACGTCTCCGATGTCCGGAAGTATATAAAGGCTGTCACGGCAGGCGAGATACCCTGTGAGAGGGAGGAGCTTGACCGGCTGACGGTTTTCAACGAGTATGTGATGACATCACTTCGTACCATGTGGGGTATTGATCTTCTTCACGTTGAAGAGTTCTATGACAAGGAACTGCATGATTATCTTGTAAATCTCTCTGGTAAATACATCAGGTACGGGCTGATGAAAAGGGAAAAAAATGCCCTGGTCCTTACTGACCAGGGCAGGATGATATCCGATAATATTATTGCCGAATTGCTGGCGGATCTCTGATCAGCCTCTTCCCTTCAGCGCAAATGCTCCGGCACCGATCTTTTCCCCGTCGAGATAAAGTTCAACGTTGTAGGTTCCCGGTATGAAGTCGCCGGTGTTGTCAAGGAAGATACACATCTCGATATCAGCGTTGGCATAATCAACGGCTCTGTTGGCTGAGAATATAAGCTGTTCACCCTTGACCTGGAAGAGATTGTCGGGTGAAGGGGTGATTACCAGCTGATCAGGACGGACCACCCTCAGGTAGACAATCTTGTTTCCTGCCTGGGCAATCGGGTTTTCCCTCAGGGTGAAGCAAACACGCACCTTGTCGAGGTTACGGAGCTCATCGGTTTCCTTCCGTTTCTTGTTCAGGGCGACGGCAACTATATCCTTGGCCTGAATGACTGATGCCACATTGACTTTGGAGGTGAGTTCCTCCTTAACCTTTTCAAGCTCGACGTTGGTCTCCTGCACGGCGGTCATCTGCTGTTTGATCTCAACGTTCTCGGCGGTCAGTATCTGGTTGCGTGTATTGAGTGAGTCTATCTGTACAATATAGCTCTTCATGATATCGCGCATGGTGGTGATCTCTGCCTTGTATTTTCTTATCAGCTGCGCATTTGAGGCATTTACCTCCAGGAGTTTCTGGATCCTGTTGCGTTCGCGCAGAAGCTCGGCATTGAGTGTGTCGTTGCTGGTCTTCAGTGTGTCATAGCCGTACATCATCATACGGAGCTCATTTGCCAGGGAGTCCTTCTCTTCGGTGAGAACCTGCTCCATTTCAACCATTTTGCTCTTCTGGTTGTAGTAAAGCACCACCAGGGCTATTAAGCCAAGTGTCAGGATAATGGTTGACACAATCATGACAACCGGAGCACCTTTCTTATGCTCAACGTGTTCAGCCTGATATTTTTCCTGATTTTCCATTTGTTTGTTTTTTAATCCGGTTCAAAATTAGCAATTATTACAGTACAACAAATTTTTATCCTGTTTGATTATCTTCGCCTTACATTTTGGAAATGTATAATCTTATGGTTTATAAGGTATGAGTGGCTTTTATGGATCGGTCTCTGAAAGGAGCTGCGTTGACGATGTATTCTATGGTACAGATTATCATTCACATCTTGGGACTAAGCGTGCCGGTCTCGTTTATTACGACAGGGAAATAGGATTCAGGAGAAGGATTCATAACCTGGAAAATGAATATTTCCGGAACAAGTTTGAGGCAGAACTGAAGGATTTCAGCGGGAACAGTGGCATGGGAGTGATAAGTGACACCGATCCTCAGCCTATTCTTTTCAATTCACATCTCGGTCCTTTTGCCCTTGTTACGGTTTCACGGATTGTAAATATAAATGAGCTTGCCGATTTTTTCCTGGCACGCAAGAAGCATTTCACCGAAAACTTCATGGGTAACATCAATCCCACGGAGATGGTTGCCAATATAATATGTGAAGGCGACTCTTTTGTTGAAGGAATCACAAACGTTTTTGAGAAGATCCACGGGTCATGTTCATTGCTTCTGCTGACGCCTGACGGTATTATTGCGGCGCGCGACAAGCTTGGCCGCACGCCGGTGGTGATTGGCAGGAGAGACGGTGCCCGGGCTGTGGCTTCCGAGACATGTTCGTTTCCCAATACGGGATTTGAAACTGAGTATTACCTGGGCCCCGGCGAGATAGTTCACATTCGTGCGAATGGGTTCACCAGGCTTAAGGCGCCCGGAAAGAGAATGCAGATATGTTCCTTTCTTTGGGTGTATTATGGTTTTCCGACTTCTGATTATGAGGGGCGCAATGTGGAAGAAGTGCGGTATGGCTGCGGAGCGGCGCTTGCCAGCCGTGACTCGGTGGAGGCAGATTTTGTTTGCGGCGTTCCCGACTCCGGGGTGGGTCATGCCTTCGGGTATGCCAATGAAAAAAGGCTTCCCTACATGAGTTCCTTCTCAAAGTACACCCCCACCTGGCCCAGGAGTTTCATGCCGCAGAGGCAGATACAGAGGGAGCTGGTGGCAAAGATGAAGCTCATTCCCAACAAAAAGCTTACCCGCGGAAAGAAGATTATTTTTCTTGACGACAGTATTGTCAGGGGAACCCAGCTGCGTGACAACACCATTGACCTGCGCGAGGCCGGTGCCGCCGAACTGCACATGCGGATTGCCTGTCCTCCGCTTTTATATCCGTGCCCCTTCCTGAACTTCTCACAGTCGCGCTCAACGCTTGAGCTTGCCGCGCGTAAAGCCATTGTCAGGCTCGAAGGGGAGGAGAAGAATGTCGGGGACTATCTTGACCCTGATTCGGAGAAGTATTCGCTGATGGTAAAGGAGATATCAGCCATGCTCGGGATGGATACCCTTATGTTTCAACGACTTGATGATCTTGTGAAGGCTATCGGCCTGCCGCGTGAAAGGCTCTGCACCCATTGCTGGGACGGCAGCAGCAGCTTCTGAGGCTGTTAACAACACCGCATTGTTGTTAATAATTTGCCTTTCGTCAAAATAATCGACCTGTTCATCCGTTTAATTTTACGATTCACAAAATGTCATGTAACCCCAGTGCATGATGTTCTGTATAACTGGCCAGAGCGGAATAGGCCAAATATGATTAATAACAACTAATACTTAAACAAAAAATGAAAAAAATCCTCGCATTTTCGATTGTTCTGTTTGCATTCACTGCAGGGGCTTTTGCACAGTCTGCAACAGCTACTGCCACAGCAACCATTGTAACACCGTTGTCAATAACCCATGTCACCGGAACCGACAGCGAACTGAGTTTTGGCAACATCATTGCAGATGCTGACGGTGGAACCGTTGTTATCAGCCCTGCAGGAGCACAGACGCTTACTGGATTGACAGCTCCGTCGATACCAGGTACGATTTCAGCCGCAACGTTTACTGTATCAGGTCTTGATGGCGCAACCTATGCCATTACACTGCCCGGCACCCATACTATAAGCAGTGGAGGAAACAATATGACGGTAGATAACTTTACAAGCAACCCCAACGGAACAGGAACCCTTTCAGGCGGTACGCAGGTTCTATCGGTGGGAGCAAGGCTTACCGTAGGTGCAGCACAGGCAGCCGGAACGTACACCAATCTTGGTGGTTTTACCGTGACCGTAAACTATAACTAATCGTTTCCGGTAAAGATCCCCGGATAAGAGTGACGGAAAGGTGAAACAGCTTTTCAGCATTATTATTCTGTTTATGCTAACCGCGGGAGTGACAGAGGCCCAGGTCTCTACTCCCGCGGCTGCAACAGGCCATATAACTGCCCAGGTCATCACTATGATATCTGCAGTGGAGACCTCGCAGTTAAATTTTGGCAGGTTTTCGCCGGGGCCCCAGGGAGGTGAACTGATTCTTACACCTGATAATGCGATATCCGTACTCGGAAGTGTATGGCCAGGCAGCGGGGTTCACAATGCGGCCAGTTTCTACGTCACCGGTGACCCGGGGATTACATACACAATAACTCTTCCGCCAGAGCCAGTTAAAATAACCCACGTTGGATCAGCCAAATCAATGGTGGTTAAAGACTGGAGATCAGTGCCAGAGGCAACACCAGGAGCCGGCCTCCTGCATGACGGTGCTCAGACTGTTTATGTTGGCGCAACCCTTCAGGTAGGGACTCTGATTGATAACCCGGTAGGTA
>CAYYEH010000006.1:0-34590 GCA_964470815.1 uncultured Rikenella sp.
AATTGTTGCTGACTGCCGGCTAGCCGGGTCTCATTTTTTCATGAATCCGCTTCTTTCAATCAGGGGTTCCAGGGATGGTTCGCGGCCGCGAAAGGCCCTGAAGAGCTCATCCGGTTCCCGGCTGCCACCTTTTTCGAGAATATTTCTCCGGAAGGACAGCGCAGTTTCGGAGTCAAAGATTCCCTTTTCCCGGAAGAGGCTGAAGGCATCGGCATCGAGCACCTCTGCCCATTTGTAGCCATAATAGCCTGCCGCATACCCGCCTGAGAAGAGATGGGCGAAAGAGACGCTCATGCAGGCACCTTCTGCAGGAGTCAGCATCTCTGCCGGAGCCATGGCGGCACGCTCAAATGAGACAATATCACCACTGAATGGTTCCTGCAGCGAGTGCCATGCCATGTCCAGCAGTCCGAAGCTCAGCTGCCTCATGCAGGAATACCCTTCATTGTAGGATAGTGACTCCCTGAGGCTTTCCACCATTTCAGACGGTATCTTTTCTCCGGTCTTATAGTGGGCAGCCCAAGTGTCAAGCCACTCTTTTTCCCAAGCCCAGTTTTCCATTATCTGTGAGGGAAGTTCGACAAAATCACGTTTCACGTTGGTACCTGACAGGCTTTCGTAGGTGCAGTCTGAAAGCATCCCGTGCAGGGCGTGGCCGAATTCATGAAGGAAAGTGTTCATTTCACTGTGAGAGAGCAGAGAAGGCCTTTCTGTTGCAGGCCTGGTGAAGTTCATCACCAGGGAGACCACTGGGATTATCCTTCTGCCCTGATGGCCGGCCTTCTGTGTGTCCTGTCCTTTGTCCTGTTCCCTGCACTGCTCCCGGAAACCGGTCATCCATGCCCCGCCGCTCTTACCCTTGCGAGGGTGGAAGTCGAGCATCAGTATGGCTATAATACCGTTTGATCCGTCATGTACCTCGTAGGCGGTAACCTCCTCATTGTATACCGGTATCTCCCTGTTGACCACGAATGTCAGCCTGTACAACCTTGTCGCCAGGCCAAGTACTGCATCTGTGACCTTATCCAGGGGCATATAGGGACGCAATGCCTCATCATCGATGCTGAACTTCTCCAGTCGCAGCTTTTCTGAATAATATGCCCAGTCCCATCGCTCCAATGTCCCCTCGTGACCGAGTGTGCGGGCGAACTCTTCCACATCTTTAAGGTCTCTTCTTCCTGCCGGCACCGATGCTTCAAGGAGTTTCTGAAGGAACTTGTTGACCTCTCCCGGAGTTGAGGCCATGCGCTCCTCAAGCGCATATGACGCATAGCTCTCAAAACCAAGAAGTCTGGCCATCTCCAGCCTCAGATCAACTATCCGGAGCACCAGTTCCCTGTTGTCATGTTCATTGCCCCGGAAGGCACGGCAGGCGTAAGCCCTGAACATTTTTTCCCTCAGGTCACGCCGGTCAGCATATTGCATGAAAGGGACATAGCTCGGCGCATGCAGTGTGAAGAGCCACCCTTCCATCCCTTTCTCCAGGGCCAGCGCTGAGGCCGCCTCACGGACACCGGCAGGGAGACCTGAGAGTTCATCCACTGAAGCCAGGTGCAGGGTAAAATCGTTTGTCTCAGCCAGCACATTCTCCTCAAATTTCAGTGACAGGGTCGAAAGCTCAACCGTGATGGTCCTGAATCTCTCCTTGTCCTCCTCCGACAGCCCGGCACCGCCACGGATAAAACTCTTGTACCTGCGGTCAAGCAGGATCATCTGTTCCGGATCAAGTCTCATTGATTCCCTCCGGTCAAATACACTTTTTACCTTCCTGAACAGAGGAGAGTTGAGAGTGATGTCATTGGCAAAATTGGTCAGTAACGGGGAAACATCCCTTGCCGCTTCCTGCAGTTCAGGTGTTGTATCGGAACTGTTCAGGTTAAAGAGTATCGGGGTTATCCGATTCAGCAGGGCTCCTGCCGTTTCAAGTGCTTCGATTGTATTGGTAAAGCAGGGTTCGGAGTTATCGGAAATAATTCCATCTATCTCCTTTCGGGCTACGGAGATGGCTTCCTCCACAGCGGGCCTGAAATGTTCCGGCCTGATGAGTTTAAAAGGCGGCAGTTCGAATGGGGTATTCCACTCCTGAAGGAGCGGATTGAGATATGAATCAGGGTTACTGTTTGTCATAGGTATGGATTATGGACTGGACAAATATAATTTATTTGCGATTTGTCCCTCTGGTGCCTGTAATGACAAAAATGCCATACCCCGGGGGATATGGCACTTATGCTGGTTATACTGGAATTTCAGAAGGGCAGGTCGTCCATCTCGGGACTGGGTGAGGGAGAATCCTCAAGCTGTGGATTGACGATGGCCTGCTGGCCATTCTCCGTCACTGCGATACCCCTTGTCACAGAGAGAGCATTAAGGTTGGTGATGTAATTCACCAGGCCGTTCTTTTCCCAGCGGTTCCCCTTGATATTAAAGGTTACGGTCACATCATGCCTGAGCCACGACTCATCAATTATCTCGCATTTTTCCTGGGTAAGCTGAAACTTGATGAAGTCGACATAGGCCTGTCCGCTGCCTGTTTCCTTGTGTTCGATGACGAACTCGCGCTTGCGGAACCTTTCGTTTATCCTGTTGACAGGGTAAACTTCAGCAATCTTACCCGTAATCTGGTATTCCATTATTCTGATTCGGTTATGACAATTTTGTCTATCCTGTCACCTGCCCTTATCATATCAATCACCTCCAGGCCTTCGGTTACTTTCCCGAAGCAGGTATGCTGTCTGTCAAGGTGTTTGGTGTTAGTCCTGCTGTGGCAGATAAAGAACTGGGAGCCTCCGGTATCTCTTCCGGCATGAGCCATTGAGAGCACACCGCGGTCATGATACTGTTTCTGCCCGGTAAGCTCACATTTGATCTTATAGCCTGGTCCACCGGTACCCACGCGCGGGTCACCGGGATCTTTCGAGAAGGGACATCCTCCCTGGATAACGAAATCGGGTATGACCCTGTGAAATGACAGTCCGTCATAATAGCCCTGTCGGGCCAGTTTCACGAAGTTTTGTACGGTACCCGGTGCATCGTCATCGTAAAGGGCAGCCTTCATCACCCCTTTCGGGGTATGTATCTCGGCTGAGATCATTGCCTGACGATTTCAAGAAGCTCAACATCAAAAACAAGGGTTGAGTAGGGAGGAATCGGTCCCTGTCCCTGGTCACCGTAAGCGAGTTCATAAGGAATATAGAATTTAAACCTTGATCCGACAGGCATCAGTTGGATACCTTCCTGCCATCCCTGTATGACCTGGCCGACACCGAACTGGGCAGGCTCGCCGCGGTCAACAGATGAATCGAATTTGGTGCTGTCGAGAAGCATTCCGGTATAGTGAACCTTAACCACGTCGCCGGGTCCGGGTTTTTCTCCTGTGCCCATTGTAATAACCTCATACTGGAGGCCGCTGGTTGTCTCCTGAACGCCCTCGCGCTTTTTGTTCTCAGCAAGGAACTTTTCACCTTCATCAATATTCTTTCCGTACATCTGCTTCATTTTCTGGGCCTGTCTGTTCTGCATATATGTCATCACGTAAGCCTGGGCTGACTGTTCGTCAAGAGTGTTTTTGCCGTTCTTTGCATCGAGCATGCCTTTTGCAAGGAAGACCGGGTTGATATCAATACTGTCTGATGCCATATAATAGAAGTAATTGGCAATTCCGAGTGCATATGCAAGAGAGTCATCAGCGCTCTTCACTTTGGCACCGGTCACACCTGATTTCGGATTACATGAAGACAGAATCATGGCTGCCGTAACAGCGAGAATAACTAAACCTTTGATTTTCATTGTGTATGTTTTAATTTAATTTTGGCAAAGATAATACTTTGAATTTTTAGTCAAGGGGATCACTCTTCTTTTATTACCTCGAGCAGTTCCACCTCAAATATAAGTGTTTCAAACGGTTTGATCACGTTACCGGCTCCCCTCTCGCCATAGGCAAGTTCATAAGGGATGTATAGCATCACCTTTGAGCCCTCTTTCATAAGCTGAAGTCCTTCCACCCATCCGCGTATTACGTTGCTTACCCTGAATTGTGCCGGTTCTCCACGATCATATGACGAGTCAAACTGGTTCCCGTCAATGGTTTTGCCGGAGTAATGAACCTTCACTATGTCATCAGGACCGGGTATTGAGCCTGTACCTTCCTTTATGATTTTGTACTGCAGTCCGCTGGGCGTTGTAATTACTCCTTCCCGGGTCGCATTATCCGAGAGCCAGTTTTTGGCGGCTTCTATCTGCTTTCCGTATTCGGCCATGAGGCGTTCCCTCTCGCGTCTCTGCATATAGCTGGCTATGAATGCGCTTGCAGTTGTGTCGTTCATCAGGGCTTTGTTCTTTGAAGCATCTGTCAGGCCTTTTGAGAACATTTTCGCATTGATACGTATGCTGTCACCCTTATAGTACATGTAGTTGGCCACGCCAAGGGCATAGGAGAGTGAATCATCGGATGTGGCCATCTTTGATTTCTGTGCTGTTGCAGTGACCATTGTGACGGTGGCCATCAGTACTGCAATAATCAGTTTCCTGTTTTTCATTTTCATCATTGTTGGTTATCTGTCACGTGAGGTTACATCTCATGACAGTTTCAGTGGCGCAAATATACCATAAATCATTTCCTGACAGCTCTTGTGAAGACTCTTTTTCCGGGAGGGCCCGGAAGGTGAGTTACGTCAAATCCGAGTGACCTGAGCATTCTTTTGAGGTTTCCCTTTGCAGAGTATGTTACGAATACTGATCCCGGTCGGGTCAGTGCGGCAATCTTGCTGATCATGTCCGGCTTCCACATCTCAGGCTGTTTATCAGGGCCAAAGGCATCAAAGTAAACAAGGTCATAGATGCCGGCCGGATCTTCAGCAATCAGGTCTGTCACCCTTTTTTCAATGGTGAACCACTCGGTTATCACTGAAGGAGAGTTCCATGGAGCTGCATGGATGGCATCAAAGAGCTCCTGTCCCCCTTCGCCGGCAAGTGATCCGTAGTTCAGCCTGCTGATCAGTGCCTGATCAACCGGCTCTTTTTCAAGAGATGTATATGTTGCCCTCAGCTTCCTTCTGGCGGAATGTACGGCTGTCAGAAGAGCATTGAGGCCTGTTCCGAATCCGACCTCGAGGATTGAAACTTCACCTGGGGGGATGGTATTCAGGCCCGCGTTGATGAATATGTGTTCTGACTCGGTCATTGCGCCGAAGCGGGAGTGGTAATGTTCATCCATCCCTGGCACATAAAGTGTGTGTGAGCCGTCGAGTGTTATTATCAGTCTTGTGTCCATTAAAAAGAAGTCAGCAGCAGGCACTCCGAAGTCAACACTATTTTGCATTTGACTGATTTCAGGCCTTCGGTCATTCCGGCCAATCTTCACAGCCTGCGGCGGTTATGTCTGGCATTGCCTTCAGACCAACCCGAATCATACCAAGTTCTTACGTCAGTGGCAATCATGCCTGCGCGCCTGGCTGCCTCGATGCCCAGGTCACCGTCTTCAAATACCTCACAGTCAGCGGGTGCCACACCCATAAGTTCAGCGCACCTGAGGAAGGTTTCGGGATGAGGCTTATGGTTCACGACATCATTGGCCGTGACAATGATGTCAAAGTAGTTTCTTATGCCTATGATTTCGAGCGTTTTCTCCACTGCCTCGCGGTGGCCTCCGGTACCGACAGCCATCGGCAGTTTGCCGTGGTATTTTTGCACCAGGGCCGTGACCGGCTCGATGGGGGTGACATTATGCTGTATTGCGAAGAACTCATCAAGCTTGACCTGCATGATATCCTCCGGGGTGACCAGCCCTGTCTTTCCGTTGAGAGCTATTACCTCTTCAGCGATCTTCCATCCGGGAGCACCTGTGTGTGCCTGAAGAAACCGGGTATCCATAAAAATGCCGAACCTGGCGCATGCCTTCTGCCATGCCTGGTAATGCCATGGCATGGTGTCGGCGAGTGTTCCGTCAAGATCGAAAATGAGTCCTTTGACTCCCGGGGAGATGTCGTAATCAGGCATTAGGCAATCGGCAATAGGCAGTAGTGATATACCGGGTTAGCTATTTGGTTTTCAGGGGCATGGCGATGAGTGTAAGCAACTGTGTCGGGTCAGCTGCATTGGCTGGGTCAGTAAGATAGTACTCCCATACCACTCCATCAAGTATGATTCCATTCTCCTTTGCATAGTTCATGAGTGCCTGGTAGGAGAGGCTCAGTTCGTCATATGGCCCGGTGTGCAACCCCTTAAGTGCCATGAATGAGCTGTACCTGACAAGTTTAACATCTCCTGATGATTTTCCTCCGGAAGAAACAGGTATGCCGGCAGTAACGGTTGATTTCCCAGTTGACCCATCAAAGTCTGCATAGCGGGCAAAAGGCATTCCCTGTGGCTGGAGGTTCTGAACCTGCTGTTCAGCCATGACCCTGGCCAGGCTCTGGCCGAACCATGCCGGAATCTGGTCCATGGTAACGACGGCAGTAAGAGTCAGTGCCTCTGTGGCGGGGTATTCTTCGATACCTGTCTCGGTAAGTTTGCTTAACTGAACGCCGTTGGTTTCAATGAAACTCTTCAATTCTGCCTTACCGCCCTCCATTGTTTTCCGGATCATGCCTGAAAATGCTTTATTGGCCAGCCGGCCGAAAGGTGAGCCGGAGCTCATGGTGATGGTCCATTTAATAGATGTCCCGTTCTCCGCAGGGGTGAACACCCACTCTTCTGGAATTAATTTCCCGGGCATCAGTGATACCTGGTTAAGGATATAAGAACCGAAAACAACCGAGTCTACAAGCATCGAACCCTTACCAACAACAGGCCCGTCCCAGGAGTATTTTGAGCCGGTGTAGCCGGGGACAATGTCGAATGTGCATTCCACGGCGCTGTCAGCCCTGATCCACGGATCCCAGGCAGTGCGGTCAACAAAGCCTGCAACAAAATGGAACACTTTGGCAGGAGGGAGGCTGATCTCTTCGGTGGTAGTCACTTCTGTATTCTCTGGCATAGCAAAACCAATTATTGTTATAATTGCCAGCAGAGCGAGGATTACGATAAATATCCATTTCAATACTTTCATAGCAGAAGGGTTTGATGATTGTGCATGTCAAAAATACATTAAAGGTTGATTAAAAGCATATGCCCCGGCAGGTCCGGGGTATAAAAACCATAAAGGATCTTTCATCAGGGATTATCTCCCGAGGAATTTCCTGACCTCTTTTGCAACGTTCTCGCCGGTGAATCCCAGTTTCTGGTCAAGGATACCGTAGGCGGCAGAGAAGCCGAAGCTCTCAAGTCCCCAAACCTTTCCTTCAGCACCTGCAAACCCGAGCATGGTTACCGGCAGTCCTGCCGTGAGGCAGAATACCGGGATACCCGGTGTGATTACGCTTTGTCGGTATTTTTCATCCTGCAGGCGGAACAGACCTTCGGAAGGTGCGGATACGATCCTGGACCTGATACCGTCAGCAGACAGGAGTGAAGCTGCCTCAACTAGTGTAGCCACTTCTGATCCGCTGGCAACCATAATAACATCTGGCCTGTTTTCCGGTTCTGAAACGACATATGCACCCCTTGAGGCCATGGCGGCAGCTTTAGCCCTTGTTAGGCCGGGAGCCGGAAGGGTTTTAATATTCTGCCTTGACAATATCAGGGCAGTGGGGGTGCTTTTGTTCTCCAGCGCCAGTTTCCATGCGATGTTTGTCTCAATGGCATCTGCGGGGCGAAGGACGAGCATGCTGTTCTCACCGTGATGGTTCTTCAGGTGTTCCATGAGACGTATCTGTGCCTCCTGTTCCACCGGCTGGTGTGTCGGGCCGTCCTCACCGACACGGAAGGCATCATGTGTCCACACATATTTGACCGGTAATCCCATCAGTGCTGCGAGCCTCACTGCCGGTTTCATGTAGTCAGAGAAGACGAAGAAGGTGCCGCATACAGGTATTACGCCACCGTGCAGGGCCATGCCATTCATTATGGCAGCCATTGTAAGCTCGGAGACGCCGGCATGCAGGAAGGCTCCGGAGAAGTCGCCTTTTGCCAGCGGTTTGCTCTTCTTGAGGAAACCGTCAGTCTTGTCTGAGTTGGCCAGATCAGCCGAGGCAACTATCATATTAGGGATCTTCTCTGCAAAGAGTGAGAGAAGGACTGCCGAGGCATTGCGTGTTGCGTCATTCTCCTTCTGGGAGACCGATGAGAAGTCGATTTCCGGTATTGCTCCCGACCAGAAGCTTTCAAGCAGCCGGGCAGCATCGGTATTCTCATCAGCCCAGACCTTCTTCTTCTCTTTCCAGGCCGCTGCAGCGGTTTTTTTAGCAGTTACCGCCTCTTCGTAGAGTTTTTTCACATCGCTGAAGACAGCAAACGGGTTTTCAGGGTCACCGCCGAGGTTGGCCACCGATTTCTTAAATGATGCTCCTGCATGTGTGACAGGCTGGCCGTGGGTTGATGTCTTTCCCTCGAAGCTGTTTCCGGCCTCGTCAATGAGTCCTTTGCCCATTATGGTCCTGCCGATAATGAGTACGGGTTTCACGTTCTCATCCGCAGCCAGGCGGAGGGCGCCACGAATCTGGTCATGGCTGTGCCCGTCGATCTCCATGACTCGCCATCCCCAGGCCCTGTACTTGGCTGCAGTATCTTCCGATGTCACTGCGGCAGTCTCGGTTGAGAGCTGGATATCATTTGAGTCATAGAACATTATCAGGTTACTCAGGCCCAGGTGTCCGGCAATCCTGCCTGCTCCCTGTGAAATCTCCTCCTGGATGCCGCCGTCAGAAATATATGCATAGATTTTATGTTCAAACAGTCTTCCGAACCTTGCAGCAAGAAAACGTTCGGCGATAGCTGCTCCCACTGCCATGGTATGGCCCTGGCCGAGAGGTCCGGAAGTGTTCTCTACTCCGCGCTTCACATCCAGTTCAGGGTGACCGGGTGTTACGCTGCCCCACTGCCGGAACTGCATGATATCATCAATTGTAAAATGCCCGGTAAGCGTCAGCACCGAATAGAGCATGGGAGACATGTGTCCCGGGTCAAGGAAGAAGCGGTCTCTGTTTATCCACTGCGGGTCTGCCGGGTCAAACCGCAGGAACTCGGAGTAAAGGATGTGTATGAAATCTGCCCCGCCCATTGCCCCTCCGGGGTGGCCTGAATTGGCTTTTTCAACCATTGCCATCGAAAGGATACGGATATTGTCAGCTGCGCGTTCGTTTACGTTTTTGATCATGATAATATAAGCCTTAAAAATTCAGCGTAAAAATAGGGAAAAAATTCTCACCGGCACCCCTCCGGGCGTCACAAATAGGTGAAGCGGAATGCAGGGCAGTACTCCGGTCAGACAGGCTGAAGAGCCATTCTCACCGCTGCACCCCCGACATTGAAAACATCCGGAGAGGTCCGGACTTCAATGGGTCATGCATTGTAAGTTGACGAAGCAGTATCTCCGCCGCGGCCTGTCCAGTTTGTGTGGAAGAATTCACCCTCGGGTTTGTCAGTACGCTGATATGTATGTGCGCCGAAGTAATCGCGCTGTGCCTGAAGCAGGTTGGCAGGAAGCCATGCGGCGCGGTAGCTGTCAAACCATGCAAGGGCGGCGCTCATGGCCGGAACGGGTATGCCGGCTGTAACAGCATGGGCAACCACACGTCTCCAGCTTTCGCTGTTTTCCCCGAGGATCCCGGTGAAGTAACTGTCTGTTACGAGATTGGGCAGCCCTGGTTCACGTTTGTAGGCTTCGTAGATTTTGTTGAGGAATGCTGAACGGATGATGCATCCTCCCCTCCATATCATTGCTATTTCGCCGTAGTTGAGATCCCATTTGTATTCGGCAGCCGCGTTCCTGAGAAGGTTGAATCCCTGTGCATAGGAGACTATCTTTGATGCATATAGTGCCTTACGGATATCATCAACAAACTGCTTTTTATCCGCCAGTCTGGTTTCGGCCGGGCAGCTGAAGAGGGGAGAGGCTTGCACTCTCTCCTTCTTCATTGAGGAGATGAACCGGGCGAAGACCGATTCACCGATGAGGCTGAGAGGCACGCCATGGTCAAGGGCGCTGACGACTGTCCATTTGCCTGTTCCCTTCTGACCGGCAGAGTCGAGTATCTTCGTGACCATCGGCTGGCCGTCAGTGTCTTTGAAACGGAGTATCTCACCCGTAATCTGGATCAGGTAAGAGTCAAGCTCGCCTTTATTCCACTCATCGAAGATGTCAGCCATCTCATCATAGGTGAATGCGCCGGAGCTGAGCATCAGGTGGTAAGCCTCGCAGATAAGTTGCATGTCGCCGTATTCGATGCCGTTGTGAGCCATTTTAACGAAATGACCTGCGCCGTTGTCACCTATCCAGGTTACGCACGGGGTGCCATCGGAGGCACGTGCTGCAATGGCATGAAAGATTTCCTTCACATGGGGCCATGCCTCCCTGGATCCGCCCGGCATCATTGAAGGTCCGAGAAGGGCTCCCTCCTCACCGCCGGAGACACCGGTACCAATGTACAGCAGTCCCTTGCTTTCAACGTATGCTGTTCTCCTGATGGTGTCAGGAAAATGAGAGTTGCCTCCTTCTATTATTATATCACCCTTGTCGAGCAGGGGGATTATCAGCTCAATAAAGTCATCAACCGGTTTGCCTGCCTTGACCATCAGCATTACCTTCCTGGGTCTGCTGAGGTTTGAGATAAGTTCCTCAAGAGAGTAAGAGGGTATCAGTTTCTTCCCCTTTCCGCGTCCGTTAACAAAATCGGTCACTTTTTCCGTCGTTCGGTTGAACACCGCAACGGTGTATCCCCTGCTTTCAATGTTAAGCACCAGGTTTTCACCCATTACTGCCAGCCCGATCAATCCAATGTCTGCTTTCATTCCAAAGTATTATCATATGTTATTTAATAATAAAACCCAGATCTGCCATGATTTGTGCCGCTTCGGTGTCATGTGTTTTCACGGTGTACGACCCGAATTCACGCCTTATCCTGTAGTTGTCGCGAAGATACTCGAAATTTTCCTTGCCGTTCCGGAAGAGGAGGTCGTCCTCCTCTATCGGGTAGGTATGATGAACTGCTCTTGCCACCAGGTCAAGGGACGAGGCATGAATTTTTCGTGAATGGCCCAGGGAAGTTCCGGCCATGCCCGGACCGTTGTCAGCAAAGGAAGCGAGGTTAATCAGCGGTTCAGCCGGTTGGGGCAGATGAGCCGGCAGCCAGTCTGTCAGGGGGAGGCAGAGTTCTTTTGCCACCACCCTGACGGAGTTGATGGTGGCGTTTGCCTTTCCGTCAACCGAGTACCCGGCGACGTGGGGGGTGGCAATGTCTGCCAGGTCAACCAGCACCGGGTCAGCCGACGGCTCTCCTTCCCAGACGTCAAGCGCTGCACCACCCAGTCTCCCTTTTCTCAAAGTCTCGCGGAGTGCAGGGTTGTCAACCACCTCCCCGCGCGATGAGTTAATAAGGATCGCACTTTGCTTCATCAGAGCCAGGCTGTGATTGTCTATCAAATGAAAGGTTTTATCAACGCCATCAAAGGTGAGGGGCACATGGAGGGTGATTATATCGCTCTCTGTCAATAGTTTGCCTAGAGAGTGAAATTCAGGAGTATCCGATACCGGTCTGTTTTCGCGTCTCTGCCTCGGAGGGTCATTAAGCAGGACCCGCATCCCCAGGGCACGCGCAGCCCTTTCAACCTTTGAACCCACATTGCCGACCCCCACAATTCCCAGGGTCATGGATGGAAGATCAAGGTTGTGCTTATGTGCAAGGAAGAAAAGGAGGGATGTGATATACTGCATCACCGAGCCGGAGTTGCATCCCGGCGCGTTCGCCCATTTAATGCCATGATCTTCCAGCCATCTTATGTCAATATGGTCGAACCCGATTGTTGCCGAGGCAACTATTTTCACGCTGCTTCCGTCGAGCAGTGCCGCATTGCAGTCAGTACGTGTACGAACTATGAGGGCATCTGCGTCAGCAACCATCCGGCTGCTGATGTTGCGGCCCGAACTGTAGACCACATCGGCCCATCGTTCAAAGGCTCCCCTGATAAAGGGTATTTTTTCGTCGATGACAATCTTCATATTCTTGCCCCAGCTCAGTTGTTTTTCCAGGTCACTTTCTTCCTCTTTCGTTCAGTCCCGTTATCTGGTGTTTTCTTCAGGCCCGCTGCCTGCTGCCTTCCAGAGTCCGGTGGCAGGGTTGGAGATGAAGTAAAACTCTTCGCCATCGGCGGTCCGGTGGAATCCAGTCTGCAGGTTCTTCGGATTGTACTTTTTTACCAGGGAATCAATCTCGCCAAAGCTGTATCCTGCCGACTCCACCTCCTGCCGGGTGAGATGTCCGGCGGCGTATGTTACCCTGAACCGGTTCTCAGGTGAGCCGTGGATAAGATGAGCGGCGGCACTCAGGTTCTCCTGCAGGTCCTTGTTTGCATCAGTAAAGGCCATTATCTCAGGGGTTGTGCGGTAGCCGTATTTCCTGATCAGCCTGTCTATTGCAGGGTCTTCGCCAAAAGTCTTCACACCGGGGGCAAGGACAACCAGCTCCCCTTCATCGGCAATGGCCATCCGCGTTCGGTAGATACTCTTGTTTCCCAGCCATGTGCTCTTGAACTCCTCCGGGTCAAGCCACACAACTACTTTCTTAAGGCGTTGAGGCAGTGTGGTGAAGTTGAGTTCGCGGGAGAGGGCAGCGGCCTGCCTGAAGCATTCAATGTCATCTCCGGCAAAGAGTCCACTGATGGTGAGCCGTCCTTCGTTGTCAGGTGCCACCACGGTCAGGATATATAGCAGAGGCAGCCGGGGTGCAGCTATTTGGGAAGCTTTGTTGAGCACTGCTCTGACGGGGTTATCAGCGGTGCCGAGGATATTTTCTATCCCGTGCACTGCACCGATGAAATGGCTTTTATTGATTGCTTCGCTGCCGCCGCAGCCCACAAATACGTTCTTGTTATAATTGGCCATGCCGGTTACCTCATGAGGCACCACCTGGCCAACCGAGATGATCAGGTCATGACCTCCGGAGGAGAGCAGCCGGTTCACCTGCACCGGATAGTCAAAGTTGAGGCGCCCGCCGGTCACCTCTGAGATGAATGATGCAGGAACCCTGCCCAGTTCTTCGATGTCAGTGCGCCAGCGATGGTCCCTGAAAAGTGATTGCGGAGTGTTGCCATACATCTTTGATATTTCCTCCGACGTCATCGGTACATGTGTACCCAGGGCGGGAAGGATGTCAGTAAGGCGGGTACCCAGTTTCTTCCACAGCAGTTCTGTTATCATGCCGGCACCGGAGTGGGCTCGGGTTATGTCGGGAGGCAGTATCAGCACTTTCCTCCTTTCGCCGAAGCTGCCAAGTATGACATCAAGGGCAGCTCCTGCCTTTTGTCTGTCGATTACCCTGTCAGGGCCGCTCTCTGAAAAGTAGACCATATAATCACTGTTTTTTCTGCCGGGGTTGTTGCTTCAGGATATTAATATCTCAAGTAGAAACAATAATTATCCCCCCTGGCATCACCGTTGCTCCCAGGAAGGTTTTTCGGGAAGCGAAAGCCTGAATTTCTCTATAAGCCTATCCTCGTATTCTCCCTTATACGTACCCATCATGAACCTGTCAAGGGCTTCGTCATGGAACATCTTCCAGGACCTGTCTTCATCACCAGGAATAACGGGGAAGAAGAGTGCGTCATTGTCGGTTGCCGCCTTCAGGTCACCCGGGGCATCACCAATCATAAGGATTCTGTCTGGCCGATACCTTCCTTTTGCAGTAATGGCAATATGTTCACTCTTTGTTCCCTGCTCCTGTCCGGCTATTGCCTTCACAAGATTGTCAATATTATGTTCTTTCCACTCCCGGGTCAGCGCCTCGAGGGGTGTCTGGGAAACTACTATGGCATCAGCCATGGAGCTTAGTCTTTCTATTGATATGCGTGCGTGGGGGAATGGAGGAGTGTCACGGAGCCACCTGGCAATATCCTCGTTAATTCCCATGGTCCAGTCCAGGATTTTTTTCAGGGCTGGAGAGGGATTGGCTGTTACATACTCCCTGAAGACCGGGTTGCTGAGCCTGGTTTCCTTCCGGACCCATTCCCTGAGCGGCTCCATATCGGGAAGGGTCACCCCCAGTTCAGCTACTTCCGCCCTGCCGGCAAGGAGGTCCATTACCTTAATAACTGCCGGGAAGCGATTTATGCCGCGGGTCACAGAGTAAAGGTTCACGAATTCCCAGGCTTCCCTTACGTACTTTGAAATCGCAAATAGCCCGAAGTACTTGACGGTATTGGGGCAGAAGAACTCCTTGTGCTTCACCTCCATGGTGTCAAAGACGCAGCCGTCAGAGTCAATGCCGATAAAGAATTCCTTTTCTGGTTTGAATTGTTCCAGGTTGGTCATAGTTAATGCTGTTAATGGTTATCAAAAATACTACAATCTTCTTCTGATATAGTTTCTGTCAGACGCCGCTGTAAGCACTGAAGCCTCCGTCAACCGGAATTACCACTCCTGTTACGAACGAAGAGGTTTCTGAAAGAAGGTAGAGCATGGTTCCGATCAGTTCTTCAGGTTCGGCATAGCGCCCCATGGGTGTTGCCGAGATTATTTTTCTTCCTCTCGGGGTCATTTCCCCGGTCTGTTCGTCTGTTAGCAGGAAACGGTTCTGATTGGTAAGCAGGAATCCAGGAGCGATTGCATTGACTCTCACTCCTGTCGGAGCAAAATGGACTGCAAGCCACTGGGTGAAATTGTTAATGGCTGCTTTGGCAGCAGAGTAAGCCGGAATCTTGGTGAGGGGTCTGAATGCATTCATTGAGGAGATATTCAGGACAGACCCGCTCCCCTTTCTTACCATATCTTCGGCCAGGATCATTGTGGGGAGCACCGTCCCCTTGAAGTTAAGGTCAAAGACGCCGTCAAATCCTTCAATGTCAAGGTCAAAGAATGATCCTGTCAGGTCCATTTCGCTGCCGGCGATGAATTCCTTTGCGGTGGTGGCAGTGGCCTTGTTTCCCCCGGCACAGTTTACAAGGATGTCAAGCGATCCGAATTTTTCACGTATCTGGTCCCTTGCTTTTATCAGAGATTCCCTGTCAGTTACATCAGCGCCGATGCTTGATGCCATGCCACAGTCAGGCCTGGCTGCGATCTCGGCGGCAGTAGCCTCTCCGCGTTCAGGTTTGACATCCATTATTATTACATTCACGCCGGCGGCACAGAGGCCCTTAACCAGGGTCATCCCTATTATCCCGCTTCCGCCTGTGATGGCGGCCACTTTTCCTTTCAGGTCACTGAAATCATTCATATCCGTTTATGTTTTCTATTCAATTACTATTGGCTTGTATTTGGGCACAAGAAGTTTCATCACTATCCAGCCGATAAGGTATGCTACAGCACAGATGCAGAAGACAATGAAATAGCCGGCCCTTATCCCCTCAAAACCGAAGAAATTCATTGGCCCGGTGAGGTACTGCGCGCCTGAAGCAAGCAGTTCCTTCGTCATGACTGCTGCCTGTCCGTCAACCATGGTTGATCCGGAGGCGAAATCAAAAAGAACCCCCGATCCTTTGTTGATGATGAAGGCTCCGATGCCGCCTGCCATGCCACCTATGCCGGTAATTGTTGCGATGGCCGATTTCGGGAACATGTCACCGATGGTGGAGAAGAGGTTGGCAGACCATGCCTGGTGTGCGGCCGCGGCAATGCCAATGATGATCACAGGGAACCAGTAGGAGGCATGCCCCAGCGGCTGGGCAAGCAATGCCAGCAGCGGGAAGAAGGCGAAGATAAGCATGGCACGCATGCGGCCTGCATACGGATTCATGCCAAGTTTGTCAACGAAGTATTTCGGCAGCCATCCGCCGACGATGGAAAGCATGACTATTGCATAAAGGACGAAGATCAGGACCTTGGCCATCGTGGTATCGGAAGTAAGCCCGTAAACGTCACTAAGGTATGCAGGAGTCCAGAAAAGGTAAAACCACCATACGCCGTCAGTCATGAATTTGCCGAAGGAGAAGGCCCAGGTCTGCCTGTATCTGAATGTCTGCAGAAAAGGGATTTTCTTTTCGGGCCTGGCAACATTGTTGTTTGCCTTTGTCTCGGCAATGGTATCCTGGTTAATGTAATCGAGTTCAGCCTTGTTTACCAGCGGGTGTTTTTCCGGTTTTTTGTACATGAATATCCAGAACCCCATCCAGATGAACCCTATCGCTCCTATGACGATAAATGCCATCTCCCATCCGTATTTTGCTGCAATCGCCGGTATGGTTATCGGAGCTGCCAATGCTCCCACCTGAGCTCCGGAGTTGAATATGCTGGTGGAAAAGGCCCGATCCTTCTTCGGAAAGAATTCAGCTGTGGTTTTTATCGCTGCCGGGAAATTGCCGGCCTCACCAAGTGCAAGTACAAAACGGGCAAAAATGAAGAGTGTCACACTGACCGTGGTGACCATCCCGATGTCATCGACGGTACCTATTATCCTTCTTGCTTCCTCAAAACCAACAAACCATTTTCCTGCTGTGATTCCTGACGTGGCTATACCGCAGAAAGCATGAAGCACGGCACCTGCCGACCATACGCCGATGGCCCACAGGAATCCCTTTTTGGTATCGATCCAGTCGACAAACCTGCCTGCGAAGAGCAGGGAGATGGCATAGAAGATTGAGAAAAGGCCGGTGATTGTTCCATAGTCATTGTTGGTCCAGTGAAACTCGGGTGCTATGAAATCCTTCCAGGTAAGCGACAGAACCTGGCGGTCCATGTAGTTGATGGCTACGGAGAAGAAGAGGAGAGAAGTGATGGCCCACCTGTAGTTTGTCATCTTTGATGCTGAGGAGTCTGAGGACATAGTCTTTTTCTGAAGGGTTAATACTATTATTTTTATTGCGATCAGGGCGGCCGGGTTTCAAGGTCAGGGGAGTGTCGCTCTTATTCTCCGGATAATTGTCAGTGTATTTTTCACAGTCTCCCGGAGGGTCTTCCAATCGCCTTCACTTACAATCTTTCCCGTTATAAGTGCTGAACCCATACCGACGCAGGTGACGCCGGACCGGAACCAGGCAGCAAGGTTATCTTCAGCCGGTTCAACTCCTCCGGTAGGCATTATGCTGGTCCACGGGCAGGGCCCCTTCACTGCTTTCACGAATTGCGGGCCTCCGACGGCGTTACCCGGAAAGATCTTGACAATTTCGGCGCCCAGTTCTTCTGCAAGGGATATCTCTGTCACAGTACCGCATCCGGGAATCCAGAGCACTTTCCTGCGGTTGCATATCCTGGCCACCTCAGGATTAAGTGAGGGTGCGACGATGAAGTCAGCCCCCATCTGAAGGAAGACGGCTGCAGTGGCGGGGTCAGGGACAGACCCGGCACCTATCATCATGCCGGACAGTTCTTTATGTGCCCATTTTCTTACATCTGCAAACACCTCATGGGCGAAGTCGCCCCGGTTTGTGAACTCGAATACCTTTGCTCCTCCTTCATGGCATGCGGCGATGACCTCTTTGCACACCTGCGGATCAGAATGGTAAAAGAGAGGCACCAGGCCGGTCTCTTCCATGGCCAGAGCAACACTTATGCGTCTGAATGCTGTCATTTTGCTTCTTCCTTTCTTTTTATCAGAATCCGAAATAATTCTTTGCGTTGTAGTAGGAGATCATCTCAACTATTTTCCCAATGGTGCCGGTCTCAGATTCAGGCAGTTTTCCTTTTTCGACATCATCACCCAGCATGTTGCATAGAATCCTGCGGAAGTATTCGTGTCTCGGGTATGAGATGAAGCTGCGAGAGTCAGTAAGCATCCCGACGAACCTGCTCAACAGGCCCATCAGGGAGAGGGTGTTGAGATGGTTGATCATGCCTGTCTCCTGGTCGAGGAACCACCATCCGGCACCGAACTGCATCTTCCCGGGGGTCTCACCATCCTGGAAGTTGCCGGTCATTGTGGCAATCAGTTCGTTGTCGCGCGGGTTGAGGTTGTAAAGAATCGTCTTTGTCAGTTTCCCGCCGGCATCGAGTCTGTCAAGGAATTTTGAAAGTGTTTTGGCGACTGTGAAATCACCGATGGAGTCATATCCGGTATCCGGGCCAAGACGGGCCAGCATCCTGCTGTTGTTGTTACGGATGGCACCATAGTGGAACTGCTGCACCCATCCTCTCTCGCTGTCCATCACTGCCAGTTCGTAGAGCATGGCGGATTTGAATTTTGATATCTCCTCAGGACTGAGCCTTGTTCCTGAAAGAACCTTCTGCAGTATGGTGCCAACTTCCTTGTCGGTATAGTCATCGGCATGGAACTGTTCAATACCGTGATCACTGAGGACGCATCCGGCCTCAGCAAAGTACCGGTGCCTGATGCGCAATGCCTCTATCAGTGAAGCGAAGCCTTTAATCTCAGTGCCTGAGACCTCTTCAAGCCTGCCGATATACTCAATGAATTTTGCCGGATCTTCAGGAGACATAGCCTTGTCAGGACGCCATGCGGGGAGGACTTTTATCTCAAAACCTTCGTTTCTGATGGCCTTATGATGTTCGAGACTGTCAACGGGGTCATCGGTAGTGCAGACCACCTCAACGTTGAATTTCTTCATCAGGCCTCGTGCCGAGTACTCCGGTCGCTGGAGCAGGGCGGTACATTCTTCCCAGATCTCCGCTGCCGTTGCCGGGTTGAGGATTTTGCCGACGCCAAAGACCCTTTTGAGTTCAAGGTGAGTCCATGCATAAAGCGGATTGCGCATGGTCATGGGTACGGCCTCTGCCCATCGGTCATATTTTTCACGGAACGAGGTATCCTTCCCGGTGATAAACTTTTCATCTATACCGTTTGACCGCATCGCCCTCCACTTGTAGTGATCGCCCTCGAGCCAGAGCTGCCCAAGGTCTTCAAACCGCCTGTCTGTGGCTATGGCCTCCGGGCTGAGGTGGCAGTGGTAATCTATAATGGGGAATCCTTCTGAATGTTCATGATAGAGCCTGCGTGCTGTCTCGCCCTGAAGAAGGAAGTCATCGTTAATATACTCTTTCATTCGGTTATAGTTTTATATGTCAGGAGAAACCTGCATTGAAACTGTGTGGTCAGATCCGTTCGGAAGATTCTGTTCATGCAAATATGAATGCGTGGTTTTTACACGTTTGTGAACAGCCTCAAAATATGACGCCTGTAAATGTTCTCCCAGACGCAGGTTGAAATTATGTGTGCGTTTGCCACCAGTGCATCAGTGTATTCCTTTCCCATTTCCGAAGCAACCTTATAACCGACATGAATGAGCTGGCGGAAGCCGGGGTTGTAATCCGGGTCACCGGGTACATGTCTCAATGTGGCCGCAAACTTCAGAGTATCCCAGGTATCAACAGTGTCGGGGTGGGGGAGCATCTCCGGTTTAATATCAATGACGGTGGCGTATGGACCGCAAAGTTCCTCTCGTCTTTCATATGCCCTACGGTAGATCAGTCGGGCTATCCTGAGTCCGCTTCCGCCAGACAGGGCAAGGCCGATCACTTCCTCGAGCCAGGTTGTTCCGGCTGTTTTAAGGTGCAGTCCGCAGTCATGTTTTCTGATGAGTTTGCCAATCACCGGGTAGATTGAGAACTTGTCACTTCCTGAATGTACGCTCAGCTTGAGGCCGGGCGGCAGTCCGAACTCCCTGACTGCGTATTTTATTACCAGTATATCTTCCTCAAATTCCTTTCCGAAGCGGGCAGGATCACCCTCATAGTCGACTCCCTTGTTAAAGCGGCCTGTAAATTTGGGAGCGATTGTCTGCACAGGCACCGACAGATCAGCAAGTCCCTTGAGGATAAAGAGGAGGTCAAGCGGCTGCTGCGGCTGGTCTACTTCATCCATTGAAACCTCGGTCACGAAATTACCTTCGCCCTTAGCGGCGGCTATGTGCCTGTAGATTGCAGCAGCCTCGACAATGGCGAATAGGAACTTCGCTGCAAATTCAGAGAGGTATTTTTCCGTAATAACGAATTTTTCTTCGATACCAGGTATCTTCAGTTCTCCGCAGAATGCGCGATGTGCTTCGACGAAGCCGATGATATCGGTTTCAGATGCTTTCCGTCCGATATAGTCAGCGACGTCGAGGGTAAAGAAGTCTGAATGTTCAATGAATCGGCCGACGGTGCTGAGATTGATATGGTCAGCGTCGACGAAGTATGGCCCGCTGTAGTTCATGGCCTTCACTGCAGCGTCTGCCTCGGCACGTGTGTCTGAGGGTTCTGAATGCACAATATTATGTTCCCTGTTTGACTTGTTCCATACGGGAGTGATATGAATTCCGAGCTCCGATGCGGCATTCATCAGTGCCTCAAGCTGTGCTTGGCCCTGGTGTGAAAATCTGTCGCCTGTCCCGAAGGAGTACTTGCCCGGATCTTTCATAACTGTCTTGTTTTGGTTTTCAGCATTGTCGGAAAAATAGCAATAAATAACTAAATTGGTGTTTTAATTTTTCATGTGTGATGAAGAGAATCGCATTCGTTGCCATAATGGTTTTGCAATCGGTTTACACGGCAGGCCAGGTCAGGCATATCACCGTGTCGACTGACGGCAGCGGTGAGTTCACATCCGTGCAGGAGGCTGTAAACTCCATCAGGGCTTATATGTCTGATACAACTTATATGTTCATCAAAGCCGGCACTTACAGGGAAAAGATTGTCATTCCCTCTTGGGTGACCAATCTCTTCATGAAGGGTGAGGGTGCGGAAAATACCATCATCACATGGGATGATTATGCCGGACTGCGGAACATGGGTACATTCCGCACATACACGATTTGGATACAGGGATCGGGGTTCACCGCCGAGGATATCACTTTTGAAAACAGCGCCGGACCGGTGGGACAGGCGGTGGCCGTACATGCTGACGGCGACAGGGCTGTATTCCGCCGCTGCAGGCTCCTCGGCAACCAGGACACCCTCCTCACCGCGAGCCAGGAGAGCCGGCAATACTACGAAGAGTGCTATATAGAGGGGACCACCGATTTTATTTTCGGTCCCGCTACTGCCTGGTTTGAGAGATGTATTATCCACAGCAGGAAGAATTCATATATTACTGCCGCCTCCACGGTTGAGGACCATGAGTTCGGGTATGTATTCAACCGTTGCAGGCTCACGGCTGCTGACGGTGTTGAGAGTGTTTACCTTGGCAGGCCGTGGCGCCCTTATGCCGCAACGGTTTTCATACGGTGCGAGCTTGGCAGCCACATTCTGCCTGAAGGGTGGCATAACTGGGACAACCCTTCCAATGAGAAGACAGCCAGGTATGCCGAATACAGGAACACGGGTCCCGGGGCAAACACCGGTACCCGCGTTCCGTGGAGCCGGCAGCTCAGCCGGAAGGAGGCAAAAGAATATACTGTTGAAAATGTCTTTGCCCGTCATGACGGCTGGCTTCCTGTTAGATAACACTTCAGATCCTGATCTTTTTTCCGTTTATAAACACATTCCTTAGCCTGACCTTTTCAGCGCCGGTGACTATAGTTCCCTTCTCCACCCCGTTGAAGCTGCAGTTGCTCACCGTCACGTCAGATACATTCACCGTACTGTCGAGCCCGATAATATATACGCCGTACCTGCTCTGCTGAGAGGTGACATTTTCAATTGTCACATTCCTGACATACGGAGGAAAGTCTCTCAGGCAGTTTTCGTTGGGTTCATACATCAGGTTGATCTTCAGTACAGCTTCCTCGCACTTGCCTACCTTCACGTTACGGACGTTGACATTTTCTATCACACCCCCGCGGCAGTCGGATGTTTTGATCCTTATTACCCTCAGCAGTTCAGGGCTGTCCATTTCGCAGTCCTCCACGAAAAGATTGGAGAAGCCACCTGATATTTCACTGCCGATTACCACTCCGCCGTGACCGTCAGCCATCCTGCAGTTGCGTACTATTATATTCTTTGACGGTACTGACCATCTCCTCCCGTCGTTGTTCCGTCCTGATTTGATGGCAATGCAGTCATCGCCGGTATCAAAATAGCAGTTTTCTATCAGTACTCCGTTGCATGATTCAGGATCACATCCGTCAGAGTTGGGACCGGCGCTTTCAATGGTCACCCCGCGAAGGATAAAGTTATCAGTCAGTACCGGGTGGATAACCCAGAACGGGGAGTTTCTCAGAGTCAGGTCCTCAATCAGAACGGTGTTGCAGTTCATGAAGTTCACAAGTTGGGGCCTGAGTGCTCCCTCAAGGCCGAAACGGCGTTCTTCCACCGGAGTCTGACTCTGTTCGAAGCCAAGCAGCTGAGCTCTTCCGGACAGTTTCTGGTTATTCATTCCCTCTCTCCAGCCGTAATCAGGATTGCCATTCATCCACCACCAGGCTTCATTGGATGCCTGGCCATCAATGGTTCCTTTTCCCGTCAGGGCAATATTGGAAGCATCCCTGGCATAGATCAGCGGGTGAATATTGTAACAGTCCATCCCTTCCCACCTGGTGAGGACCGGAGGAAGATATAACTCATAGTCTGTTGAAAAGAGAAGGGTTGCGTTCTCCGAGATGTGCAGGTTGACATTGCTCAGCAATGTGACCGGGCCGGTGAGCCATCTTCCTTCCGGGATATAAACCACTCCTCCGCCTCCGCTGCAGCAATTAATAATTGCTGCCTCAATGGCTTCTGTATTGAGGAAGGAGGTGTCGTCAGCCACCGCACCGAAGTCAGTGATGTTAAAGGTGTCGGCAGGGAAAGAAGTTTTAATGATCGATTGTTCGATCTCCGCAGCCATCTTCCACCTGTCACCGTCCGTGCAGGAAGGCAGGACGGTGACGAGGAAGACGATTATGCCAGGAATGATACGTACCATGATCAGTAACCGGTGTTCTGCCAGAATCCCTCGGGATCAGGGCCGGCGGTTTTATTTGTAACAGCATCCATCTGAGGCTGGGGTATTGGTCTCAGTACATGGAATGCCTGGATATTGGGAGCTGCGGCACCATTATACAGTCTGACCCTGTCAACGAGTGTGCCGGTGCGCTTCAGATCGAACCACCGCTGCTGCTCTCCGCAGAGCTCGCGTGCCCTTTCATCCAGTATGACAGCTATCTCCTTTCCTGCTACCTGTGCCTGTTCGGAGGCAGTGAGGCCGTTGTCCTGACCGGGAATAGCGCGTGCTGCCCGGAGGTCATTGAGCTTCTGTTGGGCCGGGCCTGACTGGCCTGCCATCATATAGCCTTCCGCAGCAATGAGGTACATCTCCGAGAGCCGGAAGATGAAGGCATCTTTTGATCCCAGGTCCCTGATGACAGTACCGGTGTAGTCGTCAAACTTCTTACAGGCAATGTACATGCGGTTGCCCTTGTTGTTCTGTACTCCGCTGGTGGAGGTAGCGATTGTTGGCATTACTGCTGCCTCGGTTTCATACAGAGGCCAGACGACAGGGTCACCGACATCGGTCCTGGAGAAAAGTACATATCTGTTGGCTGCCCGGGCCACCTGGGCGGGAGTGACCGTCTCAGGGCTGAGGTATAGTGCGGTGTCACGCATCAGTGCGTACCCGGTTGGAGGAGCTACTCCACCAGTAAATGCAGCGGTAAATTGAGGGGCCACGTAATAAACATCGCGGAACGAGGCCTGGTATCGCTGGTCTGTCTCCCTGTTGAAGACATCAAGGAGGTACCCTGAGGGCACAAACCTGGTAAAGCCTTTGGAATATGGCTGGTAACTGAGTCCGACATTATAGACGACGCTTCTGTAGGTGATGTTCTTGTTTCCTTCGGTATCGGTACGTCTGAGTATTGCCGATGTGGCCGGAACGCTGTTCCAGACTCCTGTATACATTAGATGTGAAGCGTTGCCTCCTATTGCGTTGGCAGCATTACGGAGAATCATCTGCGACCAGGTCATCTGGTTGTTGCTGGCGTCTAGTTTGAGCCTCGGTGGCATGATATTGAACGCCAGTTCAGTTGAGTAATCCACATGCCATATCACCTCCCTGTTGTTCACCCCGTCTTCATTGGCGCCAAGCCAGCAGTCGGCATAGTTCGTGAAGAACGATGCGCCGCTTCCTGAAATAACGGCTTCTGCTTCAGCTGCCGCTGCTGTATATGCTGCTGCATCATTAAACTTGCTTGCCTTGTAAAGAAGCAGGCGGGCTTTGAGTGCCCTGGCAGCCCAGAGGTTTATCCTGCCTGTCTTGGCGGTCCTTGCCTGCAGGTGCTGAACAGCCTCATCAACATCATTGAGCATGAACTCGTATACCTCTGCCTCAGAAGCACGATAGGCCACACTGGAGATACTGCTTACCGGTTCACTGTTTATCTGGACCGGTCCCCATGTTTCCACGAGGTGCCAGTAATAGAAGGCCCTGAGTGCCTTAAGTTCGCCCAGGTACTGGTTTATCTCAAGTGCTGACAGCACCTGTTCACCGGCATTGTTCACAGCCTTGATACCGGTGTTGCAGACGTTGACGGCAGTGTAGAGCATCTCCCAGTACTCGTCGAAACAGGCATTCATGGTTTCGCGGGTGGAACTGGCGACTTCTGGTGTGATGCCCGAGTAGTTAATGAGGACCTTTTGCCTGTTGTCATAGCCTGTCAGCCATGTGTCAGTACCTCCCTCACTGAGCCCTATAGCCGCTTCCTTGCCGTACCAGCCCCTCAGGTAGGAGTAACTGGCGGCGACAAGTCCTTCTATTCCGCTCTTCGAGGAATAAAGTATATCCTCGGTGTTGCTTGTACGGTTGTTCTCCTCGAGGAAATCCGTACATGACGTGCCTGCCATCATCACGAGCAGCAGCACGAATATCAGTTGTCTTATCATTGTTTTCATTGATCTGTTTTTTACGGGGGGTCAGTTAAAAGTCAAGGTTAATACCAAACACCATATGTTTTGCCATCGGGTTTGAGATGCTTCCGCCCCGTTCAGGGTCATAGTTATCCAGGTTGCTGAAGGTGAACCAGTTCTGCAGTGAGCCATAGATTCTCAGGTTGCTTATACCGGCCTTTGAGACCAATCCCTGAGGCAGGGTGTATGCCAGGGTGACTTCGCGCAGTTTCAGGAATGAGGCCTTTTCAAAAGCGAGTGCAGGCATATCATTCTGCGATGCTATTCCCGGACGGGGGAATTTTGCCCCCTGGTTTTCGGGTGTCCAGAAGTCAACATCCGGAGAGCCGTCCTGTTCGGTTGGCTTATACGCAGTGTTGTAGGCGTACTGAATCCACTGACCCACCCTCGCAAAGAGCTGACCTGACAGGGTAATACCCTTAAATGACACGGAGTTGTTCCAGCTCATTATGAACCTGGGACTCTTGTTGTAGAGTCTCTTGTCAAGGTCATTGATCAGGGTGTCATTGTTGGCATCCACTATTTTAATGTCACCCGGGATACGGTTATAGAGGGCGGCTGTTGCAGCCTCTGAAATACTCCAGCACCCGTCGGCCTCATAGTTGTAGAACGCCCTTACCGGTTCTCCAACCACGAGTGCATTGTTTGGAATGGATACATCCCTGTCTTCGCCGCTGGCGAGAGCGAGGATCTTATCACGGTTGGTGGCAAAGGTGAAGTCGGATGACCAGAGGAAGTCCCTGGTCTCTATGATACGGGCATTTACCGAAGCCTCGAAGCCGATGTTTTCAGTTTCCCCGACATTGGCCAGAACCTGCGGATATACCGATGTTGCCGGCAGGCCCTTGTAGAGCAGCAGGTCAGATGTCCTCGAATAATATACATCCAGTACAAGCGCGAGTCTCTCTTTCCACAGTGAGAGATCGATACCTGCATCGTAGGTTGAGGTGATCTCCCATGTCACTTCCGGGTTGCCGAGGACAGCCGGCAGCATACCGTTATACAATGTGCTTCCGAAAGTATAGGGTACCAGAGTTGATCCCAGGCGTGTCTTTGTCATGTATGGATCAACGGCTGAGTTGCCGGCTTTGCCCCAGCTGAGGCGCAGCTTGAGGAGATCAACGGGCACTCCGCTCATGAAGGATTCTTCCGATATCACCCAGGCTGCCGCGACAGAGGGGAAAGCAGCCCATTTGTTGCCTTCAGCAAGCACGGATGATCCGTCAGCACGAAGGGTTGCGGTCAGGAGGTACCTGTTGAGCAGCTTGTAGTTCACCCTTCCGAACCAGGAGAGGAGTGAACTTTCAGTATAAATATCCTCCAGTTGCCGTCCTGATGACAGAATATTCTGCAGGAAATAGAAGGAGGTTTTGGTGTAATGATCCTGGAGGCCGTAACCAAATATCCTGTGTGACTCGTATTTCTCCCTCTGTGCTGCCTGACCTCCCAGGAGCTGAAGTTCGCTTCCGGAGCCAATTGCCGTTGTATAGGTAAGTGTGTTCTCAATGACATACTTCATTGTCTGGTCATTTTCGGCGGAGAGGTATGAGCCGCGGCCGAACTGGTAGTTTGAGGTACACATATAGTCCTCATAAATGCCCTGGCGGCCTGACTGGCCGTCAACGCCCAGTGAGGTCCTGAACTGCATCCCCCTGAAGATGTCCCAGGTAACGAAGACATTCCCGAAGAGACGGCTGGAGAGTGTATTGTTGGCATAGAAGCCTTCCACCTCGTTGAGGAGAGGGTTGGTATGGCTCACTGCCAGTTCTGACGGACGGTCAAGGATAGTGCCGTCAGCAAGGTAAGGCTGTGCCATCGCATGCATTTTTATGAGCTGCGAGTAGACATTGTCCTCTCTCCGGTCCCAGTCGCGGTAGGTGAACTGCAGGTTAGCTCCGGCTGTAAATGCATCTGAAATCTTCTGGGTGACATTGACCCTGCCGTTGTACCTTTTAAGGTTGTCATTCTTCAGCAGTCCGTTCTCATCCATAAACCCCAGGCTTATAATATAGGATGTCTTATCTGATCCGCCCGAGGCTGACAGTTCGTAGTTTTGTGTCACCGAGTTCTGCATCACGAGGTCAAACCAGTCTACCCCGCCTTCGTTGTACAGGTCGAGCACTGTTTTTTCCCACGGTGATGAGAGCACATTGGAGAGGACGACTGATGGCGGGTAACTTGAGAGGCTTGTCTGCCCCCATGTGTCAGCCACATTCTCTGCCGCATAGCGAAGGCGTTCAGCCATAAAGAGATAATCTTTTTCAACATCCATCAGCCTTGGAAGATTGGTGGGTGAGTTGAGCGAAATGTAGCTGTTCAGAGAAACGGTTGATTTCCCGCCTGCGGAGGCATCTCCTCTCTTTGTTGTGATGATGATAACGCCATTTGCACCACGGGTTCCATAGATGGCGGTTGAGGAGGCATCTTTCAGCACCTCGATGGATGCAATGTCTGAAGGGTTGATGTCAAGTGTGGATCCGTATTCGACTCCGTCAACAAGGAACAACGGGGCATTGGAAGCGTTAATAGATCTTACCCCACGCAGGGTCATGTTGATCTCAGACCCGGTTTCGCCGCTCTCGCGGGTAATGTCAAGTCCGGCCACTTTTCCCTGTATCGACTGCAGGGCGTTGCTTGAGGCTGTCTTGACGATCTCATCAGGTCTTACTGAAGAGACAGATCCGGTCAGATCTCTCTTTCTGACGGTACCATAGCCTACCACCACTATTTCGTCAAGTGCAAGAGTGCTCTCCTGCATAATGACATCGACGGTGGTTCTGTTCCCGATGGTCTCGGTCACCGGTATCATCCCGATGAAGGAGAAATGAAGGGTTAATGCATCTGCAGGCACTGCCAGGGAAAAGGAACCGTCGGCGCCGGTCAGTGTACCGGTGGTTGTGCCCGGGACGCTGACGGTAACGCCGCTCAGCTTTTCACCTGAAGCCCCTGTGACGATGCCCTGTATGGTCCTTGTCTGTGCATTGACCATGATTCCTGCTGCAAGCAGAATGAACAGGAGCACCGTTCTTCTGAAAAAACGATTGTTCTTCAACATAGTTGTCAGATTAGTTTTGATTAGGGTGTTGAATAATTCAATATCAAAGGTATTCCGGCCTCCCCTTCAGGATGGTACACTTTTTTGCCAAAAGGGTGGATAATTTGTGGTATTACAGGAAGAAGGCAAGAGGCAGCAGGCAGTAGTGTTGACAATTATTGACAATTGCCGGATATTTGTCCTGCAGCCTATTTGCGAATCATTTCGAATTCCAGGCTGGCAAGGATGAAGGGGCCGACACCCTTGGGATCGTTATCCCGTATTTCCTCACCTATATAATATTCAAACGATCCGTCACGATAGGGGTCACCTCCCAGGCCGGCGACGCCGCAGATGTTTTTCATGGTGACGAGCCCATCATTGTCTGTAACGATAAAGTTTTCAAGAAGACCCTGGTAGGCTTTATCAGCCACGGCCAGATATCTGTCGTCAAGATATCCCATCCTGACGCCCTTGAAAATTGAATAGGCAAACATAGCCGTGCATGATGTTTCAATGTAATTGCCCTCATAGCCTGAGCGGTCCAGGACCTGGTACCATCCGCCCGTCGCCGGGTCCTGTATCTCTGACAGTTTCTGAATCATGTCCCGGAGGGTTTCAATGATTTTATCCCTTCCCGGCTGATCTTCAGGGAGGAAGTCAAGCACGTCAACCATTGCCATTGAGAACCATCCCATGGCGCGGCCCCATGCATGCGGAGCCTGGCCGGTGAGGGTGTCTGCCCATGGCATCTGCCGTGAGGCATCAAAGGCATGTCTGTAGAGTCCGGTAGCCGGGTCATATGTATGTGCAGCAACAATAAGGAACTGGTTTACGACATCACGGAGTTCCTCAGGCCTGTCATACCTTATGGCATACTGTGCATAGAAAGGGGCGCCCATATAGAGGCCGTCAAGCCACATCTGGTCAGGGTAGATTTTTTTGTGCCAGAAGCCTCCTTCAGATATCCGGGGCTGCTTCTGAAGCTGTTCATGGAGGGTGTGGATTACCTTCTCATATCCCGGATTACCGGTACGGTCAAACAGGATAAACATCATCTTGCCGGGATTGACCTGGTCAATATTGAAGTTTTCCATTTTATAGTTATGTATATTGCCTTCTTCATCGATCAGTGAATCGGCATATCCCTTTGCATAATGGTAATAGCGGTCTTCCCCGGTGGCATCAGCCAGTTTCAGAAAGGAGAGTCCCATCAGACCCTGGGTATAGTTCCACTTTTTTTCTGTAACGAAATCAACCATCCATAGTGACGGGTTCCGTATCATCTCTGACTCGGCCATTCGGACTGACCAGAGGGGAGATTCAAGACCCCGGTTCCTCCTGCTCCCGCAGGATATAAATAGGGTTATGACAAGCAGTGCTGCAATGACGGTGGGTGCTGTCTGTTTCATTGATCGGGGTATTTTGATGTCAGGTCTGTTTCTGTTTTGCATTTCTGTCCCTGTATTCCGAGGGGGTCATTCCGAACCGCTGTTTGAAGATGCGTGAAAAGTAGCGCGGGTCATTGCATCCTACCATATATGTAACCTGTGATATGGTGTATTCACCTGATTCAATAAGCTGTGCTGCCCTTTTAACCCTCACTTCCCTGATAAACTCAACAGGAGCCAGGCCTGTAAGGCTCTTCAGCTTCTTGAAGAAGACAGATCTGCCGATGCCCATTTTTGACACAAGTTCATCAACGGTAAGGCCTGAGTTGTCAATGTTTTCTTCCATTACCTCCATCAGGCTCTTCATGAGCCTGTCGTCATATGACACAATCACCGGTTCGGAGGGAGTTATTTCAACCGCTTTGCCGCTTTTGATTCGGGGATAGTTGTCAAGAGAGGAGAGAAACAGTTCCTGCAGTTTCTTCCGTTGTTCAAGTATGTTTTCTATCCTTGCCTTCAGGTAGGTTGAGCTGAAGGGCTTGGTTATGAAGTCGTCGGCGCCGGTTTTGAGTGCTTCCACCTGGGTGTCAAGGTCTGTTTTTGCTGTCAGCACAACCACCGGGATATGTGAGGTTGTGACCTCTTCCTTTATTCGCCGTGCGAGTTCAAGGCCATCCATCCCCGGCATCATAAGATCAGTTATGATGATATCAGGGAGCTGGCTCCTGGCAATTTCAAAGCCTTCGGTTCCGTTTCCGGCCTCAATAACATGGAAACCGTCGGAGAGGATAATCTTGAGGAAGCTTCGCAGTTCCTCATTATCCTCAATGAAGAGCAATACAGGTTCGTTGTCTTCCTCCCCTTCATTTTCAAACTCCTCATCCTCTTCCTGCATTGCTGATGATGACTGTTGTGATTTCAGCGGATTCTGTCCGTCAGCAATGACGAACTCTGTTTCATTATCGAAGTGTGAGAATCCGAGCCTGAAGGTTACGCGGAAGGTGGCACCCTTCCCCTCTTCGCTTTCAGCTGTCAGTTCAGCACTGTGCAGTTCGGCCAGTTCCCTGCTGAGTGACAGGCCTATTCCGGTGCCGGGCTGCAGGGGCATTGGCTCCTTGTCATCACTGCTGAACCGTGCAAAGAGATTCTTCATCTTTTCCCTGGAGAGTCCTGTGCCCTGGTCAGCAACGATAAGCTCAAGAGTGTCACTGTTTTTCCTGACGGTAACCCATACGATTTTTCCCCTTGGAGTGAATTTGAGCGCATTTGTGATGAGGTTGAATGCTATCTTCTCCACCTTGTCACGGTCAGCCCAGACTTTTTCACCATCAGAGTGGTCTTCGAGGATAAACCTTATTCCCTTGTCATCAGCCACTTTGCGAAAATCTGCACAAATACCGGATATAAATGGCCCGAGAGGAAACTCTTCAATCCTGAGCTTCATTTTCCTGTTCTGGACCTTCCTGAAATCGAGTATCTGGTTCACCAGTCTCAGCATGCGCTGGGTGTTGCTCTGGACCAGGGTGAGCTGATCCCTGACCTCAGGCTCAAGGCTGTTGTTCTGCAGGATATTGGTTACCGGCGAGGATATCAGTGTCAGAGGGGTACGGAGCTCATGTGATATGTCAGTAAAGAACTTGAGTTTAAGGTTGGTGATAATCTGTTCAATCTCAACTTTATGACGAAGCTTATACATGGTAAGGATGACATAGATTGCCAGGGCTATGAGCCCCAGGCTGAAAATCACAATCATCATTTTTGCCAGGAGCGTCTGCCAGAATGATGGCCTTACAGTTACCCTGATTGTCCGGTTGTTGTCAACCCAGATGCCATCGGAGTTTGTTGACCTGACACTGAAGAGATACTCGCCGGGGTCGAGATTGGTGTATGAGGCTGATCGCTGGCCGCGGGCAATTATCCAGTCAGGATCAACTCCCTCAAGCATATGGGCATACTGTATGTTTTTAGGATTCCGGTAGTCAAGCGCGGCATATTCGATGGTAAGGCTCTTCTGGTCATGCCTCAGTTCCATGTAAGTATCTGACTGTTCATTCAAGGACGATGCCGCTGAGCTGCCGGCCATGCGGACATCGTTCCCGGCCACTGTCAGGCGGGTGAAGAGGAGGGGAGGGACATAGTTCACCTTACGGACCTGTGAAGGGCTGAAACAGTAGATTCCGTTGTCAAATCCGAACATTATCTCGTTATCACCCGTCAGTATACCTGTTGCCTCTGAGAAGTACCTTTTCTCTACTCCGCTCTGCTCGCTGTATATCTCAAATGATTCAGTCTGCCTGTTGAATTTTAGTATGCCCCGTTCACTGCTGAGCCACAGGTTGCCGTTCAGGTCATCAACAATGCTCAGTATAACGTCATCAGGAGCCCCGGTTCTTATCGTGTATGATTTGAATTCAGGTCTCTCACCATATCTGATGACCCGGTTAAGGCCTCCCCCGAAAGTTGCGACGAAGGTCTCGTCGTCCGGAGAGCAGTAGATATAGTGCACATCGTTGTTTGCGAGGCTGGTCTCCACCCCGGGATCAAAGAAGCATGTAGTGAACAGGGCATCTTCGGGCCGGGTGAAGTTCTGGTTGAAGATAACCAGTCCACTGGTGGTTCCTACCCATATTCTTCCCTGTTTATCAGAGGTTATATACCTTACTCTCTTGTGGTTGGAGTAGGGGTAGCCGGTTAATCTGTTGTTAGAGTTTATGAATTTTACCTGGTTGTTTTCCTCCGTGATATAATTTAGTCCACCGTTGAATGTTCCAACCCATATTCTGCCTTCCGGGTCTTCGTGCACTGAGTAGACGTTGTCATGGCTGAGGCTGAAAGGGTCGGCATCGTCATGGCGATAACCGGTTATCCGGTAGCAGCAGCCGGAGCCGGAGCCTGACCCGGTGGTGGTGGGTTCAAGCCTGAACAGGCCTCTTCCCTTTGATCCCATCCAGATATTTCCCCGGCTGTCCTGGGTGATTACGTATACGAGGGCATTGAAATCACTGCCGGAGCTGAAGGTGCCATTATTTCGGAGGTGTCCGATCAAATTGCGGGCCGGGTCGAAGAGGTAAACCCTTCCGTCACGTGTTGCTGCCCAGAGATAACGGTTCTTATCTTCGAAGAGAGCCCTTACCTCGTTCTCCGAGTGGGAGGCTGCAACAGGTTTGGGACTCATTACCCTGAAGAGGCTTGGGAAGAAGGAAACCTTTTCGATTCCCCTTGTTATGGTGCACATCCAGAGGTTACCCTGTCTGTCTGACAGGGCTGAGTGGATGAGGTTCGGGAACCGCCTGTCGGTGCTGCCTGGCTCATTGAAGAAGTATTCAAGCCTGCCTGTCATCCTGTTGTAGCGGGAGAAGCCTCCTCCCCTGGGATATACCCAGAGGATGTCATTTACATCCTCAAAGATGACGAAACTGGGCAGCAGGACATTCGGGTTGGTTTTGTCGACATTCATCCTGAAGTGCTTCACCGCACCGGCAAAGGGGTCAAAATGTGTCACACCGTCAGCAGCAGATTCGATCCATGCCTCCCCGTACCTGTCAACGTAGACTGACTCCATCCTGTCGCTGGGCAGAACCGGGAAACGGGAGGTGTTATATTGTTTTCTGTCACCGGTGACGGGAGTGTAGACGAAAAATCCGTCCCCCGAGGTTAGTAATATCAGCTCACGCTGGTTAAGTGGCTTGATACTGATTATGTCAGAAGAGATTCCCAGCCTGATTTCCTCATGTGTAACCGCTGCGGTATCGGTCACAATGATGGTTCCGTTGCCAGATCCGAACCAGATCTTTTCACCTGCTTCATAAAGACAGAAGAAGGTGTTGTTACCCGCTGGCGGGTTATTGCCTCCATTCATACGTACCGTCATCAGTTCCTTACCCCTGACCTGAAAGAGTCCGTTGCCGGTGAGTATCCACACCATTCCGCGGCTGTCGCGACTGACCAGGTTCACGTGGGTGTCAGGTTCATTCCCGTTGCTGCAATCGAACCTGTCAAGGGTGTATTCTGAAGAGGTGGCAGAGGAGATAACCCTTATGCAGGACCCGGCTTCAGTCTGTAGCCAGGTTTCGCCTCCGCTGAAACAGTAAATATGATTGACGGGAGAATAATTGCCTGAGCCCGATGAGCTGATCTCGTTGAAGTTAATGAACTCTTCGGTGCGGCTGTTCATCCTGTAGACCTCACCGTCATTATTCATAATCCAGAGATAGCCAATATCATCTTCGGTGATGCGGTCAACCCTGTTGTTTGTGAGTCCGAAGGCTGAGTTGAAACCTGACTTGTAAACCTTGAAACCGTAACCATCAAACCGGTTCAGGCCATCGAAGGTGCCGAACCACATCAGTCCCTCACGGTCCTGGTGCATGGTGAGGACAACCCCTTCCGACAGACCATCTTCAACCGAATAGTGGGTAAAAGCGCTTTTGAACTGACCGTAGCCTGTCCGGATCACTGCTGATATCAGTAGCAGCAAGAGGGCTGTTTTGCAGGCGACGGTCCGCATATGCCGGTTATTCTGTTTTTACCTTTAGCGGTGAGTTTAACTTAACGGAGAACTCATCAATATACTGAGTCCATGCGGCATCAGATCCAAAGCCCCATTTGCTCCATCCTGCTCCCGCGTAGTAGGTAAGGGGAGTTCCGGGGTTATACCTGGTTACAATAAGCAGGTGGTCACTGTTCTCTTTTACCGATGTGGCAGGTGTTGTAAGCACGGCTCCAACGTATGTTATTCCTCCCTCTCCGCCGTCAAGGCGATAGGCGATGGCGTTTTTCTCAGGCGGAAAGAGCAGGGGGGAGCCTTCCTCCCTCTTTACAATCCCTGCTGCCACAGTAAACTCATTTTCTATGCCAGAGTACTCTTCAGTTATCCTGGAAAGCTGGCTTCCTGCGTCGAGGGAAATGGTCCGTGTCTCAGTCACCATGATGTCACGCACCAGGAAGGGTGGATATGTCAGCCTGAAGGAAGTTCGGATGGGTCCGTTGTCAAGTGTTTTCCATGATTCAAAGTTGATTGCCAGCCAGAGTGAGTCATCAATATATGGCGCCATGGCCCCGGCTCCCAGTGTCCGGCCAACCTTGTAGCAGTCGCATCCCTCACCGTTGTCATCATGATAGGTATTTTTACCGGAGAGGTAGTCTTCATACCACCTGTCAATGACCATTTTGTCGGTTCTCTTTATCCAGGCATCAATGCCATTGCTGGGGCCGTCCTTCTCTATCAGGGCCGGGCCATATATACGGAAGGCGATACGGTCATTCTCCCATGCATAATCATCATACCTCTCCGGTACGAACCGTCCGTAGGCTTTTGGGGTATACTGTTGCGGTGTCCCTGAGGCTATATAGTATTTTGCCGTGGTGCCGGCCCTGACGTCTGCCTGGAAAATAATCGATTCTGGTTCGCCTTTCCCTGCATATATCAGCTGTGATGTTATTTCCGC
>CAYYEH010000006.1:34690-55335 GCA_964470815.1 uncultured Rikenella sp.
TAATCGATTCTGGTTCGCCTTTCCCTGCATATATCAGCTGTGATGTTATTTCCGCACCCTTGCTGTCTGTCACCACGAGGGCTGCCGGATCAATATCTCCGAGCTTCGCGGCAATGTCACCGAGAGGAATCTCAACAGTTTCGGCTGTTCTGTCAATTGGCAGCCCATTTTCAACGATGATCTTCAGTTTGTTACCGGAGCAACCGGCAAGGATAAGGATTGAGATCAGGATGGGTGAGAGCTTTTTCATGGTATCCTTGGTTCATTTAGGTTGTTTACCGATATATGCGAGTATGCCTCCGTCAACGTAGAGTATATGGCCGTTGACGAAATCCGAGGCCCGGGAGGCAAGAAATACCACCGGTCCCTGCAGGTCTTCCGGTGTGCCCCATCTTGCAGCCGGGGTACGGCCGATTATGAATGAGTTGAAGGGATGCCCTTCGGTTCGAAGGGGTGCTGTCTGTGGTGTTGCGATATATCCGGGGCCGATGCCATTTACCTGGATGTTGTGTTCTGCCCATTCGCATGCCAGGTTGCGGGTGAGCATTTTCAGCCCTCCCTTTGCCGAGGCATAGGCTGCTACGGTCTCGCGGCCCAGCTCACTCATCATGGAACATATGTTTATGATCTTTCCGCCACCCTTTCTGATCATCCCCGGCGCCACTGCCTTTGACATGATGAAGGGGCCGGTCAGGTCTATGTCAATCACCTCCCGGAAGTCGGCTGCCTCCATCTCGAGGGCCGGTATCCGCCTGATTATTCCGGCGTTGTTTACAAGGATATCAATCACGCCGGCCTCAGAGGTAATTTTCACGATGTTTTCCCTTACCGCCTTTTCGTCAGTCACATCGAAAAGATAACCCCTCGCATCGATCCCGCACCGGCGGTATTCTGCCAGGGCTTCCGGGATCCTGTCAGGATTTCGGTCATTGAAGACGATTGTTGCCCCTGCTTCTGCAAGGGCTTTGGCCATGGCCATTCCTATTCCGTAGGATGCTCCGGTGATAAGGGCCACCTTTCCGTCAAGCCTGAATATGTTGTTTTCCATAAGTCTGTTCTGTTTTAGGTTCAATGGGACTAGCGCAGGTCAGTCTGCCTAAGGAAATCCTGGTCGCCGTAATCGAGGTTTTCCCCGGCCATGCCCCAGATGAATGTGTAGTTTGAGGTAGCTGTGGCTGCGTGGATTGACCACTGCGGAGAGATCACCGCCTCGTTGCTTTTCATCCAGATATGTCTTGTCTCGGTGGGTTGTCCCATGAAATGGCATACAACGCTGCCGTCAGGCACCTCGAAATAGAAGTAAACCTCCATCCGTCGTCCGTGGGTATGCGGAGGCATGGTGTTCCAGACGCTGCCCGGCTTCAGCTCGGTCATTCCCATCTGGAGCTGGCAGGTCTCAAGCACCTCCCTGACTATCATCTTGTTGATTATCCTGTGGTTGGCGGCTTCTGGTGATCCCATCTCCACCGAGATGCATTCTTTTTTTGTCACCTTGCGGTCAGGGTAATTTCGGTGAGCAGGAGCCGAGTTAAAGTAGAAGAGAGCGGGGTTGGCATCGTCAGTACTTTCAAATACCACATCCCTGTCACCGCTTCCGAGGTAAAGAGCTTCCTTGTAGCCGAGCCCGCAGGTCACACTACCGGCTGTTACCTTTCCGGGGCCTCCCACATTGAATATCCCCAGTTCACGCCTGTGGAGAAAGAAAGAGGCTTTAACCTCATCAACCGGTTCAAGCTTAAGAGCTTCGCCTGATGGTTTTGCACCACCCGCCACCATCCTGTCATAAAGGGTGTAAACCATGGTTACTGTGTTATCCTGAAAGAGCGGAGTGACAAGGTGTTCCTTCCGCAGCCTGTCTGTATCCCAGTGTCTGACATCTTCAGGATGAGCTGCATATCTTACTTCAATGTTTGTTTTCAATACTGTGCGGTTATTAATTACAAAGTTGGGTTAAAATAAATAAAAGTAGTGGACGAATTGGTCAGATATATGCATTAATTATGCAATACCCACCTTTCATCCAGTGGATGTTAAAGGGTTTGCTTAGTAAGTCAGAATAGGCGGGGAGAGGATTTCCTGTTAAAGGTATTTCCTGTCCTCGCTGGGTATATCGAAGTACTTGTCGTATAGTTTTGCATCGGGCCCGGTTTTTTCCACACCGGTGTCACTGATCTTGTATGTACAGTTTTCTCCGACGATTCCGGAAAAATAGATATCAAACTCTTTTCCGTTTTCATCAATCATAATAATTCTTACAAGGTGCGGATACTTCATGCTGTTCAGCTGTGAGTGACAGATAGGGCAGTTGATGAGGTATTCCGATCCCGGTTCGAGTTCAAATGAAGGGTGAGTTGTCTTGGTGTAGTTTCCCAGTTCGGGATTCAGGAAGACCAGTCCCCTCTTTGAGCTGTTCATCTTCGTTGCAGACAGGACAATTGAGGTTTTGACATTGAGATGCCCCCTGCATGCCTTGCATAAATATTCAACAGCCATTTTGCTCCTCCTTTTTATTGATTAGTTCAACGATTTCATTACAGGCTTCAAGAACAAGATACGATAAATTTTCCCCGAATGCAATAGTTTGTGGCTGAATTGCAAGGATGAGGGCTTCTTTTCTGAAGAATTCAGATATTCTTTTAAGGGAAATGTTATGTGTGTTGAAGGTCAGGTCAGCGACCTGTTCAATAGGAAAGAGGTCATAGCTTCCCGGGGGGCTGCCTGTGTCAGTGCAGTCGATAAGAACCATCAGGTCATGCGGGATAGAATTGATCTTTCCGATATAGTTTTCAATACTGACTTCAGGTGTGATAACCTTTATCAGGTCTGTTTCCCCTATGCGGTTACCGATGTATACACCGGCGCCGTCATCCTGTCTAAGCACGTTGCCGATACCGACGAAGAGTATCCGGCGGTTTTTATTATCCCTGAGAAGTTTGGATAGTTTGTCACGCACCTTTAAAGAGATACTTTACTGTTACCTGCCTGAGGCAGTTGGGGCAGATGACGCTGAACATATTCTTTCTTTGAGGGGATTCACCGGTTTCTGCAGTGAGTTCCTGCCCCTCGGCCAGTTTCAGTTTACGGTTAAGGACATTGAGGTTGAGTATTGATGCGAAGGCTTTGGGTCCCAGTTTCCGGTGCATGAAGTTGAGGTGCTCCACTGTTGTTATTATTGCCCCGCAGTTTTCACAGATCAGCAGTTCTTTATGCTGGTACTCCACGTTTTTGTTTCTGTCAAAGACAGCAAGGTCATAGATTTTGTCAGAAAGCTTAACCCCTTTGCCTGTGATGCAATGTTCCTGGCACTGGCCGCAGAAGATGCATTTGCCATAATCTCTGGTGATAGTCCTTATCTTCCTTTCTTTATCATCGGTGAATGTTATGGCCAGGGGAGGGCATACATTTGCGCAGGTCTCACATCCGACGCAATTGGCGTCGTCAACAACCGGTTTTCCTCTGAAGTCAGTGAACGGCATGTGGTCTTCAGCAGGGAATTTTGAGGTATATGCAGGTGTCACCAATGAGATCACTGCTTCCTTAAGTTCTCGCAGTTTGAGGTACTTCATTTTACTTCCTCCCTGTAATCATCTTTCACACTTCTCTTGTCCAGTTTAGCTCCGAAATGATATGCTCCCCGGACCAGGGCATGAGCTGCCACGGTTGCGGTGAAGAAGAGTATGGGGATAGCCACCAGCGCCCTGAAGCCTGCGCCGCTGATCCCGAAATGTACCATCACCCCGAGGAGGATGCTGCAGCATCCGAGGGTCACACATTTGGTGGCTGCCTGCAGCCTGTTGTAGACATCAGGAAGACGAATGAGCCCTATGCATCCGAAGATGTTGAAGATGACTCCTACCGATATTAAGATGATGGCTGCCATATCATTCATTCAGTTTTTTTCCTCCCAGGTATTTGGCCAGGGTAAGAGTTCCGATGAAACTCAGAATCACCCAGGCAATACCTATGTCAAGAATAAATGACCTTTCGGTCTGCACAGATATGATTCCGCAGATCCCCACCACGAGGATCCCGAAGATATCAATACCCACCATCCGGTCAGGTATTGTTGGCCCCCTTATGATACGATACAGGCAGGGTGCGCAGAGGGCGATCTGTATGTAAAGCAGTATGTTCAGGAAACTGGTCATTCCGCAAACTTTTTAATATATTCTTCAAACCTTCCGGTTACCATTCTGGTATAGAGAGCCGGATCTTCAGTCCTGATATAAATCCAGTGGATGTATATCAGATCACCGATAATGTCGACGGTGATTGTTCCGGGGGTCATGGTTATTGAATTGGCCAGCAGTGTCCGGGCAAAATCTGACTTCAGGGAGGTTTTAATCCTTACAATCCCGGGCCTTATAGGCATTGCCGGATGGAGCACGCGGTATGCCACGTCAAAGTTTGCCTTTATGCATGCCCAGACGAATGAGACCAGGTAAATGATGAACCAGAACCATCGTCGGGGTTGAAGGAATTTACCCACACCCTGAAAATAATATCTTCCGAAAATGGCAGATGTAATGGCTGAAGCCACGGCTCCTGCTGCAATGTTGGGCATGGTGAACTTAAAGGTCACCAGTAGCCAGAAGATCATTGATAATATGAATATTGCCAGGTATTTCATATCACATTCCGGTTATCTGTGAGGAATACTTCATCTGGTCGATCAGGATGTCAGTGGCGGGTGTAAGCACCGAGTCACGTATGCCCGGAAGAGCCAGCAGGCTAAGCAACAGGCATATTACAGCCAGTGTGATCATGCTCAGCAGCATAGGTGCTGGCACCTCTCTTATCACTTTTTTAATCCTCTCCGGTTCGCTGTTATAGAAGGCGTAACGCTGGAATTTCATGAAGGAGGCCAGTGTGATAATGCTGACAACGGCTGCCAGTGCTGCCAGCAGGTAGAACCGGGCCATTACCGCAGCAATGATGATGATCAGTTTGCTGAAGAAGCCGTTGAAGGGGGGGATACCTGATATTGAGAGGGAAGCGGCGAGGGAAGTTGCCGAGGTAACAGGCATTGACCTGCCCAGCCCTCCCATCTCATGCAGGTCACGGGTGCCGGCAGAATATTCAATTGCTCCTGCATTGAGAAAGAGGAGACCCTTGAATGCAGCGTGGTTAATCATGTGAAAGATGCTTCCGGTGATGGCCAGGGCGGCCACCTCAGGCCGTATACCCCTCGCCAGGAGTGTCATCCCGATCCCTGCCGACATGATCACATAGCCCATCTGACTTATGCTGTGATAGGCCAGCAGCCTCTTTATGTCCCATTGTCCGATTGCAAGGAAGACCCCTACTACCATTGAAAGCGCACCCAGGGTGGTTATCATCAGCGCCATCGCCTCGGTTATCCCGAACATGTTAAAGAACAGTCTTATGATCACGTAAATGCCAACGGCTTTGATGAGTACGCCTGAGAGCATGGCAGATATGGGGGAGGGTGCTGATGAGTGAGCATCAGGAAGCCATGCATGAAACGGTATTATTGCAGCCTTGAGCCCGAATCCGGTCAGGAGAAGGATCTGTATCAAGAGATAAAAACTCCTGTCATGCCCTACGCTGTATACAGTTCTGATATCAGCCATGTTAAGCGTTTTTGCACTCCAGTAAATAAAGCCGATGGCAAACAGGATCATGAATGATGCCACAGCACCCAGGACCTGGTATTTCAGCGTTGCCTCAAGCTCGTTTTTCTCAACACCGAAGGCCACGAGTGCATATGATGAGATTGCTGAGATCTCAAGGAATACAAAAATATTGAAGATGTCACCGCTGAGCACCACTCCGTTCATGCCTGCTATCATCAGGCAGAAGAGTGCATAAAAATAATTTTCAGAGGTGTATCTTGCTATATATGACACAGAATAGATCACAGAGAGAAGTCCGATCATGCCGATGATGCAGAGCACAAGGGCTGAGAAGCCGTCATGGACGAGGTGAATACCGATGGGGATACCGTTAACCGGTTCCCAGCCTCCCATAATATATACTGACTGGCCTTCTCCGCCAGTGATCAGCAGCCAGAAACTGATGAAAGCCGTTAAGAGCAGTGTGGCGAGGGCCATGTACCAGGGGATGCCTGTGATGAACCTCCCGAATATCATTGTCAGGAACGCGCCTGCCAGGGGTATGGCAACAAGCAGCGGTATCAGCGGATTCATCATTTACCCTCTTAAGTTTTTAATCTCACGTATATCAAATGTTCCGTATTTACGGTAAATCCTTATTATTACTGCCATCAGCATGGCCGTGGTGGCAAGGCCGATCACGATGGCAGTGAGCACCATTGCCTGGGGCAGGGGATCAACATAGGTCTGCACAGGGTCAGCCACGTCAACTATAGGTGCAACACCTCCTTCCCTGTATCCCGTGAGCGCAAGGAACAGGAAGCAGCTGAACTCCATGATGGAAAGTGAAATGGCTATCTTGATCAGGTTTCTCCTGGTTATCACTCCGTAGAGGCCTGTCAGGAACAGTATGAAACAGAGCCAGTAAGCTGTCATTTCATCACCTCCTCTTTAAATATTACAAGAGCCAGAAAAATGGTCAGTATTGAAGCGGCAACCTCAATGCCTACAAAAATGTTGTATAGCGGGAGGAGGCCTGCACTGACCAGTTCTCCGGGGGTACCATGATTCAGCCAGTTGACGAAGAAGATCTTTGCGCCGGCAAGGAGCCCCGAAAGAGCCAGGAATAGGACTACAAGGATTGCCAGGTTCTCGTATAGTGTTGATCCCCGCTCTTCCCTGACAAGGTGCACGAAATCACTTCCGAAGGCAAGAATCAGGAGAATGAATGCACCCGCAAGTATCACTCCACCGGCGAATCCTCCCCCGGGGGTAAGATGTCCGTGAAGGATTATATAAATACCATAGAGGAATATAATGCCGGCTATAAGCTGTGTTGTCTTCTTTACTATGACTGTCATTCCTTTCATTTTCTCACCGGAAGTATATGATTGTTTATCCATTGTATCCCCTCTGATTTCTACTGTCATTCACCCCTTTTTTCCTTTGATTCTGAGTATTGTGAGCACTCCGAGAACAGCAGTAACGAGGACGGCAGCCTCTCCCAGGGTATCATATCCCCTGAAGTCAAAGACCACGCCTGTAACCAGGTTTATGCTGCCTGACCTGTCCACTGCTCCGTTGACATAGGCGTCTGACATCCTCATTGTATGGTCGCCCAGCGGGGCAAGGTCTGATGACGCCATCTTCAGGAACCAGGCCATGGCCAACAGGATTACCATGGCGGTACCTGCAGTGACCCGGGCACGACGGTCAAACTTCCCGTAAGCCTCCTCGCGGGAGCTGTCAAGCACTACTGCGACCATGATTATAAGGGTGATTGTCTCGACCACTATCTGAACTATTGCCAGGTCAGGTGCCTTCAGCAACAGGAAACAGATGACCAGGCTGTAACCGACAATACCACATGCGATTACTGCCGAAAGCAGGTCCCTGGCATGGATGGCATAAATTGCCCCAAGTATCATAAACCCTGCTATAACCGATATTGCCAGTTCCATTGTTCTAAATTGTCAGGTCATAATCAGCAACATAATTATCAGCCCGGCACAGACCCAGATGACATAGCCGGGAAGGACCCCGGTATGTGCACTGCTGAGCCTTCCACTGAGCCAGAGAACACCCTGTTTTGATAGGTCATAGATGTCAAAGGTCTTGGCCTCAGCCCTCCTGTAAATCCGTGAGAAGAGGCTGAACTCGGTAAAGGTTTTGTAGAATTCAGGAGCGGGATAGGATGCACCCAGCTTTTCGATCTTTTCCCCGCCAATGAAAATGTCTCCGGTTCTGAATCGCTTTTTCCCCATGGCCACATAAATCAGAAACCCCAGAACGATGGAAATAAGAACGAGGAGAGAGACAATAGACGAGTTCCAGAGACCGCTGAAGGCAAATGATCCCACTGCCGGGGTGAAGAGCTTCGGTATCACTATCCCGGTTGCAAAGACTCCGAAGAAGACGCAGATGAGAGCAAGCAGAGCCATCGGAAGCCACATCAGGAAGGGTACCTCTCTTACTCCGCCCATTACCGTATCTCTTCTCCCCAGGAAGATTCCGCCTATGAATTTCACGAAACTGGCCAGTGTGAGGGCCGAGCCCAGGACTGCCAGTCCGAGCCAGACTATCCATAACTGGCCGGAAATACCGGTACCGGTCCCCGATTCGATGATACCCTGGTAAATCATCCATTTTGAGGCGAATCCGTTGAAGGGAGGAATGCCCGATATTGACATGGCAAATATCATGGCAGCGGCAAATGTCACTGGCATTGCCGCTGACAGTCCTCCGAGGTCACTGATATCGTTTTTTCCCGTCTGTCGTTCGATGGATCCGGCAACCATAAAAAGGCCACTCTTGTAGAGGGCATTGTTCAGCATATGGAAAAGTCCTGCAACCACCCCAAGAATGGATCCAATCCCAAAGCCCAGGATCATGTAACCTACCTGTGAGACGGCATGATAGCCCAGCAGTCTTTTGTAGTCATGCTGCATGAGGGCCATCAGTACAGCAGTAATTATTGTCACAACCCCGATTGAAAGAAGGAACAGTTTCATCCCCTCACTGAGCACGAAAAGATCTCCGGTAATTCTTGCCAGGAAGTAGATGCCCAGCAGCTTATCCAGTGAAGCCGGCATCAGGGATGAGGAGGTGGCAGGTGAGGTTGCGGTGAAGTCCGGCACCCATGTATGGAACGGGAAAGCTCCGGCTTTGGTGAAGCTGCCGACCAGCAGGGCCATGAATGCTGTAATGTTCAGGATATTGACTGTGTCGAGAGAAATGCCGTTGATGCTCAGGGTGTCAGTCAGCCTCCAGAGGAGGGCTATGCCCACAAGCATAATTGTATCAGATGCTCCGATCAGTATCATGGTCTTCTTTGCGGCGGCGGAGCTTGCCTCATCCTTTCCCGGAATAAGCTTGTAAAGGGTGATTCCGAGTATTCCCCAGAAGATGGCAAAGAGGATCAGGTTGTCAGAAAGCACAGCACCGAAAGAGCAGCTGAGTGTGACAAGAAACCATGAATAGTAATTTCTGACACGGATGGATTTGTTATAGACGATCGAGTAGAGCAGTATCAGTACGGAAAGAACTGCTACAGACAGAACTATCAGTTTGCTGAGTCCGTCTATCGTGAAAGTCACATATTCACCCGCTTTCTGCAGTACGTCAAAGTTCAGGAAAGCCATGCAACCTTTTACAATCAGATCCCCATGTGGTACCATCTGTGGTGAGGCTGACCAGAGTCCGATGGCGATATAACCCAGGTAAAGGGCTACAGCCAGGGTTGTCAGTCCCTTTGCCATCTGGAATCGGTCAGGTATGATGAATAAAAGGATTGCCGCAGCCATCGGAACCAATATCAGCACCTGCATCAACACGCATGCGGAATTTTCTGCCAGTATTACGGGAAGCTCATTCATGATCTTCAACTGATTTCCTGATTTCACCGGTTCTCTTCAGCGAGAGGTTAATAAGCTCATCAGCGCTGAGGATCTTTTCTCCCGATGAAGCGTCATAGGCAGCGGCCATTCTTTCGGTGCAGCAGTAGCACGGGTCAACGGCAGCGAGTGAGATGGTGGCATCAGCAATGGTCTGGCCGATGCATGATCTTTTAAATGTGGCGATATTGGTATAGCTCGGGGCCCTTATCTTATGCCTTGCCGGTGAATTGGAACCGTCAGAGACCACGAAGTGGAATACCTCTCCGCGCGGAGCCTCGGCACGCCCTGTACCTATTCCCGGGGGGATATCATTGATCTTCAGTGCCACATCACCCTCCTTCATCTTCTCAAGAGCATCAATGCACTGTTCAATTATCGATGCAGACTCGTACATTTCAAGAAGCCTGACCTCTGCCTTGGCAAAGACATCGCCTGCCTGGGCTGTTATAACCTTCCAGTTAACAAGGGGATAGGCGGCATACGGGTCATCCCTTCTCACATCAATATCAACACCTGAAGCCCTGGCAGTTGGGCCCACGGCTGCGTAGTCAATTATATCCTGCTTCGTAAGCACTCCTACTCCCTTTGTACGTGCATGGATTACCGGGTCATCCATCACCGCGCCGGTGAGCAGGTCAATTTTCTTTCGCAGCACCGACATCTCCTTCCTGATTGCATGAATTTTATAATTTTCTATGTCCCGTCTCACACCTCCGACCTTGAACATCGCATAGCTGTTCCTGTTGCCTGTTATCATCTCGAAGAGGTCAAGAACCGGCTCCCGGTATTTCCATGCCCACATGAAGACTGTATTGTAACCCAGAAAATGGCCTGCAAGTCCAACCCAGAGGAGGTGACTGTGAATACGTTCAAGTTCACCGATGACTGACCTGATGTATTTCGCCCTGTCAGTTATCTCTATTCCGGCTATCTCTTCAACGGCATTTGCAAAAGCAAAAGGGTGTGATGTGGAGCAGATGCCGCAGATACGTTCAACGAGGAAGAATACCTGGTCATATGTCTTTGACTCACTGAGTTTTTCTATTCCCCTGTGGTTATAGCCGGTCTCCCATTTGATGTCAGTGACTATTTCTCCGTCACAGTACAGCTTGAACAGCTCAGGCTCTTCCTGCAGCGGGTGATACGGCCCTATCGGTATCAGTGTCTTTCTGCCCATTGTTTCCTGAGTGTTATTTGAAATCCTTCCTGTAGGGGTAGACATCGTCAGCCCAGTTTCCTTCCGATATCAGCTTTTCCTGGTTGGGATGGTTGATGAAGCTGATGCCGAAGAGTTCGTGCATCTCCCTCTCAATCCAGTTTGATGCGCTGAACATATTTGAGAGAGATTCGATCTGTGGTTTGTCATTGTCAATTATCACATGCAGGCTGAGAATCATACCCTCAGTGTCAAGGCTGAAGTGATAGTAGATTTCGAAACCGCGTTTTGTATGAAGGGCAGAGGCTATGATAAACCTGAAGCCCTCATCTTTGTAGAGGTATTCAGAAACGGGGAGGATTGCCGAAGGCCTGATTGAAACGATACCCCGCCTCCCTTCGGAGAGGTCTATCCCGAGAGTGTCACTGCTGAATTTTACCGTCAGTTTATCTGTTGTATCCTCTGTTTTCATTCGGGTGTCATCCTTTTTTTCCTGCCAGTTTGACTATGCCTGCGATAATTGCTTCGGGTTTCGGGGGGCATCCGGGAATATATGCATCGACAGGGATTATTTTATCAACCGGTCCGGCGAAGGTGTTTCCCTCTGCGAATATTCCCCCGGTGCATCCGCAGGCGCCGATAGCCACAACAAGGAGTGGTTTGGGTGCCTGGCTGTAGAGTTCCAGGAGACGGTCTTTGTCACGCCTGTTGATTGAACCGTTTACCAGGAGCACGTCGGCATGCCTGATACTGCCCACCAGCAGGATTCCGAACCGCTCGAGGTCATGTCTCGGGGTAAGGCAGTCAATGATCTCTATATCACAGTTGTTGCATGATGCCCCACCGAAGTGAAAGACCCAGAGCGATTTCCTGAAGCAAAATTCCTTGAAGCCCACTGTACCTTTATTTATAATCCGAATGCGGCCAGCACAATTGCAATCACTACCAGCAGGTTCATCCGGATAAGGAAGAATGATGATGCCTGCCTGATCTTCAGCCTCGGGTTGGTGTTCCTGATAAGTGTTACCGTCAGCACTATCGCGAGTATCTTGAGGATGAGCCACAGAATTCCTGTTCCGTCAGTCATCCCGTTCATGAGAAGTGCGACAATGAAAGCAGGCAGGATAAAGAGCATTATGTATTTTGCCAGCCTGATCATCGCATAGGGAGGTCCTGAATATTCAATGTATATCCCTGAAGCCAGTTCGGCCTCTGCTTCAGGCATGTCAAACGGTACCAGGCCCAGTTTGGCCTGGATACAGAAGATGGCAGCTATGAACAGCAGCACTCCTGAGATACTGCCGATAAAAGGTGTGCCCGCCTGTTGGGCCGATATGATGCTTTCAATGTCGAACTTCTGTCCGCTCTTCATTATCACGGCAGCCACCACCAGGAGGAAGGTAAGCTCATAGCTGATTATCAGCTTCATCTCACGTGAGGCGCCCACGGCTGCAAGCGGATTGCCGGAGGCCAGGGAGCCAATGATAACGGAAAATGACGGCAGTGTCAGGAGATAGAAGATGACGATGATGTCTCCCCTGAATCCTGTTTTGATATTGAACAGCGGCAGCAGGATAAAGAGGCCGGCCATTGCTGCTCCGAAGAGTGCCAGCAGTGGTGCCAGGAGAAATACGAATCTTGAGCCCTGTGCAGGCAGTATGGTCTCCTTGACGAGCAGCAGCTTGAAAAAATCATAGAAAGGCTGAAGCAGGGGAGGTCCTTTGCGGAACTGCACCCTGGCGGTGATCTTCCTGTCGAACCATGAAAGAAGGCCCCCGGCTGCTGCCATGAAGAGCAATCCCGGAAAAACAAGGAAATAAAAGAGGTAAACCGCCATATGCTTTCCCTTTACTCTTTTTCAGTCACATACATATAATCCCTGATGAGTACCCACTCATTGAGCTGCCAGGTATGATCATCGGGCTTTTCACCCTCACTGGTGAACCTTGCGGTCCCGGGGGGGCATGCCTCGACAAACTTCCGGGCCTCATCATGATCATGAAGATCATAGAAGAGGTCCTTGTTGCGATGATGCCTGAAGAAATCAGTCATTATCGTCCCGAAGGGACAAATAGTCACGCAGGACTTGCATGAAATGCAGAGGTTTGTATGCCTTTTTATGATCCCTTCCGTGTCCTTTTCCAGCGCCTCTGCCGGGCAGACGGCAATGCAGGGGGCATCTTCGCATCTGCGGCATGTAAACCTGAAGGTGGCCAGCTCCCGGATTGACCTCAGCCCGCTTCTGTTTCCGTGAGGCGTACAGAGTGCCTCAGGAAGCTCCAGTGACGGGTTGCGTATCATGGCTGCCCTCAGTGCAATCATATCTATCAGGACCTTCATGCATCCAGATGTATTATTTCCATATCTCGTGACTGTGCTTTATCTCATTGTAGGTAAAGACAGGCCCGTCTTTGCATACAAAGAATTCTCCCATCATGCAGTGACCGCATTTACCGAGTCCGCATGACATGTTCTTTTCCATTGAGAGGTAGATCTGATCATCACCGTAACCCATCTCAAGGAGTCTTATGGTTCCGAATTTCATCATAATGGGAGGGCCGCATACCACCGCGACGGAGTTATTTATACTGACCTTTACACTGTCAAGCAGTTTTGTGGCAACCCCCACCGGTCCGTCCCATTCATCATCGGTTACATCAACTATACGGTAGGCTTCAAACTTGTCAATGCTGTTCAGCCTGCTGAAGAGAGGTTTGTATATGCAGTCTGCCGGTGTTTTCGAACCATAGCAGAGTATCACCTTTTCAAGGTCTTCCTTCATGTGCTCGAGTGTGAAGAGCAGAGACCTGATCGGGGCAAGGCCGCAGCCTCCCCCGAGGATCAGCACCTCCTTTCCCTGGAATTCCTTTACCGGGTATCCTCTTCCGTACGGACCCCTTATGCCCATCACGGCTCCCGGTTTCAGCTCATGCATTATCCCTGTCACATAACCTGTTTTCATGACGGTAACCTCCAGCCTGTCAGACACCAGGGGTGATGATGACGGCGTGAAGGGTGCCTCACCCACACCGTCCACCGAAAGTTCAATGAACTGTCCGGTTTTGAAGATGAATTCTTCATCAGGGATCAGCACAAAGGTTTTGATCAGCGGAGATTCTTCAATGACCTCTTCCAGGGTTGCCCTCAGGGGCCTGTATATATTATTGTGTTGACCGGCCATAAGAATCTTCAGATGAGTTCCATGAACAGTTCATTCTTGCTTATCTTCCCGATACATGCTTCAATGCACCTCCCGCAGCCTGTGCATGCAAGCGATTTAAACTTCTGAGGCCGCCATACATATTTACACATATACCTGTTGCGGAATCGGTCAGGGAGTGCAAACAGGGCGTCCTCACCCCCGGCAACCCTTTCAAAGCCCGGATACTGGCAGGCATCCACCTGTTTTACTTTTTCAAAGTCAGGCCTGTCAATGAGCAGGAAGCAGCTGCAGGTGGGGCAGATAGTTGTACACGCCCCGCATGAGACGCACCTTGAGGCATATTTCTTCCAGATTTCCTTGCCGGCCTTAAGTACGAGAGTCCCGGTAGTTTCATAATCAGGCAGGTTTTTGTTGATACCGGCAAGGAGAGCCTCAGTATCATTATGTCTCTTCTCCGCAAAGAGCGTTTTCCCGTTTTCTTCAACCTGCCTGGCTCCATTTAAATGCCCGGCAAACTCCCTGCCCCTTTCGGAAATTACCCTCAGAAAGATCTCATCACCCTCCGACAGCATAGCAATGTCACCCTTTCCTGTCGCATAAGGCTTAACTCCATAGGAGGTGCAATGGCAATGCTCATTTACCGAGAAGCAGTCGGAAACAATTATCAGAGTGCCCCTCCTCCGTTCCCTGTAAAAAGGGTCGGTGAAATCCTCATCCAGGTAAATCTCGTCAAGAAGAGCGAGACCCTCCACATCGCAGTTTGGCACTCCTATTATTATCCTCGGCCCTGCTTTTCCATTGAATGATGATACATTCTCCCTGACAGGCAGGAAAAAATTCTTCAGAGGTGTTGCAGGCTTGGGGACATTATAGGCTATGTTGCCGGCATGATCAGGGTTGAAATGCTCATAATCAATGCTGTATTCATCCTTCACCGGAACAAAGATGTCATGTGAGGTGAGCAGTTTTTCCAGTGAACGGTGCCAATCTTCCTTCTTAATGCTTATGTAATACATTTTATGTGAGAAGATTCACATAATAAAATTAGATGTGCAATCAACACGAGTCAAATTTTTTTTCTCTCCGGCCGGCCTGTTAATTCGGGCAATTTTATTAACACATTAATATTCAATAAAATATTTTTATTATGTGTTGTTTAAAAAAGTTGTTTTAACTTGCATGAAGTAATTGTATTATAGTGAATTAATGTGAAACAATTCACAAAACATAATACAAGGAACAGTCTGAGGAGAATTTTTCTTTATCACGGGCTGTTGTTAAGGCTTAAGTCGATGGGTGTCACCAGGGTCTTTTCCTACACACTCGCCGAGGCTGCCGGTGTAACTCCCGAGCAGGTGAGGAAGGATTTTTCCGAGTACAGGATAAGGGGAAACAGGAGGGGAGGATACGTGACAGCCTCACTTCTGGATGAGATGGAGGTGCTTTTCAAGCGTGACAGGGTAAGCAATGTCATACTGGTAGGGATGGGTAACCTTGGGCAGGCTCTTTCGAAGTACGGAAGGTTCATCCAGCGTGGAATCAACATAGTGGCGACGTTCGATATCGATCCCTACAAACAGAAATCCAGGGCTGACTACCAGGTTTATTCCACTGAGCGTATGCAGGAGATAATAGAGAGGTTCCATGTAACGGTGGCGATCTTAGCTGTACCTGACATTTCGGCCCAGGAGGTCTGCAATGAGCTGATTGGGATGGGGATAAGGGGAATTGTCAATTTTGCGCCTGTCCTGCCCAGGGTGCCTGAATATGTTGTGGTAAACAACGTGAACCTGAGTGATGAGATAGAGAGTGTGATATGGTCGGTTTACCGGATGCGTGAAAAACAGTCATTATTCCTTTGAATGTCATAGAAAGAGGGTATGAGATATTTATAACAGGGCTTGTTCAGGGTGTCGGATTCCGTCCGTTCATCTGCAGGCTTGCATCGTCATACGGCCTCACCGGAGAGGTTGTAAACAGGAGTGACGGAGTAAGGGTCATATTAATGTGTGATGCTGAGACGGCAGGGAGTTTTGCTGCCGCTATCCGGTCCGGGGCACCGGCTGCATCGGTTATAAGGTCTGTTGAGATCAGGGAAACAGATGTCAGGTCATATGATGAGTTCTCAATTTTCCCCAGCCGCAGCATCGATGAAACCATAACGGAGGTTAGTCCTGATATTGCAGTATGTGATGATTGCCTTTCGGATCTTGTCTCCGATCCCGGAAGGACAGACTATCCGTTCATCAACTGTACGAACTGCGGCCCGCGCTTTACGATAATCAAATCTCTGCCGTATGACAGGGAAAACACCACAATGGCTCCCTTTTGTATGTGTCAGCGTTGTGCTGAGGAGTACGGAAACATGGCTGACAGGCGATTCCATGCCCAACCGGTTGCATGCAACAGTTGCGGGCCGGTATTCACACTACGGGCCGGCAGCAGGGAGTTGACAGGCATTGCAGTAATAATTGACTTCATCTCTGAGCATCTTGCGGACGGAGGCAGTGTCGCGATCAAATCTGTGGGAGGTTACAACCTCATGTGCGATGCACTGATTGAGGAAGCGGTTGCCGGCCTGAGGAAGCGGAAACAGCGTGACATGAAGCCTTTTGCAGTGATGTTCAGGGATATTGATACCCTGAAGAGATATTGCCATACGGGTGAAGAGGAGGAGACAATGTTGCTTTCATGGCGTAGACCGATACTCATTTTGCGACAGAAGAGGCCGCTTGCCTCTTCTGTGAGCAGCGGGCTTAATACCATTGGGGCCATGCTGCCTCACATGCCTGTTCACCATTTGCTTTTCAGGGTTATCAGAACGGATGCAGTAGTACTTACAAGCGGTAACCTGAGTGAAGAGCCTATAATTATTTCGGACACGGTTGCCATGAATGACCTGATGCCTGTTACAGGCTGTGTTGTGAGCTACAACAGGGAGATACACAACCGGGCAGATGATTCGGTGGTCAGGATGGCGGCCGGCAATACCATTCTCATCAGAAGGTCACGCGGGTATGCGCCTCAGCCGGTAGTTCTCCGGTCAGATTCCGAAGGGATTTTTGCCGCGGGCGCTGAACAGAAGAACACCTTCTGCATCGGCAAAGGAAGTCAGGCTGTCATGAGCCAGTATATAGGCGACATCAGGAATGTGGCCACCTGGGATTATTACACAGAGACATACAGGCTCTTCTCCAGCCTGTTCAGGTTCGCCCCTTCAGTTTCTGTGTGCGATATGCACCCTGACTACCTCTCCGGGCGGTTTGCCCGGGAACTGGCTGATGAGCACAGTCTGCCACTTTTAAATATCCAGCACCATCACGCCCATGCAGCCTCAGTAATGGCTGAGCATGGTCTGGCCGGGAAAGTAATTGGAGTAATAATGGACGGAACCGGTTACGGTTCGGATGGCAATATCTGGGGCAGTGAATTTCTGCTTGCCACACCGGCTGATTTTGAGAGGTACACCCACTTTGAATATTTCATGATGCCCGGAGGTGACGCTGCCGTTGCCGAACCTTGGAGAATGGCCCTCTCATGTCTTTACAGCTGTTTCGGAAGCAGCTTTGATTTCATGTCATTAAGGCTCTTCCGCGAAACAGATGAAAAGAGGTTTGTAACTGTCCTTGAGATGTTGAGTAAGGAAATCAACTCACCTTTGACCTGTGGTGCAGGACGCATTTTTGATGCGGTGGCAGCGCTTCTTCAGCTGTGCGCCACTGCTTCCTTTGATTCTGAAGCGCCTATGCGGCTCGAATCTGCCATCGGCAGCCGCACCGATGAGTATTATCCGTTTTCCGTTAACGGCTGTGTGCGTCTCTCTGAAACATTCAGCGCAATAGTCGGAGACATCGCCCGCAATGAAGCAGGGCTTGTTCCTGCCAGGTTTCACAATACCATTGCACAGATAATACTTGCAGTCTGCAGCTCAATAAGGAAAGATACCGGCCTTGACCGGGTGGTACTTTCGGGAGGTGTCTTTCAGAACAGCCGGCTTCTTGAAAAATCGTTGTATCTTTTATCCATGAAGGGATTCAATGTGTATACAAATCAACAGGTGCCTCCTAACGACGGCGGTATATCCCTGGGGCAGCTTCTGGCTGCCGCGGAAAGGAGGCGGATATGTGTCTGAGCCTTCCGGCAAGGGTTCTGACCGTTGAAGGTGACATGGCGGAGGTCTCTGTGGGAGGTGCCGTGTTCAGGGCGGGCCTGCAGATGGTTGAAGATGTCAGGCCGGGTGATTATGTTTTGCTGCATGCCGGATTCGCCATTGAGAAGATGAAGGAGGAGGAGGCTCTGGAGACGCTCCGTCTGCTTGATGAGATGGATGGTCTTGTTAACGGGTGATTCGCATATGAAATATGTTGATGAATACAGGAATGGCAGACATACAGCCCGTCTGGCTGAAATGATCAGCCGGGAGGTGTCGCGTGAATATGTGTTCATGGAGGTCTGCGGAGGGCATACGGCTGCTATACACCGTTTCGGCATACCATCACTGCTTCCGCCTGAGGTGAGGCTCATCTCGGGCCCGGGCTGCCCTGTATGCGTTACGCCGGCACACTTTATTGACAGGCTTGTCGCAATTGCTTCCGGCGCAGATGTTACCGTGGCCATGTTCGGTGACCTCATGAGAGTTCCAGGCACACTTCTCACCCCGGCCGCAGCCCGGGCCGCCGGGGCTGACATCAGGGTGGTGCTGTCGGCACAGCATGCCCTGGATTTGGCTTTGGCCGATCCCGGCAGAAAGTATGTCTTTCCGGCAATAGGATTTGAGACCACCGCACCCGGTACGGCTGTTACTGTGACAGAGGCTGCGAAACTGGGTGTGCACAATTTCTTCGTACTCAGCGCCCATAAGGTTATGCCGCCGGCTATGGAGATGCTGCTGAAGGAAGGAACCCGCATTGATGGGTTTATCTGCCCAGGTCACGTGGCAGTCATAACCGGCTCATCGGCATTTGATTTTATTCCCGGGAAATACGGGTTGGGCTGTGTTGTCACAGGGTTTGAGCCGGCTGACCTTATGCTTGCGGTGCTGATGCTGATCAGGCAGGTCAACAACCGTTCACCCCGGGTTGAGAATGAATACAGCAGGGCTGTGACCCGTGAGGGAAATTCCAGGGCACAGGGTTATTTGAATGAGGTCTTTGAACCATCGGATGCCGAATGGAGGGGGCTTGGAATCATCACCTCGGGAGGACTGAACCTGAGGAGGAGGTACCGGCATTTTGATGCAGGAGAACAGTTCGCGGTTGATGTACGGGTACCTGAACTGGACAACAATTGCCTGTGCGGAGATATTCTCCGCGGATTAATCACACCGGCCGACTGTCCTCTATTTGCCGGTGCATGCACACCGGATCATCCGGAGGGAGCCTGCATGGTATCAGATGAGGGTTCATGCAACACATGGTTTAAATACCACAAACATGATTGAAAGGGTAACGCTAGGTCACGGCAGCGGAGGCAGGCAGGCACAGCTTTTTATAAAAGACCGCTTTGCTTCCAGGTTCGGAATGCAGGAGCCTCTTACTGATTCCGCTTTGCTCTCCGTGCCTGGCGGATTGCTTGCCTTTACCACCGATTCATACGTCGTCAGCCCACTCTTCTTTCCGGGAGGGAACATTGGGAAACTGGCGGTATGCGGAACGGTAAATGACCTGGCTGTATCGGGAGCCGAACCCAGGTACCTCTCTGCATCATTCATTATCGAGGAGGGCTTCGGCCTTGATGAGCTTGACCTGATCACAGCTTCCATGGCTGAGGAGGCGGAGAAAGCAGGAGTCCAGATAGTAACCGGTGACACCAAGGTTGTGGAGAAAGGAAAGTGTGACGGGCTTTTTATCAACACGGCAGGAGTGGGGTTGCTGACCGGGGAACTAAGGCATGTCAGCATCGCCTTGAAGGTGAAGGAGGGTGACCGGCTGATAATCAACGGTCCGCCCGGTGACCATGCCGTTACGATACTTGCCGCACGAAGGAACCTCTCCTTTGATATACCTCTTGCCTCAGACTGTGCATCGCTGAACCATCTTGTAAAGAAAGTGACAGAGGCGCCCGGTGCCGTTCATTTTATGAGAGACCTCACAAGGGGAGGGCTTTCAGCCGTGCTCAATGAGCTCGCCGGCATGACCGGCTGTGGCATTTCCGTCGATGAGGCATCTGTACCTGTTCAGGAGCCGGTAAGGGGTATGTGTGAGATTCTTGGCTTTGACCCGTTTTGTCTGGCAAGTGAGGGACGCCTGCTTGTAGTTGCAGCCTCTGAAGAGGCAGACCGGATCGCAGGCAGGATGCGTGAGGACCCTCTCGGCAGAGGGGCTGCCATAATAGGCACAGTAACATCAGCAAGGGGAGGAAGGGTTATACTCAACAGCACCAGTGGCGGGCAGCGGTTCCTTGAGACCCCCACGGGGCAGTTGCTGCCAAGGATTTGCTGAAAACCGTGGAGTACAACAACCGGAAAAGGATGCTGACCCGGCTGAAACAGACAGAAATTATGCATGAACTCAGAATAGCAACAGACCTGGCTGAGATGGTTGTGAGGTATGCCTCTGATGCTGGGTGGCAAACAGTAGACAGGGTTAATCTCACCTTCGGTCAGTTTATCCAGGTTGTGCCGGATCTCTTTGAGACAGCTTTCCGGGAGGCAACCAGGGGAACAGTAGCCGAGGGGGCAGAGCTTGACATAGAGATCATACCTGCTGAGCTTCGCTGCCTGGGCTGCGGTGAGCCGTATATGCCGTCCGGAGATATTCACGCCTGCAGATCATGCGGGTCAGAGGAAATAGATCTTATCCACGGAAAAGAATTGTTTATTAAAAGTATAGAGGGAGGGTAATCATGGAAATAAG
>CAYYEH010000006.1:55435-59110 GCA_964470815.1 uncultured Rikenella sp.
TGCAGGCTGACCGGCGCAGAATGGATTCCTGATCCGCAGGCTGACCCTGGCAGGCTGGCATTCTGTTCCTGCGAATGACTCATGGCACCATTGCAGCCTTCCTTTCTGCTTTATCTCAGGCCTTATTTATTCATAAACATGACATAAGTAAGGTTTTTGAAAATCTATTGTTATTATTTTCACACTCGAAAATTTAAGGCAATAGTTTGCGTTTACATAATCTAAATACTTAAAAATCAATAGAAATGTATCACACTGGCAACTTGGTGAAGGAATTGGCGGAGAAATATGGCCGTAAGAGAGAGAGCCTGATGCCGATCCTTCAGGACATTGTTAAGAAGCACAATTACCTTACTGATGATGCGATGGTGGCAGTTGCCACTGAGCTCGATATCTCAGCAGCAGAGGTATATGGAACAGCTTCTTTCTATACCTTTCTTGACACAGAGGAGAGGGGAAAGAACATCATCAGGGTCTGCAAGACCATAACCTGTTCCATGAAGGGGAAAAATGACATTAAAAGTACCATTGAGGATATCCTGAAGATCAAGGTAGGAGGGACCACTCCCGACAAGATGTTCACTCTTCTTGAGACCAACTGTATCGGTTGGTGTCACAAGGCTCCGGCCATACTGGTCAATGACATGCCATATACTGACCTGACACCGGAGACAGTGATAGATGTGATTAAAGGTTACATGCGCAAATAAGAGGGAGGCACTGAAATGAAAAACAAAGGACTTACAAAGGTTGACCTAATATTCGAAAGCATTGATGTCAGCAGGGTGATGACAAAGGCCTTCGAGATGACGAGCGATGAGATAATTACTGAGATTCTTGAATCAGGGCTGAAAGGACGCGGGGGTGCCGGTTTCCCGACCGGTCTCAAGTGGAAGTATACTGCTGCTGAAAAGGAGCCCGAGAAATACATTGTCTGCAATGCTGATGAGGGTGAGCCGGGAACCTTCAAGGACCGTGAGATACTTGACAGGGTGGCATCAAAGGTATATGCCGGTATGGCTATTGCCGGCAAGGCTATGGGTTCAAAGAAGGGATTCATCTACCTCAGGGGTGAGTACAGGTTCCTTCTGCCGCAGTTGTTTGTGGAGCTGCATAAGTTTCATAAGATGATTCATGAAATTGGTTACGACTTCAGCATTGAGTACCGGATGGGCAGCGGCGCATACATCTGTGGTGAAGAGAGCGCTCTGTTCGAGTCGATAGAAGGGTTCCGCGGCGAGCCACGCAACAAGCCCCCGTATCCGACAGTCAGCGGCCTTTTCTCAAAGCCTACCTCGATCAACAACGTGGAGACACTTGTCACTGCTGTAATGATTATTGACAAGGGTGCAAAGGAATATGTCAAGCTGGGTACAAAGGACTCACGCGGATCAAAGGTATTTTCCATTTCAGGTGACACCCCGATCCCGGGAATTTTCGAACTTGAGCTTGGCATGACTGTTCAGGAGTTTGTCAATGAGTTTGGTGACGGTGACACAAAGGCTGTACAGGTGGGAGGAGCATCAGGTTTCTGTGTGCCCCGCAAGAAGTTTGCAGACACCATTATTGGCTTTGAGGGGGTACCCACGGGCGGATCGATGAAGCTATTCAACAGCTCCCGCTCGATGTACAATGTCCTTCATAACTATCTTGATTTCTTCGCTGAGGAGTCATGCGGACAGTGCACTCCGTGCCGTGTGGGTTGTCAGCAACTGCTGAAGGGAGTTGAGAAGGTGAAGAAGGGAGAGTCAAAATCGACCTATCTCAATGAGCTGGTAAAACTGGCTGACACAATGAAAGTCTCCTCAAAGTGCGGACTTGGTCAGTCAGTGGGCAATGCCTTCAGATCAATAGTCGAGAATTTCAGGGAAGAGATTATTTACTAACAACAGGATAGAAGAATATGGTTACTCTAAAGATAAATGATCAGGAAGTTAAGGTAGCGGCAGGAACCACGGTCCTTGATGCTGCCAAGAAACTGGGCGTTAACATACCGACTCTCTGCAATCACCCGGATCTGTGTGTGGCAGGCAACTGTCGTGTATGCGTGGTTGAACAGGCAGGTGCCCGTACCCTTATTGCTGCGTGCGCCATGCCGGTTTCTGAAGGGATGGACATTCATACCAACTCACTGAAGGTGAGAAATGCGCGCAAGCACATTGTAGAGCTTCTGCTCTCAGAGCACAGGGCAGACTGCACCAAGTGCTACAAGAATCAGAAGTGCGAGCTTCAGACCCTGGCGAATGAGTATTCGTTCGGAGAGCATATATTCCTTGACCTGGTTGAAGATCATCCCTATACGGTAGACCGCTCCTCTCCATCCTTCCTCAAGGATGACAGCAAGTGCATCAGGTGTCAGCGCTGTGTGCGTACATGTGCCCAGTTGCAGCATGTGTCGGCCATAGCCGTTGCAAACAAGGGATCACATATGAAGATCTCTTCATTCCATGACAGGCCCATGAGCCATGTTGTGTGCACCAACTGCGGCCAGTGCGTCAACCGCTGCCCGACAGGAGCCCTGACGGAAAAGACCTATATTGACCAGGTATGGGATGCAATATATGACACTGACAAACATGTGGTTGTACAGACAGCCCCGGCAGTCAGGGTAGCCCTGGGTGAGGACCTTGGTTATGACCCGGGTGAAAGGGTGACAGGCAAAATGGTCACCGCACTCAGGCAGCTTGGATTTGACTCCGTGCTTGACACTGATTTCACGGCTGACCTCACTATAATTGAAGAGGGTACGGAACTGCTTACCAGGCTGAAGAAGGTGCTGGTTGAAAATGACCACAGCATGGCCCTCCCGATGTTCACTTCCTGCTCACCGGGATGGATCAAGTTTATAGAGCACAAGTACCCGAAGATGCTCCCGAACCTTTCTACATGCAAATCGCCGCAGCAGATGTTCGGAGCCCTCGCCAAAACATTCTATGCCCAGAAGCGCAATCTTGATCCTTCAAAAATCGTATCAGTCTCCATAATGCCCTGTACGGCAAAGAAATATGAGGCTGACAGGCCAGAAATGAGGTCAAGCGGCTACAAGGACATCGATTTCGTTCTCACCACCCGTGAACTGGCGGTGATGATAAAGCAGGCAGGAATAGACTTCCGGACACTGGAGCCCAGTCATTACGATTCACTTATGGGTTCATCAACCGGTGCAGCAGTCATATTTGGCGCTACCGGAGGTGTGATGGAAGCCGCTTTACGTACAGCCTATGAAATTGTCACAGGCAAGCCTGTGCCGTTCAAGAACCTGAATATTACCCCTGTAAGAGGTATGGATGGTGTTAAGGAAGCTGCTGTCAAAATTGAAGGAACCACTGAAGAGTGGAGATTCCTCGAGGGGGCAGAGCTTAAAGTGGCAATAGCCCACGGCCTGGTAAACGCCAACAAGGTAGCGAAGGCTGTAAGTACCGGCAAGGCAAAATATCACTTCATTGAAATCATGGCATGTCCGGGAGGATGTATCGGTGGCGGCGGCCAGCCTATACCTACTAACGTTGAAGTCAGGCAGAAGCGAATGGATGCTATCTACTCGGAGGACATGCATATGGACCTGAGAAAATCACATGAAAACCCTGAAGTGATTGCAATCTACAAAGAGTTCCTTGAGAAGCCGAATGGCCATAAATCGCATGAACTGCTTCATACACATTACATTGAGAGGGA
>CAYYEH010000006.1:59210-73725 GCA_964470815.1 uncultured Rikenella sp.
TTCCCTTATATCCTTGGAGAGAACGGGGGAGGAGCTTTCCTCATCATTTACCTGGCAATTATATTCTCAATAGGTATACCTGTGATGATGTCTGAGCTTGTCATAGGCAGGCGGTCACAACGGAATGCTGTGGGTGCTTTTCGCACCCTTGCCCCGGGCAAACCATGGTTCCTGGTAGGGATGATGGGCATTGTTGCTGCCTTTATGATACTTGCATTCTATACCGCGGTCGCCGGCTGGACCCTCGAATACCTGTTCCAGACGGTCACAGGGGGAATCAGGGGAAAAGATACTGCGGAGCTTACGGTAATGTTCGATCATTTCCTGAAGGATTCCCTGCGCCCGGCCCTGTGGTTTTCCATATTCATGATTGCCACTGCCGGCATTGTGATGGGAGGAGTGAGAAAAGGGATAGAAAAATCCACAAAGATACTGATGCCATTGCTCCTGGTATTACTGATAGTCCTGTGTATCAAGTCTCTGACTCTTCCTGGTGCAGGCAGGGGAGTTGAATTTCTCTTCCGGCCTGATTTCTCAAAGATCACCGGTACAACGGTTCTGATGGCCCTGGGGCAGGCATTCTTTTCCCTGAGCATCGGAATGGGGACCCTGATCACGTATGGTTCGTATATACCAAAGGATAATAAGCTTGGAAGCACGGCGGTACAGGTGTCTATGGTAGATCTGTGCATTGCCATTTTCGCCGGGTTGGCTATCTTTCCTGCGGTATTTGCTTTCGGAATATCACCCTCCTCAGGCGAGGCGCTCACCTTTATCGTCCTGCCGGGAATATTTCAGCAGATGACGGGAGGGATGGTGTTTGCCTTTGCTTTCTTCTTCCTGTTGGCGATTGCAGCACTTACATCCACCATATCGGTGCTGGAGGTTATTGTTGCATATTTTTCCGAACAGCTGAACCTGAGCAGGAGGACTGCGATACTGATTGCCACCGCCTCGATGTTCATACTGGGAATTTCGGCTTCACTGTCATGGGGAGTGATGAAAGGTGTGACACTGTTCGGGTTGAACATCTTTGACCTGTTCAACTTCACCACTGCTAACATTCTGCTTCCGCTGGGAGGGTTACTCATCGTGGGTTTCCTTGGATGGTTCTTCCCTGGCAGGGATGTCAGGGATGAGCTTTCCAACGGCGGTACTGCCGGGATAAAGTACTACAGCCTCTACCGTTTTGCCATAAGGTTCCTGGCCCCGGTTGCCATTGCCCTGGTATTCCTTAACGGACTTGGATTGCTAAAGCTCTAAACATCAACCAATACGACATGCACGGAATAAATGATTTTCTTGTAAAGCTTGACGGGTACCTTGGAGGTCATCCCTGGTTCATGGTGCTGCTTATAGGGACAGGCCTGTTTTTCACCTTATACCTGGGGTTTCCGCAGATAAGGTATTTTCGCCATGCGATACGGATCACCCGCGGCAGGTATGATCATTCACATGATGTTGGTGACACCTCTCATTTCCAGTCGCTCGCCACAGCTCTTTCCGGCACGGTTGGAACGGGGAACATAGCGGGAGTAGCTCTTGCCATACATCTTGGCGGCCCTGCCGCTCTCTTCTGGATGCTTGTGACTGCCGCCATCGGTATGTGCACAAAGATGGTTGAGGTCTCCATCTCACATAAATACAGGGATATTCTTCCTGACGGGTCAGTCTCCGGCGGCCCGATGTACTACATGAAGAAACGGCTGAACATCAAAACCCGCAGAGGGAAGATTATCAGGACAGGTGTGATAATGGGAGCTTTTTTTGCAGGTGCCACAATCCTGAGTTCTTTTGGGACAGGAAGCCTGCCGCAGATAAACAGCATCTCCAACTCCGTATTTGCCTCGTTCGGCATAAAGCACATCATTACCGGCGCAGTACTGGCACTATTGCTCGGCCTGGTCATCATCGGAGGAATAAAAAGGATAGCAAAGGTCACTTCAGTCCTGGTGCCGTTCATGGCGCTACTCTATCTTACCGGAGCATTGCTAGTCATCTTCTCCCATCCTGAGAATATCATTCCGTCATTTGTTTCAATATTTGCCGATGCATTCACCGGGTCAGCTGCTGCAGGCGGTTTCCTCGGGGCCTCCTTTGCGTTTGCCATGAACAGGGGGGTGAACAGGGGCCTTTTCTCCAACGAGTCAGGCCAGGGTTCAGCACCTATCGCTCACTCAGCTGCACGTGCCCCGGAACCTGTCTCCGAGGGTATGGTTGCACTTCTTGAGCCTTTCATTGATACTATCTGCATATGCACCCTTACCGGGCTGGTACTGCTGGCTTCAGGGGCATGGAACACCAAGACGGAGAACCAGTTCCAGCCGACAGACGTTCAGATACTTGCCGGTATCTATGATGACCGTAAGAGTGAGGATGTAGAAAAACTGGGAAAACATCTCAGCGGTGATGAGTTACTTGAACTGTTCAATGGAAAGCTCACCATAGAAAACGGTGAGATAGCTACGGCGGGAGTCTCCGTCATGCATGCAAGGTCACTTGCCGTTAATGTGAGATTCCTCTCGGGAAGGGACCTGTTTAACGGTGATCTTGAAGTGATTGCCGGCAAACTGGCTCCCATGGCAACACTTACGGTGCGGGGCGAATCGCTTCTCCACAGCGCACCCCTGACCACTTTCGCCTTCAGCAGGAGCATACTCAAGGGGTTCGGGTCATACATCGTGACCTTTTCACTGCTGCTGTTTGCCTTCTCCACCGCCATTTCATGGTCATATTATGGCGACAGGGCAACCACATACCTGTTCGGACAGAAGTACGTGCTGTTCTACAGGCTCGTGTATGTAACGGCCTTCTTCATCGCCTCATTCACAGATACCACCATCATCTGGTCTCTCTCATACGTTGCAATAGTCCTGATGGCCGTTCCGAACCTTGTCGGAATTCTGCTTCTGCGCAAGGAAGTTAAGGATTCAGTCCGTGATTACTGGCTCACTTTTTCAAAGCAATACCCGGGAGAGAAGATATCCTCAAAGATGTCCAAGCGGTTCGGTTCTGATCAATAACCAGTTTTTCAGTCATTTGGCAGAGGAAATATTTTTTTTAGCCGCTCCAGTACAAGGGATTGAGTTTTTAATCAACTTTGATTTCTTAAATTTCCTGAGTGATCAATGTCTGAAATATGAGTGGTTTCGACTTTTCCAGGAGGGACTCATTCGGCAGCAGGCTGGGGGTAATTGCTGCTGCAGCCGGATCGGCGGTGGGTCTGGGCAATATCTGGAGGTTTCCATATATCCTTGGTGAGAATGGCGGCGGCGCCTTTCTGATAATCTACCTGGTAATCATGTTTGCCATCGGCATCCCTGTCATGATGTCAGAGCTGGTGATTGGCCGGAGGTCGCAGCGAAACCCTGTTGGGGCATTCCGGGTACTGGCGCCTGGCAAGCCCTGGTACCTGGTCGGCATGATGGGCATCATCTCTGCCTTCATGATACTTGCCTTTTATACGGCGGTATCAGGATGGACACTTGAGTACCTCTATCAGACGCTGATCGGAGGGTTCAGAGGCAAGGACTCCATGGAACTGACGGCAATGTTTGATTCCTTCAGGAGCGAGTCACTTCGGCCGGCCCTATGGTTCTCCGTCTTCATGTTAGCGACTTCGGCTATAGTACTTGGAGGTGTCAGGAAAGGAATAGAGAAGTCGACCAAGATCATGATGCCATTGCTCTTTATCCTCCTTATCGTTATGTGTATCAAATCACTTACCCTTCCAGGTGCAGCGAAAGGGATGGAGTTCCTCTTCAAGCCTGATTTCTCAAAGATCACCGGTACTGCCGTTCTGATGGCGCTGGGGCAGGTCTTCTTCTCTCTGAGCATCGGTATGGGAACAATAATAACATACGGTTCCTATATTCAGAAGGACAATAACCTGGCGGACACTTCAGTGCAGGTATCCCTGATAGACACTGCCGTGGCTGTTCTGGCCGGCATTGCTATTTTTCCGGCTGTATTTGCCTTCGGTATCTCACCTTCTTCTGGTGAGGCACTCACTTTCATTGTGCTTCCGGGCATTTTTCAGCAGATGCCGGGGGGAATGATCTTTGCATTCATGTTTTTCCTTCTTCTTGCCCTTGCGGCCCTTACCTCAACAATATCAGTCCTGGAGGTGATTGTAGCCTATTTCTCAGAACAGCTGAGGCTCACCAGGAGGAAGGCAATTATCCTGGCTACAATTTCCATGTTTGTTCTGGGGATCACCGCATCACTTTCACTGGGTCTTACAAGCAGCATTAAACTCTTTGGTCTCAATACCTTTGATCTCTTCAATACCACCACGGCAAACATACTTCTTCCGCTGGGAGGTCTGCTGATCGTGATTTTCCTGGGCTGGTTCTTTCCGGGAAAGGACGTGAAGGATGAGCTTTCCAACGAAGGCAGCCTGAAGGCCCGGTACTATTCACTTTACAGGTTTATTATAAGATTTGTTGCTCCGATTGCGATTACCATTGTATTCCTCAACGGGATAGGACTCCTTAAAATATAACTTCAACTCCGGATCTGAAATGCATAAGATCAACGACTTCCTGGTAATGCTCGACGGTTATCTGGGCGGGCATGTTTGGTTCATGGTGCTTCTCATTGGCACCGGGCTTTTTTTTACAATATACCTCGGTTTTCCCCAGATACGTTATTTCAGGCATGCCATCAGGATAACCAAAGGCAAGTATGATCACTCTCATGATGTGGGTGATACTTCCCATTTTCAGGCTCTTTCTACAGCACTGTCCGGAACTGTTGGAACAGGGAATATTGCCGGAGTTGCTCTCGCAATCCACCTTGGCGGACCAGCTGCACTCTTCTGGATGCTGCTCACTGCCGCAATAGGTATGTGCACCAAGATGGTTGAGGTATCCATATCGCATAAATACAGGGATATCCTTCCTGACGGCAGTGTCTCCGGCGGGCCGATGTACTACATGAAGAAGAGGCTTAACATTACCACTCCCAGCGGGAAGGTGATCAGGACCGGCCTGATACTCGGTGGTTTTTTTGCCGGGGCAACCATTCTCTCTTCATTTGGTACGGGCAGTCTTCCGCAGATAAACAGCATCTCCAACGCTGTCTTCACAACGTTTGGCGTAAAGCATATTATTACCGGGGCCATACTGGCGGTTCTCCTTGCGCTTATCATAATTGGCGGCATAAAGCGTATTGCAAAGGTTACCTCTGTGATGGTTCCCTTCATGGCAATCCTGTACCTTGTCGGATCACTTATAGTAATCTTTTCCAACTATGAAAATATACTTCCCTCGCTGGGTGCAATTTTCGGTGACGCCTTCACCGGTTCGGCTGCGGCGGGTGGGTTTCTGGGGGCTACATTTGCCTTTGCAATGAACAGGGGGGTAAACCGCGGACTCTTTTCCAACGAGTCAGGGCAGGGATCAGCGCCAATAGCTCACTCTGCTGCCAGGGCTCCGGAGCCTGTTTCGGAGGGGATGGTTGCGCTGCTCGAACCGTTTATAGATACGATTGTAATATGCACTCTGACAGGACTGGTGGTGCTTTCATCAGGAGCATGGAACACCAAGACCGAAAACCATTTCCAGACAACCGACATGCAGTTTATTGCCGGCACATATGATGACAGCCGGGAGGAGGATGTGGTTAAGCTCGGTGATCATGTGCGGGGCAGTGCGCCCCTTCCGCTTTTTACCGGCCAGCTTGTGGTGGAGAACGGTTTCTTGAAGAGTGAAGGAGTATCACTGATTCATGCAAGGTCTCTTGCAGAGAATGTTGCATATGCCGAAGGCAGCAAGCCCTTTTCAGGCATCATTGAGGTCAGGGATGGAAAAATGATCAATCCCGCTGCCTTGGAGGTTACGGGAGAGTCGCTTATTCACAGTGCCCCTCTCACAACCTTCGCATTCAGCCGGAGCATCATGAAGGGATGGGGAAAGTACATTGTTGCGTTCGGGTTGCTTCTCTTCGCCTTCTCAACCGCCATTTCATGGTCTTATTACGGTGACAGGGCAGTGACCTTCCTGATGGGGCAGAAATATGTGATCTATTACAGGATCATCTTCGTGGCAGCATTCTTTGTAGCATCATTTACTGACACAACTATCATCTGGTCACTGTCATACATCGCCATTGTGCTGATGGCGGTACCAAACCTGGTCGGGATTCTTATTCTTCGCAAGGAGATGAAGCAGAGTGTCAAAGACTACTGGCTAACCTTTGCAAAACAATACCCTGATGAAAGGATCTCAGGGAAGATGTTCAGGAGGTTTAACAGGTAACATATCTGCAAGATTTTCCGGCAAGAGCCGGCTGGTATGAATGAATCTCCGGAACCCCGGTCATTTCAGTTCATGGATAAAAGTAGATCTCCCGGCTCCGGACCTTGCCTGTCATGCATGATTGAGTCTTAATGGTCCGGTCACTGGCTTTATTGGTATGAATGGTATACCTGCTCCGGATTATTCCCTGCCGGTCACCGGAGGATACAGGTCCTCGACCTTAACCGTCGGTTCGCTGTCAGTAGTCACCTCTATAGCCACCTCCTCTCCGCGGTTCCTGAAGTAGAGAAGGAATCCCAGGATGGGTATTACCGGTCTTATCAGTCCTCCTGTAATGGCTCCGAGTCCGATATAAAGAGGGTTCCGGGTAAGTTCAAGCATTGCTGTTGCTTCCTCAGGATTTGTCATGGAACGAATGAATGAACCAGTGAACGGGAGCATGAGAAGCGCCCCGAGCACCAGTGATACTACAATGAGAATAAGGACAAAGACGATGACCCAACCCATGTTAGGCCAGAGGTTGGTATGGGCGAGTCTGAAGGATCGTGAGATCACCTGCAAAGGATTGCGGGTTTCAACCAGTGTCACAGGCATGGCAAAAATTCCGACGGTAAGGGTATAAAAGATAGCAAACAGCCCGGGCAGAACAAGGAGTACAAAGCCAACCGAGACTAAGGCAACAGCAATAATCCCGAATATAATCATGGCTGCGAGGTATGGTATTAGGGTAACCAGTGTTTTTCTGAGGAAAACCGCCATGAAATCAGGTTCTGAGGCAGGCTTCTCAAGGACCCAGACGTGCAGCAGCACACCCACAACCAGTGTTGCCAGTATTGCCAGAGCATAGGGTCCGGAATATCCTTTCATTATTTCAAGCATTTCAGCAGGGTCTGTTGTGGTCTGGAGTGATGCAAGGTCAAGCCCGGCGATGAACAGTGAAGTGATAAGTGAGCCGGCCACAGAGATAATGTAGAGCCCCACGAAGTGTTTCTTGTAGAAGCTCCAGAATTTATTGAATGCACTGTCAAGATCGACAGCCCCGGCAAGAGGATGGTTCTGATAGGTATTCATTGCAGCGTTTTTTGCGTTGGATTAATTTAATTGTAAATCTATTAAAAAAATCAGTTAAGTATCTCAAGCATCTCTTTTACATCGAGATCACCCAGAGGGTTGTTTGCTTCTATGAAAGCATCAGCCAGGCGTGATTTTCTTTCCTGCAGGCGCTGGATCTTTTCCTCAATTGTATTACCTGATATATACCTGTAGACGAAGACTCTCTTTTCCTGTCCGATTCGGTGCGCACGGCTCAGTGCCTGTATCTCCGATGCCGGGTTCCACCACGGGTCAAGGATGAAGACATAGTCTGCCTCTGTCAGGTTGAGACCCACACCTCCGGCCTTGAGAGATATGAGGAAGACCTTGATATTCTGGTCGTTTCTGAAGCTTCCTATCACTTTGCCACGCTCCCTGGTGGACCCTGTAAGCATGGCATAACCTATGCCGTTCTTCTCGAGCCATCCGGGAAAGAGTTCGAGATGCCTGACAAAAGATGAGAATATCAGTATCCTGTGCCCTTCAGATACCACGCTTTCAATGTTATGTGTCACGGCATCAAACTTCCCCGAACCGCCTGCGTAGGCTTCGTCAGTCATCACCGGATGGTTGGCCAGCTGCCTGAGCCGCATCAGTCCCTGTAGCACAATTATTGCTGATTTTTCTATCCCTATTGATTCGATGTTTTCAAGGATGGTGTTCCGGACTGCTGATTTCTCCCTTTCATAGATTGCGGCCTGTTCTTCCGACATGTCACACTGGATAACCTGCTCAGTCACCGGTGGCAGTTCACTCACGACCATCTCCTTCGTTCGTCTCATTATGAATGGCTGGATTATCTTCCTGAGCCTGTTTTCCTTTTCTTCCTCATAGTTCTTTTCAATAGGGCGTGCAAACTCTCTCCTGAAGAAGGCAAGAGAACCGAGTAGCCCCGGGTTGACGAAATTCAGCTGTGTCCAGAGGTCTGTGAGGGAGTTTTCAACAGGAGTGCCGGTAAGGACGAGACGGTGTTCTGCCCTGAGCCTCATCACCGACCTGTACAGATGCGAGGAAGGATTCTTGATATGCTGGCTTTCATCAAGAACAACGTAAAAGAAACCTGTGCTGGTAAAGAGCTCGATGTCCTGCCGCACTGTATGGTAACTGGATATTACAATATCATACCTTGTAAAATGTGAGGCAGACCGGTTTCGGGTGGCGCCATAATGTATCAGCGTCTTCAGCGTGGGGCAGAAGCGTCTGATCTCATTATGCCAGTTATGGCAAAGTGAGGCCGGCACGATTATCAGTGATGTTGCAGGGGGCTCTGCCATGCTGAAAAGTGTCATCTGACCCTGGTCATGCAGTTCCCTTCCTTTCCCCGAATCTGATGAGGGTATGAATCGGGCATTCATCTGTTCCCTGTTCCACATCAGCAGGGTCAGTGTCTGCAGCGTCTTACCCAGGCCCATGTCATCGGCGAGGCAACCTCCTAGGTTATTTGACTGGAGGAAATAGAGCCAGTTAACCCCTTCCTGCTGGTATGGCCGCAGTTCCGCCTTTAGTCCTGACGGGACAGGTAACCATGCAAGCTGATCGGGCATGACCAGCTTACCCAGTCTGGCACAGGTGTCACAGTCTTCTTCAGACAGGGCTTCGCTGAAAATGCTGAAATGCTGTTTATGCAGCAGCAGGTCATCGTCCTTCTCGCGGCCCATTTCGAAGAGTCCCCGATACCTTGTGAACCATTCCTCCGGAAGGAGTGCCACCGTTCCGTCAGGCAGTATGTATTCACGTATTCCCTCAAGGATATTCTTCCTGAACCGGGTAAAGGGGATGGTGTACTGGCCAATAACCACTACTGCCTTCAGGTCGAACCAGTCATTGATCACCTGGTGACTCAGCTTTATTTCCACGCGGTCAAGTGAATATGGCCTGTCTAGACTGCCTGTCCGGATGATCAGCCCTGCATCCTCAAGTTTTTTCCTGTTGTAGGCAATTGTCTCAATGAGATCATATAGGGCGTTCTCATCATCGTCCCTTGATCCGGGGGTTATGAAATTAATGCCGTCATCACTTACCAGTCCAGCTTCGTCAAGTGCATCGAGGCACCGTCTTTCCCATACGGCATCACGCTCCTTCCTCAGAAAGAGATAGTTACCGTCCCTGTTGATGAATGAGGTGAAGTGTTTCATATCATCCGGGTAATAGGTATCCCTGCCGTCATACCTGAATTTAAGGATGGCGGCCGGGATGCCGGTTACCGTCCGTTCCACGGTCAGCAGTGCCTCCTTCACCGCCGGGGATTGTTCATGGGAGAATCCGGTGCCAATAACCTTGTGGGTGTTGATTACCTGGAGCACGAAGGTTGAGAAATACTTCTCTGCTGTTGACTCCGGGATAATAATCCTGTCACGGGTAAGGAAAGGTTTGAGTTTTGACCCGTCAATATCAGCAATGAAGTGGATGACGTGCCCTGCTCTTACTATGCAGGGTTTGTTGGAAAGTATCTCAACGTTGAGGCCCCGAAGCCTTACTGGTCGTCCGGCAGACTCAATTATCAGGCTGTAACTGGTTTCACCGGTAACACGTTCGAACCTGAATACCGGTATTGCCTCCCCGGGATTGATGGTCAGCCTGTCCTCGTTATGCAGCGAGCTGATGCCGGTTTTCTGCAGGTATACCGGAATCTCTTCTATCAATGCGATCTTCAGGCACTGGCATATTCTTGATTCAATATATGGTTTTATGAGTCTGCTGAATTGCGACTCGGCCACATTCTCCATGAATTCTTTTACATTGCGGTGCTTGGAAAAGAGTTTGAAGAGATTGCGGTCTGAGTATTCGTTCACCAGTCTGACGGTTTCCTTCTCCTCATTGTCAAGCCCTGCCAGGGTTATGCTGTTTGGAAACGGTGAAAGAGCCTCACCCGGTGAATAATACTCCCGTCCCGGCATTTTCTCGAGCATGTAAGGCATCAGTACCGTACCCCACCTGCGATGCTGGGTCAGTATCAGTGCAAAAAGCCTTTCATGCTCTCTTGAAACGGGGGGCTGCATCTGTGTTTAAAATAAACCTGCAATTTTGGAATTCCGCCGTTAATATCAAAGGGGAGTCATCAAAAAATGTTTGCGTTGGTTCCTGCATGGGCCTGCGGCAGCAGGAACGGATAATTTTAATATCTTTCCGTGCTTGATTTAAACCGGAGAATGAGATGAAAAGGGCTATTTTGATCACTTTCCTGATGTGTGTCACTGTTCTGGCGTCATCGCAGGAGACACCACTTACATCAGGATGGAGGGCCAAGAGGGCATCAGAGGTGCCTCTTGACGGCCGCAGTCTTACGGCAGAAGAGCCTGACATGACAGGGTGGCTGAATGCCACTGTTCCCGGAACCGTACTGACGACGCTTGTGAGCAACGGGCTGATGCCTGACCCTTGGTACGGTATGAATAACGAGGAAATTCCTGACATCGCGGAAACAGGCCGTGATTACTATACTTTCTGGTTTTTTACAAGGTTTTCTTCCGGTAGTCTTGACTCCACTCGACAGGTATGGCTTAATTTCAGGGGTATTAATTACAGGGCAGAGATCTGGCTTAACGGGCATCTGATAAGTGACCCCGTTCATGAAGGGATGTTTTTACGTCAGAAATACAATGTCACTTCCCTGCTCAACAGCGAAGGGCACAACAGGCTTGCAGTGAAGGTTGAGCCTCCGCTGAACCCTGGCATACCGAACGGAGGGCAGGGCGGAGACGGGACAATCGGGCGCGATGTTACCATGCAGTTTACTGCAGGGTGGGACTGGATCCAGCCTGTGAGGGACAGGAATACCGGTATCTGGGATGATGTCACCATAGAGGTTACGGGTGATATTGACATCCGAAACAGCTTTGCCCGAACCAGGGTGCCCGGAGAACGTCTTCCGGGTGAACTTCAGGACCCCGCATTCGTCACCTTCTCTGCAGAACTGGTGAACCCCACGGACAGGCTCGTGGAAGGCGAGGTTGCAATAGCATATATGGGCTCAACTGACAAAAAGAAGCTGAAGATTGAACCTCACAGTTCCCTGACTTATACATTCTCCGAAAAGAAGCAGACTGATCCCAGGATATGGTGGCCCAACGGAATGGGACAGCCTGCCATGTACCCTGCGGTAATAACCTTCCATGACCGGAAGGGAAATACCCTTGACAGGGAGGATTTTATGTTCGGTTTCCGGGAGACGGGAAGCCACTTTGATGACTCTGCCGGTGCCCGTATTTTCACTATCAATGGGCAAAAACTCTTTATCAGGGGTGCCAACTGGATTGCCTCCGATGGAATGTTGCGCCTCAGCCCTGACAGATATGACGCCGAGGTGAAGATGCATGCCGAAATGAACATGAATATGATCCGTGTATGGGGCGGGTCAATAACCGAGAGGCCTGAATTTTATGATGCCTGTGACAGGAACGGGATACTTGTCTGGCAGGATCTGTGGATTACGGGCGACTGCAACGGAAGGTGGCCCGATACTCTGAAGAAAGCTGACAGCCAGGAGGTCAGACGGCAGTATCCCGATGATGATTCATTGTTCATCAAATCAGTGGAGGATCAGGTCAGGATGCTGAGGAACCATCCCTCACTTTACCTTGTTTGCGGGGGAAATGAGTTCCCGCCACCGGCGGAGCTCGACACCATCATACGAAAGAGCCTTGAGAATATTGACGGAACAAGAATCTATCTGAATGAGTCAACCTCGCCCGACCTGTTGAGGAATACGAAAGGCGGGACAGCTGACGGACCATACAATATCCGTGAACCGAACTGGTTCTTCACGGAGAAATGGCATCCCTTTAATCCTGAGATAGGGTCAGTGGGCCTTCCCAATATTGAAGGGCTGAGGAAAATGATGGATGAAGAGGACCTTGTCATTCCGTCAGGCAATTCAGTTAATGAAGTATGGCGGTATCACAAGTATATGGGTTACGGAGGCATGATCGAAAAACTTGGAGAGCCCCGTGATCTGGCTGATTTTGTAAGGAAGGCCCAGTTGCTTAACTATGAACAGTACAGGGCTCTGGCCGAGGGTTATACATCACATATGTGGAAGTGGTACACCGGGTTCCTGGTATGGAAAAGCCAGAATCCATGGCCGGCTCTCAAGGGTCAGTTTTACGACTGGTTTCTTGATCAGAATGCGGGGTTCTATGGTTTCAGACACGGTGCCGCCCCTGTTCATCTGATGTTCAATCCGACGGACTCGGCCATCTACGTGGTTAATACAACTCCCAAAGAACGGAAAGGACTCAGGCTGGAGGCAAAACTGACCGATGAGTATGGCAGGGAGATATGGAAGAAGGCCGAGGAGAGGAGCATCGAGGGTAACAGCATCACCAGGATATGGGACCTTGACCTGCTCAGATCACAGGCCAGTGTCCAGTTCCTCAAGCTCCGTATCACATATGTATCCACCGGCCTGCCGGTTGATGACAACAGTTACTGGTTCCCCCTCAACGGCGAGCGGACCAACCTTACCGCGCTTCCTGAGGCAAGGATTGTTGGCCAGATGATGAAGAGCTCCAAAGGCAAATTCAGTATCGACCTCGCAAACAGCGGATCTGTTGCGGCCTTCTTCGTCCGGATGAAGGTTATACGTGCCTCTGACGGTGAGATGATAACACCGGTGTTTCTGGATGATAATTACCTGGTATTGCTTCCGGGTGAAAGGAAAACCGTGCAGATTGATGTCACCGGGGTAAGGGAGAATGAACGGAATACGCCCCTGCTGCTCCACCTGGAAGGGTTTAACCTTCAACCTGCACTGGTCAGGTTATAGTTCTAAAAGCGCCAAAATTGTCCTGTTGTCAGGAAGAAGAAGGTGTTCCGGAGTGCTGATCAATCCTGCCGGCAGCAGTTCCTATCCTGTCCGGCTGATGCCTTCAAGCCTGGTCTTGTCGAGGATAATAATATTCTTTTCTTCCAGCCTGATCAGACCGTCTTTCTCGAAGCTCTTAAGCACCTTCACGGCACCCTCGGTGGATATGCCTGCGAAGTCTGCCAGTTCGCGCCTGGAAAGATGCCTGACGAGTTCCTCACCCCCGAAGTTTTCCGGAGCGAGGCTTAAGAGAACCGTTGCCATCCGGCCATTGGTCTGCTGATGCAGGATATGGTCAAGTGAAGAGTAGAGAATAGAATTATGTTCACAGTACCGCCTTATGATACTGAAGGCAAATGACCCATTCTTCTTCACCAGTGAGGCAATGGCTTCCTTTTCTATCAGAAAGCCTGTCGTTTCCGTTACTGCAACCACTGAATAGCTGAACGTGTTGCGGTTGAACACAGCTGAGAGTCCCACCATTTCACCGGGACTGATGATCCTGAGGTTATAGTCGCGTCCGTTGCTGCATTCTATGTACTGCCTTGAAAAACCACTGACGATAAAGATGACATAGGAGGCAAATGCTCCCTGTTTTGCCAGGTTCTCTCCCCTGCGGAAGAGGACCTGAACCCTGCTGTCACGCACCAGCTCAGTCTCCTCGCCCGTAAGCGCGGAAAAGCATGGCAGGGTGATGTCACATACGAAATCCTTGTCAGTATTGCTGATCGTCTTCATCTGAGGCGGTGATCTGCAAATTTAAAAATAAACAGGTATTAATTCATAAAATGCTCTTTTGATCCAGGCAGGCATTTGGTGTTGCAACGCAAGAGATGCGACAATTTTTTTATTGTCGCATTTCAATTCCCGGCATGATATGCCTGAGGCATGGTTCCATTACAGGATTGTTGAATGGTTTTAACTTTGCATCAAATTTCAGGAACAAATGAAACACAAGGCAGAAGCTGCCTGGAATGGCAGGATGAAGTTTGACACTGAAGTCAACGGTCATCATTTTTATATGGATCAGGCCGGCGAACACGGAGAGAACAGCGGGCCCCGCCCGAAGCCGCTCATGCTTGCTGCGCTGGCAGGATGCACAGGGATGGATGTCATCTCGCTGATGAGAAAGATGAGGCAGGAGGTTGAGTATTTCAACGTGATTGTGGAGGGTGAAACCGAGGATGAGCATCCCAATGCATTTGTGAAAATGCATGTCATTTACGAATTCAGAGGCAGGGATCTGGATATCGATAAGATAGAGAAGTCCATCACCCTCTCAATGGAACGCTACTGCGGTGTATCAGCAGTCTACAGAAAGGCCGGGATAGAGATGACACATGAGGTGAGGATGGTGTGA
>CAYYEH010000007.1:0-22103 GCA_964470815.1 uncultured Rikenella sp.
GGAAAAGTTTGTACACCGACCCCGTTGCCGGAAAAACTGAACGTAACCATGATTCCGGATGTTATCTTTATTTATTGGGAAAAACTGACAATATGATTTACGTTGCACTCCTGAGAGGAATAAATGTAGGCGGGAACAACCCGGTAGACATGAAAAAACTCAAAGCTTCTTTCGAATCGATCGGGTTCAGGAATGTTGTTACCTATATCAATTCCGGCAACATCGTTTTTGAAGAGAAGCTGGAAAACCGGGATGTCATTGTGCAGAAAGCTGAAGCAGCTATAAAGAGAGATTTTCAACTTAATGTGAAAGTTCTGGTCAGGAATTTTGATGAATTTGAGACTGTCTGCAGGGAATTGCCTCCCGGATGGGTAAAGAATGAAAGGATGAGGACTGATGTTATGTTCCTGTGGGAGAAATATGACAGTCCGGAGGTGATGGAAAAACTGAAACTCAGCCCGGTTGACAATGTAAAATATATTCCGGGAGCGGTTCTGTGGAATGTTGAAGGCAAGGATTACAGTCAAAGCAGCATGATAAAACTTGTCGGAACCGACTTTTACAGGAATATGACAATCAGGAATGTCAATACCGTCAGGAAAATCTTTCAGATAATGACTGACATCAGGAGCGGCATTCAGTAACCTGGTGAAATGGACCATAATCAACTATACCCTAGAAATGAAAACTGTCAGTTCTGTTCTTACCGTCATCATTCTGCTCTACTCAATCCCGGCTGGTCTGTCAGGGCTTGACATTCTTAAGGGGTCTGAACCTGATTTATCCACCGAGCTGGTAATTGTGAGTATTTATTTCAGTTTGAGCATTGTATATTGTGTAGTTAACCTTGCAATCTGGTTAAAGCAACTAAGGGCTTCTCGCTGAAAGGATTAAAGCCTCTGCTTGCAGTAACGGTCCTGCTTTTCTTCCGTGATTCGGGGGTCAGGTAAATATCAGCCTGAAGGTTTATCCTGAAGGAAATGCATGACCATCAGATTCTTCGAACGTGGCATTTTCCTGCAGTTGTACCTGCTGGAATATAAGGGCCGGCAGACAGACTGATGTTGTATATTTCTGTAACTTTTTTTTGTGACAATTGCGAATCAAGTCTTTTGAGCCGGGAAGTTCACTATTTTTATTGTTCCTTTCTTACTCCGGGAAGCCCGGTGTAAGAGATCAGAGTCTTTAAACCGCATAGTCATGGCAATACCGACCTCAAGAGCAAAGGAAAAGGGTAATATCCGGATTGACAGAGAGATATGTATAGGCTGCGGTGAGTGTGTTGAGGTATGCAAGGACTTCAGCCTTCTCATCAGGGACGGTAAGGCTGACCTGAGCGGCAATCCTGCATTCGGATGCATAGGGTGTGGTCACTGCATGGCCATATGCCCTGCAGGGGCCATTCAGATTACCGGAAGAACGATCTCACCAGATGACCTGTTCGAACTGCCCTCAGTCGGCTCCGCTGCTGATTACAGTCAAATGATCAACCTGCTGAAGAGGCGCAGGAGCGTGAGGGAATATCAGGACAGAGCCGTTGAACCTGAGATAATTCAGAAGATTCTGGATGCAGCCGTGACCTCTCCGATGGGATTGCCTCCGTCTGATGTAAATATTCTGGTGCTTGACAGCCGGGAAAAGACCCGGAGATTTGCTGCTGATTTCTGTGATTACCTGGAAAGGATGAGGTGGTTCGTATCCCCATGGTTCCTGTCGCTGATGCGTCCGTTCTGGGGTAAAGCCAATGATGAGATGTTCAGGGGATTTGTGAGGCCTATGTTTGATATTTTCATCGGTCAGATGAAAAAAGGGATTGACGTGGTAACCTATGATGCCCCGCTTGCGATGTATTTCTACGGCTCACCGTATACTGACCCTGCCGATCCCATTGTGGCTGCAACTACAGCCATGTATGCAGGTGAATCCCTTGGGCTCGGGACCTGTATGCTGGGTTCTGTGCATCCGATGATCCAGAACGGAAGGAACGCGAGGATGTTCAGGGAAAAGCATGGAATAAAATATGCCAGCAGGGAGGGCCTGATCGTCATTTTTGGATATCCATCCGTGGAATTTAGGAAAGGTATCAGGAGGACCTTCGCTTCGACAACCTTCATGAACTGACAACCGGCTGATATGGTTCGCTCTGCGAAAAACCCAACCGGTTCATGCCGGATAAGAGTGAAATATTGTCCGTCATAGCACTGCACAGCCATGAGAAAATCATATTCAAGAAAGAAGTTCAACACTAACATTGCATTCGTCAGGGAGATGATTGCTCCCTGCGGTATGAACTGCGGTTCGTGTCTTGGATACATGAGGACAGAGAATCACTGTCCCGGTTGCAGGGCTTCATCTGATACCAAACCGGCATACTGCAGCGGTTGCATCGTTATCAACTGTGATCTTCTCAAAGAGACAGAGTCGAAATTCTGCTACGATTGTCCGAAATATCCGTGCCGGAGACTAAGGGATCTGGATAAAAGATACAGAACCAGGTACAACACGAGCTTCTTCGAAAATCTGGCCATGATTAAGGAGAAGGGGATGGCGCAATTCCTGGCATTCGAAACTGAGAAAAGAAAATGCCCGCAATGCGGATCCACATTGTGTATTCACCGCACGGTCTGCCTTGCGTGCGGTTTTGAATATCAAAAAACCAACTGATAAATGAAATCAGACAGTAAATGTATTCCGGAATACCGGAGGCAGGTGGAAAAGGGAGAGAGGCAAAGCAGTTTATACTTAATTCAATATAAGAGCATAATTGCCATGATCAGATGTCAGAATTTCAGCCTCATAGTGTTAATACTGCTGCTTGCCTCGTGCGGCCGGGACTACACATCAAAAGAGTACCTGGCCACGGTGCTGGGCAACCTCAGCCAGATAGAGACAGCATCTTACTATGAGTTCATCGAATCCTGGAGTCCTGGTGATACAGCGCCTTCATTTGTCTTTCCCCGATTTGTCAGGGAGTACAGGAATCCTTCTGACACTACCATAGGTTCAAGCTTTGTGATGCTTGATTCCCTTACAAGATCAAGGGCATCTTATTGTTATGACGGTCATATGAGGGCAACTTTTTATGATGATGTAAAGGGCATCATAATTGACAGTTTCAGGGTGAGGTCGCTGCCCTTCAGACCGGTGGGCGCGCCGTTCTACAACTATGTGACGAGCATAATCAATTATGCACTCACAACAGGTGACAGTATTTCACTGGAGATGAAGGAGCAGGAGAGGGATGTATTTGCCCGCCTGACTATTAACGAGGAAGAGCAGGTGGAGTTCTTTGGGAAAGCTTTCCATATGCCGCTTTCTCCGTATACCTATGGCGACAATGCCTCAGTTTATGAACTGTGGATAGATAAGGAAACGGATCTGCCATATAAGGTCAGGCGTGAGATGTCACATGATATCTCAGTTTCGACAAGCCTTGATCCGGAGTTTAACAGGCTTGATATCAATGATTTCAGGGCCACGGACTTCTTTCCTCCTGACTTTGAAATAAGGCAGTACGGGTACAAAAGGACAGACGAAGAGAAGAGTGCCCTCCTGAACCATAAGGCACCCGGGTGGACACTTCTGTCAGCAGATAATCAGACTTTCTCGCTGGCAGACTTAACTGCCGGGGTTATCCTGATACAGTTCACAAGTGTCACCTGCGGACCATGCAGGGCATCGATTCCATTCCTTAAGGAAATAAACATTGAATACGGGAAAGATGATTTTGCACTTGTGGCAATAGAATGCACAAGTAAAAACCTGAATGCACTCAGAAGCTACATGAGCCGGAACCGGTTTGATTACACCTTTCTGCAGGCAGACAATGAAGTGGTTGAGAATTATGCCATCGGCTCCTACCCGGTATTCTTCATCCTTGATCAGGAGCGGATCATCAGGGAGATTATCAAGGGGTATTCAGAAGGCGCCACTGATGAAAGGATCAGGTTTACCGTAAATAAATTGCTGAATCAATAAGCCAGGAGTGTAATATGAAAGCCATAGTATTTGAAAAGAAGGCTCATCCGGACAAGCTCGTCTATTGTGATGTTGACAAACCGGTTCCGGGTGATAATGAGGTTCTTATCAGGGTGCATGCAGTGTCACTGAATGCTGCCGATTACCGGTCAATGAAGATGGGAATTATTCCCAAAAGGAGAATATTTGGTGCAGATGTTGCCGGCCGTGTGGAAGCGGTTGGCAAAAATATAACTGAATTCAAACCGGGTGATGAAGTGGCCGGTGATCTTGCCGGATGCGGGTTCGGAGGGCTTGCTGAATATGTAACTGCTCCTGAAAAATATATAATTCGCAAACCGGGACAGGTTTCATTCGAAGAAGCTGCCGCAGTACCGATGGCAGCAGTAACTGCACTTCAGGCTCTTCGTGATAAGGCAACAGTGCAAAACGGACAGAAAGTGCTGATTATCGGCAGCGCAGGCGGTGTGGGTACATTTGCCGTCCAGCTGGCGAAGTACTTCGGATGCATGGTAACGGGGGTTTGCAGCACGAAAAATGTTCAGCAAGCCTTATCTCTTGGCGCCGATCATGTCATCGACTATACAAGGGAGAAGTTTTTGGATACAGATCGCCGGTATGATATTATCCTGGCAATAAATGGCAATTACCCATTGTCAGCATGCAGAAAAATGCTGAATCCACGAGGCAATTACGTAATGGTCGGAGGTTCCCTGTCACAGATATTCAAGTCGATTCTCTTCGGCTGGCTTTTATCAATCGGCACAAAGAAAATGAGGTTTCTGTCTGCAAGGCCGGATATAGCTGACCTTCAGTTGCTTATGGGGCTCCTGGAGAAAGGGATTATCCGGCCTGTCATAGACCGGCAGTATCCGCTTGAAAGAACTCCCGAAGCGATGCATTACCTTATTGACGGGCATGCTGCCGGAAAGGTGATAATCAACATTTGATTTAGAAAAATAATTAAGAAATACTTTAGTATTTGTAACAATATTTTACTAAATTAGGTCAAATTTGATTCTCTGTTAGTCATTTGACTGATCATGAAAAACGGACTTAAAAAACAGAATCTTGCTTATGCCTTGTCGGGGTAATTCTGTTAAGCCATCATCCAGTGGAACGAGGGTACTTAATTTTGTCGTCTGCCAGGGTGATATTTATATCGGTGATGCTTCACCTGGCAAATCCGTATGCAAGGAATGTTTCTGCACAGGATGACTTAAAGATTCATAGTTTCTTTTTTATTCCCGGCGGAGCCTATCATGGTAAAAACTCTCCGAATGCATTTACCCGGACTTACTGTAATACTATGAATGATCTGCTGGGTGACGATTTTAAAATTATTGACGAACCAGTCAGCAGGTCGAGCGTAAGGAATGTGGCATGGGCTCTCAGCAGAGGGCAGAAGCCCATGCGGAAACCTGAAAAGGACGAAAAAACCATGATTACTTTCAATAATATCATGGAAGCAATTCACGCGGAAACTTCAGATATTAATATAGTCTCATCGAGTTTCGGGACTGCCCTCACAGCACAGGTGGGGATCATGCTGGCTGATTTTTATGTCAGTTACGGAAATCATAAGCCTGAAATTAACCTGGTGATGGGTGCGAGCATGGTTTCCAAGGATTCAAGACTCTACCATAAGCTTGAAGAGCTGAGAAATGAAGGAAGGCTTAACACTCTTATTTATGATGAATTGCAGGATCCGGGAGACAATGTTACTGGGATGTGCGGCAAATCAAGGGTAGCTGCATTTGCAAAGGGATTGCGGATGAGTTTTGTAATCTTCGGGAAGTATCAGGGGCAGCCCTCAATCCTGAATAATAACCCCCGGACCGGACACCTGCATTTGCAGCGGGCTCAGTCCGGGGAAAAGGCCGAAAAATTCCTGGAGGTAACGCTGGTTGAATATGCCATGGCCGGCGAAGAAATAAGGGAGAAGGCAATGGAAATGCTAGGGAAAACAGACTCTGCCGCGGTTAAATAATCACATCCCTTCAGTCTGCCTCGTGTGATAGTCCGTACTTTCGAAAATCTTGTCGGCATTGGCCGCAATGAATCCCGGGTACTGGGTTCCGTCAGGACTGTTGTACCGCAGGGTAAACTCATAAAAGCATGAGGGGATCTCATAAATCCCGTCAGTAAAATCAACAGGCTGAATTTCGGCCAAGGTTGCTGACTGTTCCAGCAATTCTTCAGGTGTTCCGTAGATCTCACCTCCCACGGTGGTCATGAGATAACCGTTGCTTTTGATAAATGCATTGACTTCCTGCAATGTTGAGAAACCCTTAAGTTCATTTACCTTAACTGCAAAATGGTTGGCACGGTAGCCGTATACCAGCAGCCATGCAGCATATTCCGATTCCTTGCGCAGTCTGTTGTAAGTGTCAAATGATGTTTTGCCCCATATGCTTCCACCGTAAACCAGGTCCCTGTCAGCATAAACGCGGTCATCCAGCCGGTTAAGGTACCCTCTGATTGTTGTCCGGAGGTAATCACTGAACTGATCGAGAAGCAGCTCACTGATAAAAACCTTGGGTGCCTTCGGGTCAGTTTTGTGTTCAAAATGCATGCCCCTCAGTTTTTTGACCTTAAACTCGTAATTCCCGCGTGCTTCGTATCCGTTTTTGGTGAAGACCCTTGAGATCACATCAATGTTCATCCTGGGATCATCGAATGTTCTGAGTGCGATATGGTCATGAACAACCGTTTCGCCCCTGGCTGAAAAAAGGTCATAGATCCGTTTTGCATGCGGGTTCTCACTGGAGAAGCGCTTCCAGAACCGTTCAAATATCATTTTCGTTTCCATAGCTCTGATCTCATTTGTGACTGATCACCCAAAGCTAAATCAAATCCCGGAATTAAATGATCCGCTGTTCATTTCATTTGAAAATGGCACTGGCCTTATCGAGTCTTGCCATATCCTCATCAGCAAGCCTGAATGACATTGCCCCGCAATTTTCCAGCACGTGGGCTTCCCTGGTTGCGCCCGGTATAGCTACCACCGTTTTGCCATGATACCGGGTAATCCAGTTAAGTGCAACCTGTGACGGCGTAACATTATAGCTGGCGGCGAGCTCCTTCACCAGTTTTACCACCGGTAGGCTTTTTTCAAGACCTTCCCGCCTGAACTGGGGGTTGTATCGTCTGAATCCGATATTTTTAAGCAGTTCAGGATTATCATGAAATTTCCCTGTAACAAGTCCCTGGGCGAGAGGCGAATATGCGATTATTGTAATGCCCAGGCTTTTTGCAAGGTCCATCACTCCGTTGGATTCAATTCTGCGGTCAAGGAGGTTATATCTTACCTGGTTTGAAGCAAGCGATATATTTGACTTCTGAAGGACTTTCCATGAGTTTTCCATTTTGGATGCACTGAAATTGCTTACTCCAACCGATTTGATGAGATTTCGCTTAACAAGTTCTGCCATCCGGGCCATTTCATCCTTTTCTCCTGAAAAGCTCCATGGCTGGTGAACCTGGTATAGGTCTACCGGATAAGGATCAAGAAGTTTAATACGTTCGTCAATGGACTTTCCAATATTGGAAGCAAAACGGAATGCCGGCCACCATTTTGTGGCCACAATAACTTCCCCGGGTTTGCTGCCCGCTGCCCTGAGTGCTGAGGAGAGAGCTCTTTCCGACTCTCCGTTACCATAGATTTCTGCAGTGTCAAACCAGTTAATACCTCCGGCGAGGGACATGGAAACGATCCTCTCAATCTGACTGTCCTCAAGGGAGGGCCAGAATTTGCCGGCCATATTCTTCTGTTTGCTGAACTGCCAGCAACCAAGTCCGACAGGGCTTACCATAATACCTGTTTGTCCAAGTGAGCGTAAGTTTTTCGAGTTCTCCATCTGTTAATTTTTCAATAAATCCATATACCTTATAAAATTCCACTCAATATAGTGCTTTGTTTATTTCGGCCTGAGATTGCCGGGCCGGCTAGATGCTGAGGGTTAACAGTCTGGCCTGGTGGTTTTTCTGAGCGAATCTTTAAAAAAAGCCCTATGCCTGAGCAGAGAGCTTTTTTTGAGTATTGATCAACACTATATGCTATTTAGGAAGAACCACTCCGTCAATAACATGAATTACTCCGTTGGAGCCCTTCAGATCTGTCGCAGTGACAAAGGCAGAGTTTCCTGATTCGTCGGTTAATTTAACCTTGCCCATGTCAAGGGAAGCAGTAAGCTTTCCGCCGCTAACCGTTGTAAGTACAACTTTACCATCGCCTTTTTTGATTGCATCCAGTACTGCGGCTGCATCGATATTGCCGCTGACCACATGATAGGTGAGGATATTTGCGAGCTGAGCCTTATTTTCCGGCTTGAGCAAATTGGCAACAGTGCCTTCGGGAAGCTTGCCAAACGCATCATTTGTCGGTGCAAATACGGTAAACGGACCCGGGCCTTTGAGGGTGGTCACCAGATCAGCAGCCTTTACTGCAGCTACAAGGGTAGTATGATCTTCTGATCCGGCAGCAATATCAACTATATCCTTCCCCTGGCTGAAAGCGATAATCGGGAAAATTGCCGCTACTAAGAATAAACCTATCTTTTTCATATCGTTTTATGTTGTTGATTATATTCTTACAACAATCCTCTTCATTTATTGTTCAAAATAATAACATAAAATATAAACAAAATAATTGATACATACTGAATAATAGAGACTTGAAATTATTAAATGTTAAAGAAATGTAAATTAAATATCAACAATAATATTCCTTAGCCTGCTGTGCCTGGAACCTCCGGCAGTGATTATTCGTTCGCAGGGGCTCGATCATGATCACATTTTGGAGGAGATTGAAAGAAAAAGCCTTTCACTTGCTGCCCGATTAATCGTTCTTTAATGTTTAACCATCTTCCGAAAGCAAGATTTCAGGGCACTTAAAAATCAAAGCCCGTTCCGCCTTTCGGCGGCTCGGGCTTTTTCTTGTGTCGGGGTAGCAGGATTCGAACCTGCGGCCCTCTGGTCCCAAACCAGATGCGCTAACCGGGCTGCGCTATACCCCGAATACCACTTCAGGACTCTCCTTATGTCTGTTCCGGCCCGGATGAAGGGCCAGGGAACAGGTATGCCCTGAAACGGCGATGCAAAATTAGAAAGATTTTCATAACTTCGAACTCCCGGAGGATTTATTCCGTGGAGGAAAACTATTTGGCACCACGTTTGTTAAAAGGTAATCAAACAAGAAGGAAAATGAAAAGGAGATTATTAACCATAGCAGCACTGACAGCATTCATGATAGCCCCGGCTGTATCGCAGAAATCAATTTACGACTTTACTGTTGAGACAATCGACGGAGGTCAATTCAATTTGGCTGACCTCAGGGGAAAGAAGGTGATGATAGTGAATACCGCATCAAAATGCGGCCACACTCCGCAGTACAAGGACCTGGAGCTTCTTAATAAAGCTTATAAGAACAAGCTGGTTATAGTTGGTTTTCCTGCCAACAATTTCATGAACCAGGAACCGGGCACCAACGAGGAGATCAAAGAATTTTGCGACAGCAAATACGGAGTCAGTTTTCCGATGATGTCGAAGATCTCGGTAAAGGGTGATGATATGCACCCTCTCTACAGGTGGCTTACCAGCAAGGCGGCCAACGGTGTGCTCGACTCAGAGGTGGCATGGAACTTCCAGAAGTACATCATCGATGAGAACGGTAAACTGGTAGGATTCTTCAAGCCTGCCGTCAAACCGCTTTCTGATGAGGTTGTGAACTGGGTAACCAAAGGCCAGTTTACACAGGCGAAATAAACCCAAGAGCTTGCTTTCAGACGGCCGGAATTCCCGGCCGTTTTTATTGCCTTCGGCACCTTCGGCACCGGCCATACCGGCTCTCATTTTTGTTGACACATGTCGAACATTTTGTTTAACTTGTTGTTATACATAAAAAATTACACGTCATGGCAGATCTGAAGACAAAGTACATGGGCATTGAACTGAAAAGCCCGATAATTGCAGGTGCCAGCAACCTGGTGACTGACATCCACAAGCTGCGCAAGCTGGAGGAGTCCGGTGTGGCAGCCATTGTATATAAGTCTCTCTTCGAGGAGCAGGTGGAGCTTGAAAACCTTGAACTCTACGAACTGAAGACCGAATACGAGCACCGTCATGCCGAACAGGTGACCCTGTTCCCCAATTCGCAGTCTGTTCCCGAGTCGCCTGACGATTATCTTCTTCACCTCAGGAAGGCCAGGGAAGCTGTCTCAATACCACTGTTTGCCAGCCTGAATGCAGTGAGAGACGAGGTGTGGGTGGAGTATGCCGTAAAGGCAGCAGCTACAGGTGTTGACGGACTGGAGCTGAATTTCTATTCCCTGCCTGATGAGTCAGGCAGCAGCCGGGATTCAATAGAGAAGCAGCAGGTGGAGACACTCCGGAAAGTAAAGTCTGCGGTGAAGTTACCGGTGGCGGTGAAACTTACACCATATTACACCAATACCCTCAGGTTCATATCCGACCTTGACAAGGCCGGGGCTGACGCGGTGGTGGTGTTCAACAGGCTGATCCAGCCTGACATAGACATCTTTGCTGAGCAGCATACCATGCCATACAACCTCAGCAGCAGCGATGACAACAGGCTTCCGCTGAGATTCACAGGCATGCTGCATGGCAACGTTAAAGGTTCGGTTTGCACATCCACCGGGGTTTATTCTGCCAATGATGTGGTGAAGATGATCCTTGCCGGCGCAGATGCGGTGCAGGTTGTAAGCACCCTCTACCGCAACGGTGTTGAGGTGGTAAAATCGATCAACGAGGAGATAGAGAAATGGATGGAGGGTCATGGTTATTCAAGCCTTGACAGTTTTCGCGGAAAACTCTCAATGAAGAAATCAGAAAACAAACTGCCCTATACCCGGGCGCAGTACATTGATTTTATGCTGAATTCAGGTGATATAATGAAAAAATACCGTTCGCTGAGCTGATTTGGAGCACGCTGATCAATGGCTCCGGTCTGCCGGCAACAACCATCAAGGGCAGGACAGATGCCAACAGAGCAATATTCACTGAACCGAAAGAGACCTGAACACCAGCCAGGAAGCAACAGACGAGAGACGGATGGCCTCACCAAGACCATCCGTTTTTGTTAACAGCCGGTCATTGCCACGCAACATCCCCAGAAACAGGAACGCATAATCCTCGGCTGAAGGGCAGCCGGGTTCTGCACTTTCAGGCAGATACTTCCTGAAAAGGGCTACAAGTATCTGCATTTCAGCCTTGTGAAGCTTGTCCCTCAGCCGCTCAATCCTGCTGTGTCCCTGTGCAAAATCCCTGATCAGCAGTGGATTTCGCCTGATAAGGTCTACCAGTCGCCGTATCCTCTCCTCACCGTAACTGGGCAGGATGACTTTAAGCGGCTCGCCGGACCGGGCGAGAAGGCCCAGCGGTGAGGTTATCTGCCGGATCTCCATCTCCACCACGGCATCATATATCTCAGCCTTATTTTTGAAATACATGTATACCGTACGCCTGCCACGTCCGGCAGCGGCGGCAATCGACTCCATGGTGGTACGCCTCAGACCCACCGTTGCAAACAACCCGGCGGCAACGTCAATAATCATGTCCCGGGTCCCTTTTCTTGTCATTGCACAAAATAAGAAATATGTGCAAAGTTAAAAAAGGGAGGAAATAATGGTTTAATTTTAAACATTTATTCATCAAACGGACTGCAATGAGAAAAATCCCATGGGTTATCCTTTTACTGTTTCCCTGCATTGCCGGCGGGCAGATCATTGTTGATAAGCCCCTGAGTTCAAGGCTCACCGGCTATGATATGAACGTTACCCTTGATCCGGTTGGTCATACTGTCAGCGGTCTGATGACAGCCTGGTGGGTCAATCACTCTACGATGCCGGTAGGGGAAGCGATGATGCATATGTATCTCAATGCCTTCTCCAGCAACAAGAGCACTCTTGCCAGAGGACGTTGGTCAGCCGCCGGTGACGACGGTTGGGGGTGGGTGAAGATAAACTCAATATTTGACGGGAGAGGTAACAACCTGATCGATTCGATCCGATTTATTTCTCCAGATGATGGCAATGAGCATGACAAAACAGTTCTGAAGCTTGCCCTCACTGCCGTGGTTGAACCGGGCGACACTCTCCTGCTGAAGATTGATTTCACCTCGAAGCTTCCGTCACCTATTCTGCGTACCGGATATGAGGATGATTTTTATTTTGTTGCGCAATGGTTTCCGAAATTCGGAGTATATGAAACAGCAGGCATGCGTCAGCGGGAGGCTGATGGCTGGAACTGTCACCAGTTTCACCCCAACTCGGAGTTTTATGCAAATCACTCTGTTTATAATGTTTCCGTCATTCTCCCATCGGAGTATGTGACAGGATCGGGAGGGATGCTTATTGAGGAAACTGACCTGGGGAAAGGGATCAAGAAGGTTGTATGGCGTGCCGAGGATATTGTGGACTTCGCATGGACAGCATGGCCGGGTTATAAGGTCCTGACCGATAAATGGAAAGATGTGGATATCACCTTGCTGACCTCTGAGCCTGCCCTGAAGAAGGCAGACAGTCAGTTTGAAGCAGTTAAGCATGCCCTGGAGTACCTTGAGGAGAGGGTAGGCCCCTATCCATGGCCTCACCTCACGTTTGTTGATCCACCCCTGTCTGGCGCCGGTGCTGGCGGGATGGAGTACACAACCCTCTTCACCTCCATGGGAGGAGGGATGGTGCCGTCATTCATGAAGTTACCTGAGATGGTCACCATTCATGAATTCGGCCATGCCTACTTCATGGGTATTCTGGCAAGCAATGAATTCGAGGAGCCATGGCTCGACGAAGGGATAAACTCCTACTGGGAACAGCGGATCGTGGATCATTACTACGGAAACGGCTACGGACTGTTGAAACTTCCTTTTATAAGGATGTCTGACGCCGACCAGGGAAGGTTGACATACATTACCTCACCCAGCCGCAGTATTGCCACCAATGACCTTCCCTCCTGGATGTACCCCCATGGAACATACTCAATGATGTCATACAGCAAGGCGGCCACATGGCTCCATACCCTGGAGGGAATAATAGGTACTGAGACCATGGACAATGTGTTCCGGGAGTATTACCGGCGCTGGGCATTTCGCCACCCTTCGGGGAAGGACTTTATCGCAGTTGTTAATGACGTCGTAAAAGACGAACACGGAGACAGGTTTGGAGAAAACATGAACTGGTTCTTTGACCAGGTCCTGTACGGGAGCGGCATCTGTGACTACAGGGTTTCAGGCATCACCAGCAATAAAATCAGGAGTTACTCAGGCATCGTTGACGGCGACTCGGTAACCTATACACGCAGTGACCGGAAGAGTGATACCTTATACATCTCGAGGGTCAGTGTTGAGCGACTGGGCGAGGTGATGCTGCCTGTTGAGATCCTGATCGGGTTTGACAACGGAGATGAACTGCTTGAGCATTGGGATGGCAAAGCCCTGTACAGGGATTTTGAGTATACCGGCACAAGGAAACCGGTGTGGGTAAAGATCGACCCGTATAACAGGATCGATATGGACGTCAACCGAATCAATAACTCATGGACGCTTGAACCCGAGCGTACTGTCGCGCGACGGATGATGAACAAGTTTATGCTTTTAATGCAGATGATGATTTCGATTTTCACCATTTAAACCTTCAACGATGAGTTTGTTCAAGACACTTAAGAACGGAGCCTTAGCCACTGCTTCTTCATATAAGCTGATCCTCGTTATCTGGGGTACTACCCTGGTGCTTACACTTGCAGCAGGTTATCCGCTGAAGGTCTTCCTCAACAGCATCTTCGGCAAAAGCATGGTCACCGTGCTGCTCAATGACGGTTTTGACATTTCCCTGGCAGGTGACATCGGAAAGCCATTCGGCGCATTGATGGCATCCGCTTTTGCAGGTACCGTGCTTGTGGGAACTGCCGGTTTCTTCCTGATGGTCTTCTTCGCAGGAGGACTCTTCAGGCGTTTCACTCTTGCAGGCGGTTGTCTCAAGGTGTCAGAATTCCTGAGATCTTCTGCCACTGCCTTCATTCCGTTTCTGAAGGTTACCCTTTTGATGATGCTGATAATTGCGGGATACACCTTTGTGGTTATAGGTGTGCCGGCCCTGGTAATGGTGCTGGTCTCGGGATCAAAAATGCCTTCGGGAAATGGTATTTATATCTTTTATGTAATCTGGGCGCTGGGAATGCCTGTATGGCTCTTTGTAGCCGATGCATCGCGGAGATGGATTGCTGCAACGGGTTCACGCCAGGTCTTCAGGGCCCTGGGAGCTGCTTTCAGATCACTCAGGGAGAGATTCTGGCATAATTACGGAATCGTACTGTCAGTAGTCCTTACAAATGCACTCCTGGTAATAGCAATTCTGTGGTTCGCTGCCGTTGCAACACCTGTCAAAGGGATAATGGTCTTCCTCTTCTTTATTGCAACCCAGGCGCTGGTAATCATAAGGATGATGATGAAGGCATGGCGGTATGCAGTGGTGTGCGAAGCAGTTCAGAACCCCGGGGGAACAGGGTCAGACTGAAAATTACTCGGTGTGTTTTTCTTTGATACGTTAACATGACAGGCTCTTTTTCTGAAAAAATGTTAAAAAAGAGCCCGGCTGAATTATATCAAGTTTTTCGAACACTTTATTATTATAAATTTAACAGGCCAAGAGGCCGATTTTTTTAACATATAAGTGTAATAATTACACTAGACCTGACTACTAACCTAAGACTACAATCATGGTAAAAAGAGTTTCTTCCACTGTTGTCACAGCATTTGTTGTTCTGGTACTTTCAGCAGTACCGGTAAGTCTGTTGTCGCAGGCAAAACAGCCAGTGCTTAAGGGCACCGAACGTGTAAAAATGTTCAGCTCGCAGGCTGATCTCAGGGCTTCGTCGCCCTATAAGGACCTGCACTGGCAATATATCGGGCCGACGAACATCAGCGGCCGGTGCACTGATGTTGAAGCCATCTCGCCGAGGGGAGGGCAATATATAATCTGGGTGGGATCAGCTACCGGAGGTGTTTGGAAGTCAGTTAATGAGGGAACCACCTTTGAGCCGGTCTTTGATGAGATGCCGACAGCCTCGATAGGAGACATTGCCATCGACCCGAAGAACCCGGATGTTGTCTGGGTTGGCACCGGTGAAGCAAACATCTTCCGCAGTTCAAACGCCGGGTGCGGGGTTTATAAAACCACCGACGGAGGAAAGACCTGGAATCTTGCCGGTCTTGAAAACACGCATACCATCGGCAGGATCAGGATTCATCCGGAGAACACTGATATCGTGTATGTGGCATCACCCGGACATGAGTGGACTCCAAACGAGGAGCGCGGGCTTTACAAGACCACTGATGGTGGCAAGAGCTGGACGAAGATTCTGTCCATTAATCAGAATGCCGGCGTATTTGACATCGTGCTTGATCCGCGTGATCCGAATACCATTTATGCCACGACCTGGGAGCGGATGAGGCTTAAGTGGAATGATCCGCGCACCTACCCGGAGACCAGGCATTGTGGTGTCTGGAAGTCGGTTGACGGTGGCAAGAGCTGGAAGGAGATCAACAATGGCCTTCCTGCGCCTCAGCATCGCGGCCGAATAGGTATTGATGTTTCGCTTTCTGATCCTGACGTGCTTTACATCCTGCTTGACAATTATGAGATAGCTTACAAGGCGAAGCCCGGGGAGCTTGACTCCTACGGACGCCAGAAACAGGATGTCATCAAGGGTGCGACGGTTTACCGTACTGATAATGCCGGTGCATCATGGAAGCAGGTCAGTGGCCTGACCGAGGAGACCAAGGTTTACATGGAGCGTCATTCGGGAACATATGGATGGGTCTTCGGGCAGATAAGGGTAGACCCGAAGGATGAAAATACCATCTATTCGCTGGGGATACAACTGCACCAGTCAACTGACGGCGGGGCTAACTTCAGGGTATTGCGCGGTCCGCATGCTGACCATCATGGCCTCTGGATTGATCCGAACAATCCTGACTACCTGCTCAATGTGCAGGATGGTGGTCTCACCATCTCCTATGACAGGGGAGTCACATGGAAGTATCCCATTGACGTGCTTCCCCTTGCGCAGTTCTACAATATTGCATATGACTTCAGCGTGCCTTTCAGAGTCTTTGGTTCCATCCAGGATCACCACAGTTTTTATGGCAGCGTGGACCTCTCCCGCGGGCGCGACAGGGTTTCTCCGGTTGAATTCACCAATACTCTCGGTGCTGAGGGGAGCTCACATGCAGTTGACCCCCGCGATAACAATACCATTTACTCCAGCACCTTCTACGGTGCGCTTGCCAGGGCCGAGGTTGACAATTATCCGGCAAGCCGCAAGGATCTTCTGCCTGTACGGTTTGATGACGAGCCTAGGCTCAGAGGCCAGTGGGTGGCTCCGACCCTGCTCTCACCGCATAATCCTGACATAGTCTATCACGGCATGCAGTATGTGATGATGTCACGTGACAAGGGAAACACGTGGGAGTTCATCAGTCCTGATCTTACATTCAACGATCCGAAGAAGATGGGTGATATCAGCTATCAGACCATTCAGACGCTCGATGAGTCACCGCTCCGTGCAGGCCTTATCTATGCCGGCACTGATGACGGCAGGATCTGGCGCACAAAGGATGGAGGCAAGGTATGGTCCGAGCTAAAGCCGAAGAACGTGCCTGTAAGATGGGTTTCAAGGATCACAGCTTCAAGGTATGATCTCGGTACAGTCTACATGACTCAGACAGGAAGACGGGATGATGATTTCCAGGTCTACCTCTGGAAGTCGACCGATTTCGGTGACACATGGACTGATATTTCGGGCAATATACCTGTAGGTCCGGTCAATGTTATCCGTGAGGATCCGGTTAAGAAGGATATTCTGTACGTGGGAACTGATGCTTCTGTATACATCAGCAAGGACGGCGGTACGCGCTGGGATATCCTGGGTGATCTCCCATTTGCCTATGTGCATGATCTGCAGGTACATCCGCGTGATAATGTGATAATAATTGCCACTCATGGACGGGGTATGTTTATTCTTGATGCCAATCCCGTCAATGAGAAGGATAAGATGCGCAGACCACGATGGTAGGGTCATTATTTAATAACGACATTCCCTGGATCATGTTGAGAATAAACGAGAAGCTATATTCCTCCCTTTTTACTTTTGCGATTTTGATCATCTCATTTACAGCTCATGGTCAGCAGTCGCTGCCCGGCGGGTATGATGCATTCACTTACCGCAACCTGGGTGCTTTCCGCATCAGTGCCTGGGTTGGTGCTGTTGCCGTGCCGGAGAATCCCGGTGAGAAGCACAGGTACACCTGGTACGTGGGGCCACGAAGCGGCGGGGTATGGAAGACAGTCAACAACGGCACCACCTTCGAATGTGTCTCCGATCAGTTCAATACCAGTGCCATTGGCGACATTGCGGTGGCTCCCTCTGATCCGGAGATAGTCTGGGTTGGTACCGGAGATGCATTCAATGCCAGGTCTTCGTACTACGGTAACGGCATTTGGAAGTCGACTGATGCCGGAAAAACGTGGAAGAATATGGGTCTGACCGCCACACGGCATATTGCGCGTATCATGATTCATCCCCGCGATCCTCAGACCGTATGGGTAGCCGCAATGGGCAGCCTCTGGTCTGACAATCCGGAGAGAGGTGTCTTCAAGACAACAAACGGCGGAAAAAGCTGGGAGAAGGTTTTATTTATTGATGACAGGACAGGCGTGATTGACCTGGTTGTCAACCCTGTGAACCCTGAAATCCTTTATGCCGCCACCTATGAGAAGGTACGTACGGCATGGACCTATGAGCCGGGCGGAGTCATGAGCCGCATCCATAAGAGCACTGACGGCGGGAAGAGCTGGCAGGTGCTTTCAGGCGGACTGCCTCAGGGGCCGCTGGGCAGGATCGGCCTTGACATCCACAGGGCCAATCCCGATATAGTCGTTGCAGTGATTCAGAACCTGAATGTCAAGCCGGACATGGACCCGGATGCCCCCGTGCCGTTTGACGAGTTCACTGATAATTCCTTCGACAAGCTGATCGGCGGTGAGGTATATATCACCCGTGACGGAGGGACAAAATGGAAGAGAATCAATGATCCCGAAAAAGTTGATGTAAGCGGCAAGGCAGCATACAGCTTCAACAGGATAGCAATTGACCCCTCAGACCCTGACAGGATTTATGTAGTAGGGGTGGGGATGTTCTACACACTTGACGGAGGAAAGACCTGGCCGCTCGGAAGGCAGCAGGACCGCTTCCAGACCAACTTCGGCGACAATCGTGTTTTCTGGATTAACCCGAAGGATCCCAGGCACATGATGCTGGGCTCTGACGGAGGCATTTATTCCACATGGGACGGGGGGCTGACCATGAACCACTATTATCACATCCCGCTCGGGGAGGTTTATCATGTTGAGGCTGACATGGAGACTCCTTATAACATATATATAGGCCTGCAGGACCATGAGACATGGAAGGCTCCCTCAAACGGATGGTCAGGTGCAATTACCCCGGCTGACTGGGTTATCACCGGCATGTGGGACGGAATGTACACAAAGGTTGATCCTGAGACCAACAGGTATATATACTACACCACTCAGTTCGGCTCGCACCACCGGGTAGACCAGGCAAAGGGCGAGCGGGTACCCGTTACTCCTGCAGCAAGGGAGGGTGAGCCGTTCTACCGGTTCACCTGGACAACCCCGCTGGCTCTCTCCCCGCACAACAGTTCCATCGTCTACACCGGTGCTCAGATGGTCCTTCGCTCCCTTGACCGCGGCAAGAACTGGGAACCGATCAGTCCTGACCTTACAGACAATGACCCTGGCAAGATCCATGGCAAGGGACATATCCGCTACTGTACCATCACCACCCTTGCAGAATCGCCTGTAAAGGCAGGCATTATATGGGCCGGAACCGATGACGGGCATGTGCACGTCACCACTGACCACGGCCATACCTGGAAGGAAGTGACTCCGGCCCTGGCCGAAGCAGGAGCGCCTGCAAAGATGTGGGTCAGCAGGGTTTTTCCATCAGGGTTTGAGGCGGGTACGGCATATGTCTCAAAGTCAGGTTATACTGATGATATCATGGATCCGCATGTGTATGTGACAAAAGATTTTGGCCAGACCTGGAAGAAGATTACCAAAGGGCTGCCAGGTTACCCGGTCAGCGTGGTTATTGAAGACCGACGCAATCCCAACCTTCTTTTTGCCGGGAATGACAATGGGGTCTGGGTCTCACTGAGCAGGGGAGAGAACTGGGAACCGCTCAAGGCAAATATGCCTCCTGCAGTGGTCCGTGACCTGATGATCCACCCACGCGATAACGACCTTATTGTGGGCACCTACGGCAGAGCTGCCTGGATAACTGACATCTCGCCTTTGCAACAGGTTACGCCCGAAATCATCCGTAAGCCTCTCCATCTGTTCTCCATTGAGCCCAAGCCACAGATGAACTTCTCCCAACAGGCAACATGGGGCAACTACCATATGACCGGGAGCAATCATCTTAATACACTAAATGAACCCAACGGGCTGGAAATATGGTATTACCAGTCGGGCGAAATGAAGAATGAGGCGGAAATCACTGTAAAAGACGCTTCAGGGAAACTGGTTTTTGAAAGGAAAATCAAACCCGGACAGGGTATCGGCAAGATATGGTGGAATACCATGAAGGCACAGCCAGGGTCTTATACAGTCACCCTCAGCGGGAACACCGGGAGCACAGTCAGCGGGAACACCGCAGGCACCATAATCGAGAGCACCACAGGCATCGTGACTGAGAGATGGCAGTGGCCTGTTCTGAATTTCGATGCAGGAAGCGGTTTTGGATTTTAAAGGCGATAATTGTTTCTTTGCACACCTGTATTGAAACCCTATTTGGATGGCAATGGCAGCAGTGAGAAAAGGCAACGGGGAGATGATGAAGACCATTAGGCGTATTCATCGTCTGACCGCCTCTTTTCTCTCCGTTGCCCTGCTTCTGGTAGCAGTTACAGGCATAATCCTTGGATGGAAGAAGAACAGCTACGGGTATATTCATCCTGACTCGCACCAGGGTACTACTTCTGACCTTTCACGGTGGCTTACACTTGATTCACTTAAATCAATAGCCATCATGACGCTTCGGGAGTCAGGCAGTTCAGAGCTCAGCGAAGAGCTTGACAGGATTGATATCAGGCCTGACAAGGGGATGGTAAAGTTTGTGTTTGTCCATCATTACCATGGCATACAGCTTGATGGTGCCACGGGCAGGGTGCTGCACCTGGAACATCGCAGGTCAGACCTGGTTGAGGACATTCATGACATGTCACTGGTAGACAAACTCCTGGGGATTGAGGGAGAGGTATTCAAGCTGATCTATACTTCCTTCACGGGTCTCTCCCTGCTCGTCTTTACAGTCACAGGTATCTGGCTCCGGTACCGGTCAAGGAGCGGCAACAGGAATCAGTCATTAAAGTCTGGAGCCAGGTAATAGTATGCCGTAGCCGAGAAATCTATTGTGGTTTTTACCCAGTGCCACATCTCCAGGTCAACCTTTATTGACTCTTCAAACGGTATTGCATCGAGTATCCGGTATCGCATATTTATGCTCATTCCCGGGTGGAAGTTGCCGGCGCCGGAAGGTTGTGCAATCAGAGGGTGGTCAAACAATTCCGGCCGGCACCATGCATACCCGTAGTAGTCTTCCGTCCCCGTTCCGAATGAAGAAGGAAAGGATTCGCCGTCAGCATATATTTTCTCATCCCCTTCGCCCCACCATGCATCAGCAGTGTTGAATACAAGTACTGCGTCACCGGCATAGAGCCCCCGGCCTTTGAGGTCTGCAATGTTCAGGTCATAGTGAAGGCCCGTTCCTCCGGTATGTTCTGACCCGGCCGTCTCAATGGCGCGGTATTCCTTCCAGGAAGCTCCGAAATGCATGGAGGCATCCGTCCATTTATATGATTTGAGAATAATGCCGGTGTTTATCCGGATTGTGTCATCAGTGTCGTTTAATATGCTTATTCTGCAACTGTCACGAAAGGGCATCAGCCATGAGGTGCTCATTATCCCGTCAGGATCTGCTGAGGTAAAGCGTGTGTGATAGGCATTGTATGAATAGCCTGTTCCAAAGAAGTTGCCGGCAGGTACCTCTGTTGTCTTAACACCGTCGAAGTACATATGTATGACAGTTCCTTTGAGGGCGGAGGCTGTATCGGTAGCGCCAATTGAAAGATTGAACTCACTGACAGCCAGGCCCTGGCCGCTTGTCTTAACTGTTATTTCCGCTCCTGGCGGGCAAATCCCCGCCGCTGATCTCATCATTTTCTCATCAGCATAGGTGTTCCTGACGGAAAGAAGTTCTGAGGCACACTCCGATACTGCCAGGGAGTCTTCGCGGAAGGTCTTTCCCGTGACTGACTCAACCCTGGTTCCCTCCTTATATAATCGTGCATTGATGTTGTAATATATTGAAGGAGTGCGTCTTTGCGGTGTGATCAGGACAGAGTCGTTTTCAAGTGTAATCTTGCATCCATCGGAGAACGGTATTGGAAGATAAAGGTTATAACCCCTGTGTTGCGGCTCGGTCAGGGGGGAGACGGATGTGCTCAGCGGTTCAGGTGCCAGGATTCCTTCACCGACCAGTTTGGGCGCCATACCCTCAATGACCGGATCAGTCTGACCGTCAATATAAACCCGTATGTAAGAGTTAAGCGCATTGGCATTTCCGAATGTCATCCACCAGCGGACTATGGCTCCCGGACCATCAGTCTCCAGCATTACAAACTCACGCCGCTCTTCTATGACTTCCTCCCTCAGGAAATGGGTATAGTCATTGTTGGCAAACCATCCTGCGCTGTCAGGGTGTATGCTTCGCCTGTCATACGAGCTGTACTGCACCAGCCTGTAGGCAGGTGATGGAAACCGTGTCAGTGTTTCATCTGCTGCCATCTCCCTCAGGAGAGAGCGGAAGGTAACAACTGATTCATGCCTGCATGAAGAGGCTAAAATGCCTGCTGCCAGCAGAGCCATCAGGGCACATAGTGATCCTGTCTTTTTCATCTGTCGGGCTTTGGGAATAAAGTTATCAATCCGGACAAAATATTTACATTGCATTCAGGAATTAATATT
>CAYYEH010000007.1:22203-68138 GCA_964470815.1 uncultured Rikenella sp.
TGGTCACCAGGCGCGATATTGATTCACTTAAAGCCTGGGGATTCAACTCTGTCAGGCTGGCTATGCATTACAACCTCTTTACGCCTCCGGTTGAGGATGAGCCGGTTGAAGGTGAACTTACTTGGATTGAAAAGGGTTTTGTGATGACTGATTCCCTGCTGGCATGGTGTGCTGCCAATGAGATTTACCTGGTACTTGACCTGCATGCTGCCCCCGGAGGGCAAGGCAATGACATACCAATAGCTGATGTTGACACAACCAGGCCGAAACTCTGGGAGAATGAACTGAACCGGCAGAAGACGGTTGCATTATGGCAGAAACTGGCGGAGCGTTACCATGATGAGCCATGGATAGGCGGTTATGACCTTATCAACGAAACCAATTATCCCCTTGAAGGAAACATTGCTTTGCGGGAGCTCCTGACGGAAATAACCTCTGCAATCCGTCAGGCTGACACGAATCATATCATTTTCATCGAAGGAAATCATTTTGCCACTGATTTCGAAGGTCTGACCCCGCCGTGGGATAACAATATGGTTTACAGCTTTCATAAATACTGGAATCCGCCTGTGAGGGAAACTATACAAAAGTATCTGGATATCAGGGATCAGCACAACGTTCCCCTCTGGATGGGAGAAGCAGGCGAGAACAACAACGAGTGGTATCGCTCTGCTGTTCAGCTTTTTGAAACGGACAGCATCGGCTGGGCATGGTGGACGCTAAAGAAGCTTGATTCTGAAAGCGGCATCATGAGTGTATCCATCCCTGACGGCTACCGGGAGATAGTTGCCTACTGGAAGGGTGAGGGTGCTCCTCCTGCACCCGGAGAAGCGCACCAGGCACTGATGCAGCTGACTGAGAACCTGCGTATTGAGAACTGCTCCGTCAATTACGGTGTGCTCAATGCCCTGCTCGGCATATAGATGTCAGCCAACTGCCCGTTTCCAGTACCCGTTGCCCATTATCAATTCCCGTTGCCCATTATCAATTCCCGTTGCCCTTTGCCCATTATCATTTCTCATTGCCAATTGCCTTCTCCTAAGTATAAATACCCCTGAAAAATGGGCTAAAAGTCCGTTCCCGGCTACGTTAGTCCTTGTTAATTTTGAACTTCCCTAAAAGGACCGTAAAAGAACTTATGGAAGATCTGTATTCAAGGCTTATGCAGGACGTCCGTTTCGAGGAGGGACTGAAGGCCTGCATGAACTGTGGCATTTGCACCGGCATCTGTCCCGCAGCCGAATATTACGATTATGATCCCCGCAGGGTTGTGGACCTTGTTCAGACCCGTAACAATGACGTTATCAGGGAGTTGTTGAAAAGCGAGACCATCTGGTATTGCGGTCAGTGCATGAGCTGCAAGACCCGCTGTCCGAGGGGTAATACCCCGGGCATGATCATAATGGCTCTCCGCAAGCTGTCACAGGAGCTGGGATATTTCACTGCCTCCGAAAAGGGGAGGCAGCAGTTTGCAATCAAGCGCACCGTGGGCGATAATGTACTGAAACACGGGTATTGCGTGGTATCATATGATGTTGATCCCAGAACCCACCCTGAGCAGGGCCCTGCATGGGAGCATTATTACAACCATATGGAGGATTCCCTTGCACGACTCGGTGGCGAGCTGAACGGAAAAGAGGGTCCGACACGCCGTATTGCCGACGAAGTACTTGATGAACTGAAAAGCATTTTCAGGGTAACAGGCGGGCAGGATCTCTATGACGCCATTGAGGAGGCCTCAGAGAAGAAGGCTGAAGAGATGGGCATGGAGTTCAGGAAGGAGGGACGTGATTTTGAATATTTCAGACATGTGGTATCTTTTGACAGCGGCTGCCACCAGTGTGAGCCGGACGACGTAAGGAGGGATGTATATGAAACCGGAATACGTAAGGAGGGGTCTCTATGAAACCGGAAGGTAAAAAGAGAATATGGGCTGAATACCAGAAGGAGATTCCTGATGATCACTTCTTCTATGTCAGGTCATGCATCAGGCAGACATTTTTTGCCGGTTCGGAGCAATGCTTCCTTAAGATTCTGCGTGATGACCTGGGCAAGGATGTATTTGAGGATCCGAGGCATACCACCTGCACAGGGATAGGCTACCACGGGGATGTGGTGCCGTTCGAAACTATACAGGCCGTTGTTGCAAGACACTTTTCACTGGCAACGGAAGCCGGTTACAGGAACATAGCCATCTCATGTGTCACTTCTTTTGGTATTTATACTGAAATACTTGAGACCTGGAAGCATTTCCCGGAAACCCTCGAACGGGCCCGTGAGGACCTCTACAAGGCAACAGGACGCACTTTTGAAGTTCCGGAGACCATCTCTCATACGAGTGACATCATATATAAGTTCCGGGATGAGATTGCCCTCAGGGCGAAGTACAATCTAGCAGATATCAACACCGGCAAGCCGCTGAAGGTGGTAGAGCACATCGGATGCCACTACTCAAAGATGTTCCCTAAATACGGTGTGGGAGGTGCGGAGTTTCCTCATGTGCTTGTGGGCATGATTGAATCGTGGGGAGGAGAGATAATCGATTATCCGGAAAGACGTCACTGCTGCGGATTCGGATTCAGGCAGTACCTGGTCCAGGCCAACAGGGGCTATTCCCTCTTTGCCTCACGCAAGAAGTTTGAATCGATGGAGCCATACAGGCCTGATATGATCATTGCCAATTGTCCGGGTTGTGCTATGTTCATGGACCGGTGGCAGTACACGATAAAGGAGATTGAAGGCATCACTTACGGTGCTGATGAAAAGGGCATTCCGGTGCTCACCTACGAAGAGGCGGCCGGGCTGGTCCTTGGGTACAATCCATGGGAGCTGGGACTGCAGTACCATAATGTGCAGTCGATGCCTTTGCTCCGGAAGATGGGCATCAAGGCAGACCCTGCAGAGAGATTCCTGGCGAAGGACGGCTCCAGGCTGCCTGAGCCTGCCAACCTTATAAACGGATGAAGGGTACTCCACAGCATGTAATTATCGCCGGCGGAGGGGTTGCGGGTATTGAGGCTGCAGGCACCCTGGCTGATCTGGGCTATCGCGTTACGCTGGTGGAGAAGGGTGATGAACCTGGCGGACATATCCTCCGGTGGCATGCTCTTTTCCCTGACCGCAGGCCGGCAGGTGAGGTGAAAGGCTACCTCAGGAAGCGGATTGAGCATCGCAACATTAATATAATTACAAGGACCACAGTTGAAAAGATCAGGCATCATGGCGGCGGTGTAGCAGTGAACCTATCCGGGGGAACCGAAGAGAAGGCTGATGCGGTGATAGTTGCAACAGGATTTGACCTTTTTGATGCCCGGCGCAAGGAAGAATACGGGTACGGAATCTATGACAATGTCATCACATCGGCGGAGCTGGAGGAGATGTTCAGCAGAAACCGCATGGCAAAGGCAGACGGAACGTTGCCGTCGCGAATAGGCCTGATTCACTGCGTGGGCTCCCGCGATGAGAAGGTGAACAACAACCACTGCTCCAAGGTGTGCTGTGTGACGGCTGTCAAACAGGCGATAGAGATAAGGAAGATGCTCCCGTCATGCGAGGTCTTCTGTTTCTACATGGATATGAGGATGTATGGTCCCTATTACGAGGAGCTTTACCGCGAGGCGCAGGAATTTCATAATGTCAATTTCATAAGAGGCAAAGTATCAGAGGCATCGGTAAATATTAATAACAGGTTGGTAATCAAGGTAGAAGACACTCTGGCTGGCCGGCCGCTCAGGATGGAACTCGACATAATGGTACTTATGGTGGGTATGGAGATGGCAGGATCAGGTATGAAGCTCGCTGAAGCTTCAGGAATGAAGAGAGGCATAAACAGGTTTCTCGAGACTTCTGATCACCATTATGGGAATAACCTGAGTTCCATTAAGGGAGTCTTTTATGCGGGCACCTGCACGGCACCCATGAATATCACGGATACGATCTCACATGCACGGGCAGCAGTGGCCGAAACTGTAAGGTATCTTAACGGGAAATGAGCATAAACCAGGCAAATAAGTTCGGATTTACAATCAACCGGAGCAGGCTTATTGATTATGATGCATCTGACAGGAAAGTAAGGGAGTATATAACTGCCAGGGAGCCAAGTTTCCGTCTCTGTTTTGCCTGCGGAGGGTGTACCGCAACCTGCACTGCCGGTCAGCACACAACATTCAATCTCAGGCGGATGAACACCTATATCAGGAGAGGAGAAATTGATCCTCTCCGTGAAGAGGTGACCCGTTGCATGCTGTGCGGGAAATGCATGCTTGTGTGCCCTCGCGGTGTTAATACGCGTAATGTGGTGGCCGTTGCTGCCGAAGCAATAAGGAAACTTGACAGGAATGAACTCTGATCTCTTCGTCATACCATTCAACCTGGGGCTTTATTTTATACTGATTTACAGTGTGATAAGAAGCACCATCTGGTTTCGCAGCCTGTCACGGCCTGACAAGCTGAGGTTACAGAGAGGGTTCTTCGGCAAGCCGTTTATGGACAGCCTGAAGGAAATCTTCATGGAAAGTCTGCTCCACCGTAAAATCTTCAGGAAGAACCCGGTACTGGGTTACATGCATATGAGTCTTGCCTTCGGCTGGTTTCTGCTCATTGTCTTCGGTACCATTGAAGCAGACTTTTTCGGGGAGAAGCATCTTAACCCGCCATCGCACGCAATCTTCTTCCGATGGTTTAATCCTGATCACGGCACTGAAGGAGTGGCAAGGCTTTACGGCTTCTGGATGGATCTTATCCTGGCGTTCATACTTTCAGGACTTCTGCTTGCCATGGTGAAGAGGTTCATTCCCGGCATGATGGGGATGAAAAAGACCACAAAGCATACCTGGACTGACCGTATTGCTCTCCTGAGCCTATGGTTGATATTCCCTTCGAGGCTTATGGCAGAGAGCTTCACCTGCGGTGCACACGGCAGTGGCAGCTTTCTGACGGGCAACCTGGGCAGTGCGCTGGCTTCATTCCTTCCGGCAGCGGAAATAGCGCCTTATTTCTGGTGGCTGTACTCGCTTTCACTTGGAACATTCTTTGTCCTCCTGCCCGTATCACGCTATTTTCATATACCTGTTGAACTGATCCTGATATTCATGCGCAACTCAGGGATAACCACAGGTGACAGGCACTCTTCCTATACTGAGGTTCAGACACATGCATGTTCCTCGTGCGGTGTGTGCATAAGTGTATGCCAGATGAGTTATGCTGCAGGGATACATGACATTCAATCAGCATACTTTATCAAGGGTCTCAGGAATGACCGTGACATTTCTGCCATCACGTCCAACTGCCTTATGTGCGGGAGGTGTGAGGAGGTGTGCCCGGTAGGCATTGAGCTGGGTCCCATGAGACTTATTGAGCGCAGGCAGGGTGAGAGGGATGACCGCAGACTGCGGTTCGCGGAGAGGTATCAGCTGACGAGAAAGAGGAACAGCATTGACCGGGAGCCCACCCAGTCTTACGGTTATCTTGAAAGAGAAGAGCCGGGTAATGCGGATGTACTTTTCTTTGCGGGATGCATGACCCATCTCACCCCTTCGGTTATCGTTGCCATGAAAAAGATTATGGAGAGTGCCGGGGTCAGGTACCGTTTCATGGACGAAAAAGGAGGCGTATGTTGCGGCAGGCCGCTGATGCTGTCAGGCAGGGACAAGGAGGCCCGTGAACTCATCAACCATAATTCTGATATTATCTGGAAATCAGGGGCAAGGATACTTGTAACATCATGTCCGATATGCTACAAGGTTTTCAGGGAGAGCTATTATCTTGAAGCCAGGGTGATGCACCATTCCGAGTTCATTAACCTTCTTATCGAGGAAGGTTCGCTCCGGCTGGGTTACCTGCACCGCAGGGTTGTTTATCATGATCCTTGTGAGCTTGGCAGGGGCTCCGGCCTCTATGACGAACCCAGGACGGTGATAAGCTATGTGGCCGAACTGCAGTCTGCAGCTCAGGAAGGGAATATGTCACTATGCTGCGGAGGCAGCCTGGGAAACATGACTATCTCTTCCGGTAAAAGAGCAGATATAGCGGCAGATGCAGCCCGTACCCTCACCGTTGATTTACCCGATGAACTGATCACAGCCTGTCCGCTCTGTAAAAAGACTTTTGCCCAGGCCACTGAAACGAAGGTCTCTGACATAGCTGAACTGGTTGCGGCCGCCCTCCCTAGCCAGGTTTCTTCAGGGGCAAGAAAAAGACCGGCAAGACATCCGGTGAAGGCCTCAAACAACGGTTGATAAATTTTTATTCCTGTGACAATTATTTGATTGTTTGACGGTTCGTATCTCATTTATTTGATTTTACTTTGACGAATTAAATTTTCAGCAGAACTCTGGAACAGTTTTTGACGTTTATATTGAGGAGTAAAAAACTAGTCGTAGAATGAAAGTAATATTGAATGTTGCGACTGTATTTGCAGTTGCAGCTATGTTTAGTTTCAGCTCATGCGGGAATGAGAGTAACCAGAACGGCCAGGAACGGAGGACTGACCTCGTGGTTAACGGGCAGGGTATAGAGTTAAAAATGTCAGAAGCTGAACTCATCCAGGTGGAAGACAAGCCACAGTACAATACTGCTGAGTGGCTCTTCACGGTTGAGGAGCCCGGGCGGTATGATGTATGGCTGTCAAGCCTGACGGTTGATCCAACCCGGCTTCGCTTTACAGATAATGTAATAATTACGGCCGGTGAGACCAAACTGGAAAAGAAACCGGTCAGCGACAGGGTAGTGACTGATGGAACGGAAATTAAAGCTCCATGGTACAGGGCTGACTCACATATGGGTTCAATCCTTTTTGCCAAGCCAGGGGAATACAATGTGCAGGTGATCAGTGACAGAGTAGAGCGTTTTGCCTCTGATCTTTCTCAGATCAATCCTGAAGAACATACTCTGATAAACTCAGTTATACTTAAGCCGAAGGTCAACTAAGGAGGGATACACCGGACTGGCCCGGGCTCATCTCTTCTTATTCTCAACCCATTCCCTTGCATTGACGAACGCCCTGATCCAGGGTGTGATGTCATCATTGCGCCTGTCAGCCGGATAATATGCACACTGCCACGGGAGGTAAGCCCTCTCGAGATGCGGCATCATCGCCAGGTGCCTGCCATCTGTGGAGCAAATACCTGCGATATCATGCACTGAACCGTTGGGGTTCGCAGGATAGTGGCTCCTGCTGTATTTCATTACTACATTGTACTTTTCTTCGGGGTAGGGTAGCATGAACCGTCCTTCACCGTGGGCTACCCATATACCCAGTTCCATCCCTTGTAGGCCGTCAAGCATTACTGAATTGCCACCGGAGATTTTAACACCCAGGAAGTCTGATTCAAATTTATGTGAGGTGTTACGTTCAAGGCGGGGCATTTCATCATGCTCCGGGACAATAAGCCCGAGCTCTGCCATCAGCTGGCACCCGTTGCATACTCCAAGGGATAGCGTATCATTTCTCCTGTAGAAGTTTTCAAGGGCAATGCGTGCCTTTTCATTGTATCTGAATGCGCCTGCCCAGCCCTTTGCTGAGCCCAGAACATCAGAGTTTGAGAAACCTCCCACAAAGACAATCATGCTGAGTTCTTCGAGTGTTTCACGGCCGGAGATCAGGTCGGTCATATGCACATCCTTCACGTCAAATCCTGCAAGCCAGAGGGCATAGGCCATCTCCCGGTCACCGTTGACCCCCTTCTCCCTGATAATTGCTGCCTTCACCCCGGAGTTTGTCTTCCTGTCAGGTGTAATGCCGAGGGCGCTGAAGGTTCCGTCAAAGCCTTTCAGGTCAAAATGAAGGGCCTTTCTGCCGTGGTTTTCAAACCTCTCTCTGGCCAGGGCTTCTCCGCACTGCCTGCGGTCAAGCAGGTATGAGCTCCTGTACCATAGATCACGACAGTGGTCTATGTTAAAAACATGGTTATGAGCCCCGTTGGTTACGAAGAGTTTTCTATCCCTCACAGGATGACCTATTGAGGCGAAACGTATTCCCCTCTCATAAAGAAACTCCTCTGTTTCGCCTTCATCCTCCACCTGGATTATTACCCCCGGGTTCTGGCTGAACAACAACCTTACGGTATCACTCTCGCCTATCTCCGTGAGGTTCACGGTGACTCCTCCTTCGCCGTTGGCAAAGCACATCTCAAGGAGGGTGACTATCATACCCCCGGCCGAGATGTCATGCCCGGCGATAACCTTCCCATCCTTTATCAGCTGCTGCAGTGCTTCAAATGCTGCGATGAAGTATCCGGGATCTTCCACTCCGGGAGCAGTTTTTCCGATGGAGCCCAGTGTCTGGCTGAAGGCAGAACCTCCCAGTTCATGTCTCATACCGCTCATATCAATCCATATCAGGGCGGTGGAGTCATCATTTCTGATGACTGGTCCTGCTATGCGTCTCACGTCTTCCACCTCTGCTGCCGCGGTAATTATTACGGTACCCGGGCTGTATACGGTTCCATCCGGGTATTTCTGGGTCATTGAGAGGCTGTCCTTTCCTGTAGGTATGTTGATGCCGAGTGCAACTGCAAAGTCACTGGCAGCCTGAACTGCTTCATACAGTCTTGCATCTTCACCCGGGTTTTTGCATGGCCACATCCAGTTTGCTGATAATGATACACTCTTCAGGCCATCGGGCAGGGGAGCCCAGACGATATTGGTGAGTGCCTCTGCAATTGAGAGCACCGAGCCGGCAGCTGCGCTTACAAGGCCTGCTGCCGGTGCATGGCCCAGGGCGGTTGCCATCCCGCTTCTTCCACGGTAGTCGAGTGCAATTGCTCCCAGGTTATTGAGTGGCAGCTGCAGTTCGCCAGCGCACTGCTGCATTGCTATCCTGCCGGTAACGGAACGGTCCACCTTGTTGGTCAGCCAGTCCTTGCAAGCCACCTCCTCAAGCTGGATTACGGCATCGAGATAACCGGCAGGATCAGCGGCATCATAATGCAGGTCAGCACCCTGGCTGACCAACGTACAGTCGGTCATGGTTGTCCCGGGCGGTTTCCCGAAGAAGTCGGTCAGTTGCAGGTCTATGGGCTTTTCTCCGGTTGCCGGGTTGAAAAAGGTAAACTGGTGGTCTCCCGTCACCTCTCCGATAAGATATACCGGGGCTCTTTCACGGCGTGCCACGGAGGTAAGCATGTCAATATCTCCGCGGCGGATGACCAGCCCCATCCGTTCCTGCGACTCATTGCCGATGATCTCACGTGCAGACAGGGTGGGGTCACCCACGGGCAGCTTGCTTATGTCAATTATACCCCCTGTGGATTCCACCAGTTCCGAGAGGCAGTTGAGGTGTCCGCCTGCGCCATGGTCATGCAGCGATATCACCGGGTTATGATCATTTTCGGCCATCGCCCTGAGGGCGTTATAGACTCTCTTCTGCATTTCGGGGTTTGCACGTTGCACGGCGTTCAGTTCGATAGAGCTGTCATATGCCCCTGTGTCGACCGAGGAGACCGCACCGCCACCCATTCCTATCCTGTAGTTGTCTCCCCCGAGGAGTACTATGATGTCTCCCTTTTCAGGGATATCCTTGGTACTGTCAGCCTTTTTTCCGAGACCGATCCCTCCTGCAAGCATGATCACCTTGTCAAATCCATATCTCTTCAGGTCGGAGAAATGTTCAAAAGTCAGGACGGAGCCGCATATAAGAGGCTGCCCGAATTTGTTGCCGAAATCGCTGGCTCCGTTTGAAGCTTTGATCAGTATCTCTTCTGGTGTCTGATACAGCCATTTACGGGGCTCTGTGAACTTCTCCCACTCACGGGGGCCGTCAGGCCTGGGATAGGATGTCATGTAAACGGCTGTCCCGGCTACCGGCAGTGAGCCTTTGCCACCGGCAATGCGGTCACGTATCTCCCCGCCTGTACCGGTGGAGGCGCCGTTGAACGGCTCCACAGTGGTGGGGAAATTATGCGTTTCAGCTTTCAGGGTAAGAACTGCCTCAAAAGGTTTTACAGCAAAGTAATCAGGTTTGTCCTGCCGGACAGGAGCAAATTGCTCTGCAACCGGTCCGTCAAGGAATGCACAGTTGTCACGGTATGCAGATACAACATGGTTAGGGTTTTCCCTGGTGGTTCTCTTTATCAGGGTGAACAGGGATGATTCCTTCTCCTGACCGTCAATAATGAAGGTACCGTTGAAAATTTTGTGACGGCAGTGTTCCGAGTTGACCTGGGAAAAGCCGAAGACTTCACTGTCAGTCAGTCTTCTTCCCAGTGACCTGCTCAGGTTTTCAAGATACCCTGTTTCTTCAGGGCTGAGGGCAAGTCCTTCCTGCTCATTGTAGGCAGCGATGTCATCTATCTCCCTTACCGGCTCCGGTTCATGGTGCACGGTGAAAATATCCTGGTCAAGACCGTGATATACGCGCTGAAGCATGGGGTCATGAGCCGGGTTGTCACCCTCTGCAGCCTGATATTCCTCGATTCTTGTTATCCCTTTCACGGCCATGTTTTGAGTTATCTCCACCGCGTTGGTGCTCCAGGGAGTGATCATCTCACGTCTTGGCCCGACAAATGTTCCTCTGACGGTGTCAGTGTCAGATGGCCCGGCATTGCCAAACAGCCATGACAGCCTCGATATCTCGTCCGGTGCCAGTTGTCTGTCTGCATCAACAGCGATTATGTTTCCGGTGGCAGTTTTAAAGAAAAGTACTCTCTTGTAGGGCATAATATGCTGATCAATAGTACAATAGCAGCTATGGCGCCACCATTGCCGTCGCTTTCAAAGATAATAAAACAACTGGTGAACCTGAACAGAAACGGGTTCAGGAATTACTGCTCCTGTTCAGTTTCCGAATCTGGGGTTGACTATGTTGTTGTAAATTGAGCCGAAAGTATAGCTCAGCCCGATTCCCGCCTGGAGTTCGTAACCTGTTGCCTGTTCCCTGAGTCTCAGCAGTCTCTCGGCTTCTGACAGTTCCCCCTTTCTCAGGTTCAGCTGGTCATTGATACGGGCTGCTTCCAGGTTGACTGTGAGGGAGAGTCCCTTGAATATTCTGATTCTCGTGAAAAGGTCCGCTGCAACCATATGTTTGGAGAAGTCGTGAAAATAATTCAGTCCCCGGAGGGAGAAGTAGATTGATCCCCATTTCTTCTGAACCTGGTATGCCACCCTCAGCTGGTGGCCGAACAGATTCTCCCTTGTCTTGTTATAGATTGTGGTATCAGAGTAATCATTGAACTGGTAACCGATGCTGTACAGGAATCTTAACTGTCGATGGGTTGCTTCTGCATAAGGGAACAGATCATACTCGATTGAGGGCATAAAAGAGGTACTGAAATCGAAGTTCTCAGAGGTAGAGGCATTGATATTCCATATCATTCCGGCAGACCAGTGATCACCCAGGCTTTTTACCAGCAGGTTTTCCACCCTTTCAAAGCTTCTGAGGTATGTTGTATCATTGTCTTCCTCTATGAATCTCTGCCTGGTATAGCTCTGGTCAAAATCTATCTCAAACTTGATGTCAGGAGTAATCTTGGTAATTCTGATAGAGTTTCTGATATTCAGCCTCTTGTATGATTCTTCAGCATTGTATTCAGGACTTGTTGAGATCTCAAACACCCAGTTTCTCCATTTATCGGTAACCTCTTCCTGTTCAATAGCGCTGCCGTGGGCGATGTCAATCTCATGGATAACCGGCGTTCTGCTTGCAAACCTGAGAAGGCCTGCTTTCATTATGTTTGTCCTTCGTTCCCTGATCTCAGTTGATGTTTCGTACGGATTGCTGGTATATGTCAGAGTGTCGTCCATGCCGGCATAGAGGTCCATCCCGTGAAAAGTGTATGTGAAAAGGTCACCGCCATTGCCTGAATTCTGTCTGGTAACGAGTACATAAACCTGAGCCTCCCTGACGTCTCTCACGTAGTTAACCCACGGTATTTCCTGCCGTGTATAATTCATGTCGCAGCTGTTGCAGTCTATAAAAACCTTAACGGCGTCATTTCTCATGTTAACCGGTGGAGAGGGCTCTTCCTGGGCGATGGCAACAGTTGATAAAAGGTTAGAAATCAGTAATATAAGAAGGGTGGATTTGATGTATCGGGTCATAATCTGCTGTCAGAGAATTTTACAGCCGCAAAGATATCCAAAAGAAGAAGCCAGCCAGATGTTATACAGCAATTGCAATCAGTGCCGCCTATATCCGCGGCATAAGGGTTTTGGTGTCGCCTGATACTTCAATGCACCCGTTTCTTCCCTGTCCGCTGAAGATAATGCGGCCTGACGCCGTTTCCCTGAGCATGAGGCTGATGACTGAAGTCATACTCTCCTCTATACGGCCACCCATAAAACCATTTATCGGAGCTGCAAGCGGTGTTGCCTTGTCAGTGGGAGCAGATACTGCAAGGGTATGGTTTCTGTTTCTGAACTCCATCTCAACGCCTGTGCCGGTGACGTCAAGCCGTGTGAGCCTTGCTCCTCCGTACTCAGTGAAACGATAAAGATGATTGTCAGCCAGAAGGGCTGTGATAAAACCTGTAAAATTGCCGGTCAGCCAGGGGATGCGGGCGACGGAGGACTTGAAGGAGATTCCCGGGATGTCGAAGTGGTTTGACTGCATCCAGATGTAAGCTGAAGGGAAGGAGTGGCCCCAGTCTTTTTCGATGTAGCCCCTGCCGCCATTGAAATCCGTTTCTTCTCCGTTTATTGCCAGTGAACCGGAGAGAGAGTGGTCGAGGCTGACGATGCCATGGTTGCATTCCATAAAAGGAGCGAAGGTATAGGGGCCCATAATGCCGGGAGCGTACCACGGGTTGGGCCATCCCTTTGTTCCTGTGAAAACAAGCTCTCCGCTGGCCGAAGGGAGTGCAAGCCTAATCCGTCCGGAAGAAAAGAAGTTGTTGCCGACAGTCACCTTAAAGTCCTTTTCTGAGGGGATGAATTCCGATGCCTCAAACGGGTAAAACTCAGCGGTTTTTTTCCGGCCGTCGAGGACCTGTATAAATGCCTGTTTTTTCCCCGATTCATTCATGGAGATGCCGGGAATAAAGGCGAAGGCCCTTGTCTCGGAAGCATTAACCACCTTGAAGTACCACCCTTCAAAGTATTTGCGGGTGTTGCCCCATCCCTGGTACATGGATGGATCAAAGATTGATCGTAATTTGGTTAACAGTATCATTTGCCAATTCCTTTTGCGTAGGTTTCCAATGCTCTTTTGCGGGCGGCAGGATGGTCTACCATCGGTGAAGTGTATGATGGAGTGTCAAGCTCAGGCACCCACTTTCGTACATAGGTAAGGTCAGGGTCAAATTTCCGTGTCTGTTCCGAGGGATTGAAGACCCTGAAATATGGTGCTGCGTCACATCCGGTGCCGGCTGCCCATTGCCAGTTGCCGTTGTTTGAGGAAAGTTCATAGTCAAGCAGTTTTTCTGCAAAGTATGCCTCCCCCCACCGCCAGTCGGTCAGCAGGTGTTTGGCAAGGAAGCTGGCAGTTATCATACGCACCCTGTTGTGCATGAAACCTGTTGCATTGAGCTCACGCATACCGGCATCCACTATCGGATAGCCTGTCGTTCCTTTGCACCACCTTTCAAATTCCTCCTCATTGTTCCTCCACGCGATGGCATCGTATTTTCTTTTGAAGGAGCTGTCGGTGACATGGGGGAAGTTCCAAAGTATACTCATGAAGAACTCCCTCCAGATTAGCTCGTTAAGCCAGATCTCACTGAGTTCAATTGCCGTTCTGATCAGGCTTCTGATGCTTACTGTGCCAAAGCGGAGATGCACTCCGAGCCTTGTCGTGCCCTCAAGCGAGGGGTAATCACGGGTGAGGTGGTAATTCCGGATAATGTCATGATCAATGACCGGCACGGGAGAATTGACGGGAGTGGTGATGAAACCAATATCTTCCGGTGCCGGAATCATTGCCGGGGTCTTCACCCCGAAGCCGGCATCTGTCTCCTCCTGCCCGGGAGCTCCGGAACCTTCATCCTTAAGAAAGTTGCCGGCAAGGTTTTCCGAAAGGAATGATTCAGTATCCCTTACTGTGAGTTGCTTCTTCCATGCTCTTGAATAGGGTGTAAAGACGGTATATGGCGTGCCGTCAGATTTGATCACTTCATGCTTTTCAAAAATCACCTGGTCTTTGAAAGAATGAAAGGGAACTCCCTTTGACTTAAGAAGTGATGCAATACGGTTATCACGTATTTTAGCATACGGCTCATAATCATTGTTGGCATAGACTGCTTTTACCACATAGGCACCATGGATTTTACGGAATATCTCAACAGGGTTGCCGTGATATACTCTGAGAGAAGAGCCGAAAGCGGCAATTTTCCTGTTTAGTCCCTTCAATGCGTTTGTGATGAAAGTAATCCGCCTGTCTGAGCGGTCTTCGAGTTTGTCCAGTATCTCACTGTCAAGGATGAATACAGGCAGCACGGGCCAGCCTGACCTCAGGGCATGGAAAAGGCCCGTATTGTCCTCCAGGCGCAGATCACGCCTGAACCAGAAGACTGCTACCGGTACCTTGCTTTGCATGGTTATTTCAGGCCTCCCGGCTTTTATGGGGTGATTGGCGCAATCTTCTTCTGAGGCTGGTGAATATCAAAACAACCAGCAGCAGGAAAATGGCAAGGACGAAGAAGGGGATCACGAGTGAAAGGATTGAGGTGCCTGTTGCCGCCACGTTCTCCACGGTGGCCACCACGGGGTTTCCCACGCCGGCAGTAAGTTTTGTGGAAGTCAGCCGGGTCAGGGCGCTGCCGCTCTGAACCACTGCTGCACTGCCTCCTCCCACTGCGGCTCCGGTGATCCATTTCATCAGCTCGCTGTCAATGGGCAGCACCGAGGTGAGCAGGAGGGTGCCGGCAACCACTGCCAGGGGTGTTGCAATGGTGTCGAGCAGGTTGTCTACCACGGGGATATAGTAAGCCAGTATCTCCACGATTGTAGCTGTGCCCAGGATGGCTATGGAAGTCCATGAGGCAAGCCACTGGAAACTCTCGTTAAGTGGCAGTATGCCGGCTTTTGCTGCAATGGCGGCAACCAGCATCGGCACGAACACCCTGAATCCGGCGCTGGCAGCCAGGCCGATGCCTATCGCGACAGCAGTAATCAGTTCCGCGTTCATCGCTTTTTCTTTTTGCATGGCAGGAAGCCGTTTTCGCGAAGAGCCTTTATCAGGGACTCCTCAAAGGTGTAGAATGATCCTGAGGGTCCGTCATGAGGCCCGTCTGCCATGCCGTTTGTAATAAAAATGAAACCGTACTTTCCTTTCGGGTCAAGGAAGAAATCGGAAATAAGCCCATAGGCTGATCCTGTGTGGCCGATCATTTGCGAACCTGCAGGGAGCACTCCGCCGGCTACCGGTCCGGGGATAATCTGAACGCTCAGCCCGCGATTTCCTTTCCGTACTCCCGTTTCGTCGGTATTTTCGGTACTGCAGACAAATTGTTCCCTGTGCATCATCCTTATGCTCTTTGCCGACACTATGCGTTTACCGTTGTATTTCCCCCTGTTTATATGGAGCATCATAATCCGTGCCAGTTCGGCGGCAGATATCCTGAGCCCGCCCTGAGGTGAAAAAACTGCTCCGCTGGTGCCTGGAACATAACCTGAAAAATCGCGGGGTGACGACATGACGCCCCTGAAATTGTCAGTCTGGGGAGTCCATTTCCCATCTTCCATCCGGTAGATGACCGCAAGGTTATTTATGTCAGTCACCCCCTCTGGGATATATGAGCCGCTTATCTGCAACGGGATGAAGAGATTCTGCTGGATGAACTCCTCAAACCTCTGCCCGGTTATTTTCTCGATAATGGTTCCTGCCAGTCCGAAGTTGGCGTTGCAATAAGTGTAAAACTCACCCGGGGGCTCCTTTCTCCACATGTCTTCAGTGTAGTACTTCCCTCCGGGCACCAGCAGTTCACTGAATGAAGGCGGGTTGCCCACATTGTTGTATGTATCCGTGAGGAAAGGATCATAGCCTGAGCCTTCATTGATTGAACCGGTGTGGAGCAGGAGCATCCTTACAGTCACAGGCCGGTCAGGGTGTGCAGGGTTCCTCAGGGGAAAACCCAGATAGATTCCGGCGTCTTCATCGAGATCCAGTCTTTTCTGGTCATGAAGCTTCATCATTGCCGTTGTCATAACGAACTTTGAGACAGAGGCAATGCGGTATTTTGTATGCTCATTGACTGGCAGGTTGCGGTCGAAGTCCCTCAGACCCGTATACCACTCGCCTGCGATAACTCCGTCACACACGGCAACAACCGAAAGCCCCATTAGCTTATATTCCCTGGCAATCCTTTCAATTGCCTGCTGCATCTGTCCGTTAACCGACTGCAGGGTCAGAATCATGGCTGTAACGATAAGTGTTTTTTTCATGCAAGTCAGATATTATTTTACTCCGGCAACAGCAAATTTCACGACATCTCTTCCGCCCGTAGCGGTAAGCACACAGAAGTACACTCCGGGTGGCAGCGTTCCGGTATGGATGGTTTCTGTTCCTGTGCCGGGTAAGGCCATGCCTTCGGCAACGATTGCCATCAGCCTGCCGCCGGCGTCATAGACCGCAAGGGTCATTTTGCCGGGCTTTGAGATATAATATTGAACAACAGCCTCTTCCACTGCCGGGTTCGGGGTTATGCGGGTAATGGTGGTGCCAATGCTGCCGGGCTCAGAGGGAGTATCATCTGACGATACCGTTCCTGCCAGCACGGCCTTTATCCCGTTCCACAGTTCAGGGCGTCCTTTCTCATAACTGAGGGCCCATATGCCGATACCCGCCAGGTCATGAGTGAAGGCATAGCTGGTCTTCATCACCAGGCTCAGGCTGTCCTCGAACCACATCTGTCTCCGTCCTGTCATATCCTGGTAGTTCATCCATGGTACTCCGGTTGAGGTGTCGAAGGTTTTTCCGTGGTTGACAACCATTGGCAGTGTTGCGCTGTAGATTCTTGAAGACCCTGTGCCGGTTGTGGGAGCCTTCCGGTCGGTGCTGCTCACTGGCCAGTCATAGCCGTACCAGGGCATTCCGAGAAGCAGCTTTGACACCGCGACACCGTCACCGAGATAATCCTGGTCAATGCTTTTGCTGATGTTGTAATTCTCGCCGGTCAGGGGTGCCACGGGCCCTGCCGTTGAAGAGCCGCCATAATAATAATTGTATCCCATCATTATCAGGTAGTCACAATGGGCAGCCAGTCCGGCAAGATCCCAGCCGTCAGACCAGTTGACAGAAGGGGTGGCAAAAGATATTTCTGCCTGGGGCAACTCGGATTTAATCCCCTTTACTGCTCTTTTGCAGAAGCTGACCATGTTTGATTTCATGGAGGCGGGAACAATCTCGAAATCAAAGTTGACGCCATCTCCGTTGCGTGATTTCAGGAGGCTGACAAGTGTGCTTATTAGGTGCCACTGCTTTACAGTGTCTGTCAGTATCTTTGTGTTACGCTCAGAACCGAAGTTGGTTACCGTGAGCATCACTTTCACTCCTCGCTGGTGGGCATAGCCTATTACCGGCGTGGTGTCCCAGCCCCGTATAGTGGTGTAGTAGCCGGAAGCGGTATCGACCTCATAGCTGAAATAAGAGATATGTGTCAGCACATCGTAGTTATAGTTCAGGTAGTCATTTGTCCCTGCCCAGTACGGGTGCCAACCGTAAACCATGAATGCAGCATCACTGTTTTTCCTGCTTTTCAGTGATGCCGGCTTTTCCGCAGAGTGGTTTCCGGGAGGGATTGAGTTACCGTAAATGGCTGAATAATATTCACTTTCTGTCTGGTGAATGCCTTTCATTGCCGTGTCAGGACTCTGGGCTGTACCCCTCAGGCAGGACAGTGCCAGAAGAGCCGGTATAAGTGCCAACCTGGTAAACATGCATTCAGCGCGATGATGTATCAGTTTGCCTTGAAGTATTTCTTGTAAATCTCCATATTGCGTTCAAGGAGTGTCACCGAGACCTCGTATGCCCTCTGGCTGTCTCTCTCCTTAAGAGCTTTAATGAGCTCACTCTGGTACTTCATGGTATACTCCTTTTCTCCTTCAATATTACCGTAAATAAGGTTTCTCATCCGTGGGAGGAGAGAGTAGACAGGCTCAAGGCTTATGATAACAATAGGGTTTCCTGTTGCCTTTGAGAGGTTCATATGAAAGCGGTTAATGAGATCTACCTCCAGCTGTGTGTTGTCAGGATTGCATTTCTCAAGTTCCAGCTGGTTTTTCTGAAGGGCACGTATATCCTCGTCTGACCGGTTCCTGGCGGCCAGCCTGGCAACTTCAGGTTCAAAAAGCCTGCGAACCTCAATTATCTGAAGGATGAGATCAGAATTGAACCTCAGGTCATAAAACAGGTGGAGGGAATTGATGGCATCTTCAATTTTCAGCTCCGAGATATACATTCCGCTCCCTTTCCGGATATCAATCAATCCTCTTGCACTCAACCGCCTCAGAGCCTCTCTCAGGGCAGTGCGGCTGACGGCAAACTGTGCGCACAGTTCCTTTTCTGTTGGAAGTTTGGAGCCGGGCAACAGTTTTTTCTGCCTGATAGCCTCTTCAATACGCCTCTCAATTTTCTGGCTGAGAGTCAGCCCTGAACCGATTTTGCTGAAGACATCATTAGTCATGACAGGAGTTATTTCAGGTCAGTGGATGAATACTCCACTGGCCGTAAATTTCATTTGTAATGTTCCCTATAAAACTCAAGCGCTTTTTTAACTGAACCCTGTTCCATCAGGAGGATACGTGCAGCCTCTCGCTGTATGTTCAACTCCTCAACAATCATTCTTGTGCCTCTTTCTATGAGCTTTTTGTTTGTCAGCTGCATGTTGACCATTTTGTTGCCCTTGACCCTGCCAAGTTTGATCATCAGGGTGGTTGTGATCATGTTGAGTACCATTTTCTGTGCTGTTCCGGCTTTGAGCCTCGTACTGCCTGTTACAAATTCAGGGCCTACGACCACAATCACAGGATACTCTGCAACACCTACAATCGGCCCTTTGGGATTACAGGTAATGCATCCTGTGAGGATGCCGTTTTCCCTTGCCTTCTGGAGGCCTCCTATTACGTAAGGGGTTGTTCCTGAGGCTGCTATGCCGATGACAGAGTCCTTTGTGTTGATATTGAATATTTCAAGCTCATTCCAGGCTTTGGTGGTATCATCTTCTGCTGATTCAACGGCTTTGCGCAGTGCAGTTTCGCCTCCGGCGATAAGGCCTATGACTACAGTATCAGGCACACCGAATGTCGGAGGCACCTCCGAGGCGTCAAGGACGCCGAGCCTGCCGCTGGTGCCTGCCCCAAGGTAAAAAAGCCGACCGCCTTTCTGCATCCTGACAAGCACCTGGTTGATAAGTTTCTCTATCTCCGGGAGGGCTTTCCGGACTGCAACATGAACCTTCGCATCTTCATGATTAATGTTGGTAAGCAGTTCATTGACAGTCATCTTGTCAAGGTCCTCAAAATTTGAGGGCAACTCTGTTATGCTCAGGTCCTGTTTTGTTTCAGCCTGTCTGGTCATATTACTGGACATGTGAATTCTGAATATGGTATTTTACGAGGTTCTCCATCGGCGTCAGCGTAAAGATGCCGGGACGGAGCCTGTATGTTAAAAGCAGCTCCTCAAGGAATGGCCTGAAATGATAAGCTATACTGCCGGTGAAATGAATGGGATACCTGCGTGCCTCGGGATATGAAAGCACGTTCCTGATAATGAACTCATCAAAACTCGATCTGATCATGGCCTGAAGTTCAGGTACATGGATATTGTCACCGATGAACCTTGTAAACTGTCCCAGGAACCTGTTCGGGAAGGGCATATTGTAAACATTGTCAAGAATTTCTGCCGGGGTATAAGGATAGGCCTTGAAGAAATTCTCAATAACTATTCCGGGCAATTGCTTCTTGAGCACCCCGGCCACAAGCTTCCTGCCGATTACGGCACCACCCCCTTCATCACCGAGAATGTAACCCAGCGGAGAGACATTCGCCACGATGTTGCGGCCGTCATAGTAGCATGAATTGGAACCGGTGCCAATAATGCAGGCTATCCCGGGCTCATTCTGACACAATGACCTTGCAGCTCCCAGAAGGTCACTGCCGATGAAAAGCTCATCAGTTCCAAAATAGGATGAGAGAGCACTTCTCACTATTTCAGCTTTTGAGGCATTGCTCACCCCGGTGCCGTAGAAGAATATCTGCCTGACACCTGAGCCTTTTACATCCGGCAACTCTTTTCCCAGAAGCCTTACTATCTCCTCTCCGGTAACAAAAAAGGGATTTATGCCGGAAGAGATGTATGACCTCCCGGATACTCCGCCGGTCACCTCTCTCCATTCGGTCTTAGTGGAGCCACTGTCTGCAATCAGTATCATATGTATCGGGAACTGACTTTTATACTTCTGCTCAGCATATTACAGTAACGAACCGGCTTCACCGGCCTGTACATGTACTGCTAAGTTATAACAAATGTAAATAATTTATTGAAATAATCAGTTTTTTGTCAGATGTATGACATATTTTAAAAAACTTTCTACTTTTGAATCATTATTACTATATTCAGCAAAATTGACCCCGGAATGCGAATATCACATCCCCTTCATTTACTGCTATTTGTAATTGTCTCGTTTAGTGTTGTGCTGCCATCAGCGGGGCAGAAAGCGGGCAGGGCGGAGCGGCTCGCAGGTTCAAAAATAAAAAGCTGGGTCAGTCCTGTGTCAGACTGGATCTTCCCTGATGAGCTGAAGATCGACTCCCTGAAGGTTGACGAAGCCGGGAAAGCGGTTAAGATCTACTTCCCGCCGGCCACACTGTATAACCCTGTCAGGGAGGAAAGCCTGGCATTGCTGCAGAACTCATTGAAGACTGCACTGGGGAAGAAGTTCGCTGCTTACAGTATAACAATGTATACAGGTGGCTTCAGTCTTGATAGTCTGATTCCCAATTATTTCAGGAGCCTGATACCGGCTGACGCCGGAAGGATTCCCGGCACCCGCGATGTGATTCCCCGGCTCATCTCGCGCGTAGGGGAAGTATCAGCGGAGAAGGGGCTGGACGGCAGGTATATTGCCCTGTGGCACAGTCACGGTTTTTATTTCGATATGACCCTAGACCGGTGGGAGTGGCAGAGGGCAAAGCTGTTCGGCAGCGTGGAGGATCTGTCGGTGATGGCATATGTATTGCCCTACCTTGCACCGATGCTTGAAAACTCCGGAGCGACGGTCTTTCTGCCGAGGGAGAGGGATACACAGGTTCACGAGGTTATTGTAGACAATGACCGTTCAAGCGGAGAATCAAGGTTTGAGCTACAGGAGGCCGTTAGATCAGAAAGAGCCGGTAGGGGATTCTTGCTGAAGGATACTCTCTTCTCCGGGGACAACCCGTTCACGATGGGTACCTCACTGAAGTTTTATGGCGGGTCAGCGCTGTTCGTCCCGGACATACCTGAAAGGGGATGGTATGGGGTAACAATCGCGTATCCTCATCTTCATGGCCATAAGGGGCAGGTTACCGTCAGGGTTGCCCATACCGGAGGCAGTACGGAATTCATTATAGATCAGGCTATCGGAGGAGGGACATGGTTGTGGCTGGGGTCATTTCTCTTTGACAAAGGGACCGACAACGTCAGGGGAGCAGTGACAATTACCGGCAGGGATGGTTCCGCGGTACTTGTTGATGCAGTCCGTTTTGGCGGAGGCATGGGCAGTGTAGCGCGACGGCCGGCTGAAACCATAACTATGAATCTGACTTCCCTGAATGCCGGAAGCGGGATGTCTGCTGATGAGGCTGCGCCGGTCACCGTCAATCACAGCTGGAAGCTGAGCGGTAAGCCCAGGTTGCTGGAGGGAGCAAGGTACTGGCTGCAGTATGCCGGGTTTCCGGACAGCCTGGTTTATACGCCAAACCAGGGAAAGAACGACTACAATGATGACTACATGTCAAGGTCGGAGTGGGTTAATTACCTGGTTCGTGAGCCGGATACAGCCGGTCTTACAGGGATGGGAATTCCGGTCGACCTGTCGTTTGCCTTTCATACTGATGCAGGCATAACCCCAGATGATTCAGTCATAGGTACGCTGGGTATCTATTCAACCATCTCCGGAGGAGGGAGGTTTCCGGACGGTACCAGCAGGCTGGCAAGCAGGGACCTCACAGATATAATCCAGACACAGATAACGGAAGACATAAAGGTGCTTTTTAACCCTAACTGGACCCGCCGTGCCATGTGGGACAGGTCATATTACGAAGCCCGGAAGCCTGAAGTGCCGTCAATGCTTCTTGAGTTGCTTTCACACCAGAACCTTGCTGACCAGCGTTACGGATTTGATCCCCGCTTCCGGTTCCATGTGAGCCGGGCTGTCTACAAGGGGATGCTAAGGTATCTGGCTTATGCTTCAGGCAGGGAGTACATTGTTCATCCGCTTCCTGTATCGCATTTCTCGGTTGAACCGGTTGAGGGAAGGAAGGTCAGGCTGAGATGGAAGCCGGTGGCTGATCCCCTCGAGTCAACTGCATTCCCTGATTCATACAGGATTTATGTACGCAGGGGCAATGACGGGTTTGACAACGGAACAGCAACTGGCGGAACCGAATTCATTGCAGAGCTGCCTGAATACAATACAATATACAGCTTCCGTGTTACTGCGGTCAATGAGGGAGGGGAGAGCTTTCCGTCAGAGGAGCTTGCTGCCGGAATTAACCCGGATGCTGATGGCGTGGTACTCATCGTCAATGGTTTTGACCGCGTGTCCGGACCGGCATGGTTTGACCATGACGGGATGGCCGGCGTAGCCTGGTGGGATGACCGTGGTGTGGCTGACAGGTATAATTTCAGCAGTACGGGTGACCAGTATGATTTTAACCGCATCTCGCCGTGGAATGATGATGACAATGCAGGGTGGGGAGCATCCTGGTCTGATGATGAGGCGAGGATCATCCCCGGCAATACGTTTGATTTCACTCGCGTTCACGGTCACTCTGTAATGGCTGCCGGAAAATCTTTTTTCTCCGTCAGCGATGAGGTTTTTACAGAGGATGATTTTGATCTTGCTCCGTGGTGTGCCGTTGATCTCCTCTTCGGGGAGGAGAAGCGGACCGCCTCACACATTGACCAGGGAAAGACTGAGTTCAGCATTTACACCCCCGCGTTCCTGGAGGCCCTGGCAAGGCTGAAGGAGGCTTCACTCCCTGTCTTCATGTCAGGGTCATATACAGGAACCGACCTGGAAATGGCTGCAGACTCAACAGCCACTGCCATGGTGAAGAGTCTGCTGCATTTCAAGCCCCGGACCGGCCATGCTGTCAGGACGGGTAAACTTCGTGCAACGGATATCGCCGCACCTTTCTTCACCGGAGGTATGGAATTCAATACAGGCAAAACTGATGATCTTTATGCCGCAGAGTCTCCGGATGCGATTGAACCTGCAGACAGACTGTCGTTTACTGCCTTCAGGTACAGTGAGAACAACACTTCGGCCGCAGTGATGCACAACGGAGAGGTCCGCGCTTTTATCATGGGCTTCCCCTTTGAGACTATAATCTCACAGGAGGAGAGGGATGTTCTCATGAAACAAATTCTTAACTTTTTACTGAAAAAATAGAAGCAATATGGATAGAACCGTTACCTGTTTCCTGCCCTGGTCCGATACCGGATCCCTGGCTGCATCGGTTGCATCACTCAGGGCTTCGGGCCTGGTTGACAGGATTTATGTTGTGATTCCGGAGCGTGATGATAATTCACCGGGCGTAAACGAAGCTGTCTCCGTCAATGGCAATGAGACACTGCTGGGTATGGGGGCCGGGGAGATCTTTTCCTCAGGATTCTCATCAACTGATGCCATGCGTAAAATGGCAGCCCTGGCAGATACCGGGTATGTCGTTACCTACAGCAAGGGATTCCCACTTGATATGGGCAGGCATGCCCTGGCAAGGATGATGCAGATATGCGATGACACAGGCGCAGGGATGGTTTATTCAGACTACTGGGAGAACAAGAACGGAGTTATGTCACCCCACCCGGTTACTGATTACCAGGTGGGAAGCCTGCGTGACGATTTCAACTTCGGGTCTGTAATACTGTATGATGCCAGGGCTTTCAGGGATGCATGCAACAGGATGGACCAGGATTACAGCTTTGCAGGGCTTTATGACCTCCGCCTGAAAATCTCTCAGAAGCATCCTTTGATTCATATCCAGGAGATGCTTTATACCGAGGTTGAGACTGACACCCGCAAATCCGGGGAAAAGCAGTTTGATTATGTTGATCCGCGCAACAGGGCGGTACAGGTTGAGATGGAGAAGGCCTGCACCAATCACCTAAGGTGTATTGGCGGATGGCTGGCTCCCGTGTTCAGGGATGTCAGTTTTGATGATGATGGTTTTGAATATGATGCCTCGGTAGTAATCCCTGTAAGAAACAGGGTAAAGACCATCGGTGATGCCATCAGGTCGGTATTGGGCCAGAAGACAAAATACAGATTCAACCTCATAATTGTCGACAACTATTCCACTGACGGTACCACAGAAATAATTAAGTCATTTGTATCTGACAGAAGGGTTGTTCACATAATTCCTGACAGGAAGGATCTTGGTATCGGTGGTTGCTGGAATGAGGCGGTCTTCAGTGACCAGTGCGGCAGGTTTGCAATCCAGCTTGACAGTGATGATCTCTACATTGATGATCAGGTTATTACCACTATTGTGGATGCCTTCCGCGAGCAGCAGTGCGCGATGGTGGTCGGTTCATACAGGATGGTCAACTTTGATCTTCAGGAGATACCGCCGGGACTGATAGATCACAGGGAGTGGACTCCTGACAACGGGAGGAACAATGCCCTCCGGATCAACGGACTGGGGGCGCCGAGAGCCTTTTACACTCCTGTGTTGCGGAGCATCAGGGTGCCTAATGTGAGTTACGGGGAAGATTATGCAGTAGGGCTAGCCATCAGCCGCCATTATCGGATAGGAAGAATTTATGACCCTCTCTACCTTTGCCGCAGGTGGGACGAAAATTCCGATGCAGTGCTCGATGTTACAAAGGCCAATGCCCATAACCTGTACAAAGACAGGATACGGTCAATAGAGCTTATGGCAAGAATAAGGATGAACAGCTGAAGGAGGTCATGGGGCTGAGCATGGGTGAGCATACGGATAAGGTCAGGGATCTGTTTGAAGGTCAGTTCAGGGAGTGGAAGCTGGCACGAGATAACTATTACCAGCTTGATAAGGTAAAGGTCCGGAAGGTTTCATTCCCTGGCTATGATATTTCTGTTCAGTTTAATCCAGGCCGTATAATCTCCTCGGCGGCGAAGGTCGATGAGCGCTCAATAGAAGCCAGACCCTGTTTTCTCTGTGAGCAGAACCGTCCGCCGGAGCAGAGGGGTGTTACATTTGGCGACGATTATATTATCCTGATTAATCCTTTTCCCATCTTCAGGCGCCACCTTACCATCGTCAACCGGAGGCACACACCGCAGCGGATAGCCGGAAACATGGTGACCATGCTTCTCCTGGCTGAGTCGCTTCCTGATTATGTGCTGTTTTATAACGGTCCTCAGTGCGGAGCCTCCGCGCCTGACCATCTTCATTTCCAGGCGGGCAACAAGGGGTTCCTCCACATTGAAAAGGATCAGGAGAATCCTTCTTTATGCCGCAGGGTGGCAGAGTCGGGGGATACAGAGCTGTGGCTCTGGAGCGGATACGGGCGTGGTATTATGACACTGAAGGGGAGTGACCCGATAGCCCTGACCGAATCTTTCGGAAGGTTCTGTGAAAGCTTCGCTCTCACCCAGTCTGAGCGGCCTGAACCGATGCTGAACATACTTGCCAGCCACAGTGAAGGCCGGTGGACAATCCACATCATTCCGCGCAGGGTTCACAGGCCGGCCTGTTACTTCGCCGAAGGCGGGAACAAAATACTTCTCAGCCCGGCATCAGTGGATATCGGCGGTGTATTCATAACCCCCAGGGAAGAAGACTTCAATAAAATAACATCTGAGGATATCATGGGCATACTTGGAGAAGTATGCCTTGACGAGGCAGAATTGACATACCTAACATCAGGAGTATTATGACTGGGAAAAAGGAGCCCGAAATAAGCGTCGGAATTGTCTCAGGCAGCGGGCTGACATTCACCCTGAACGGCGGGTTCATTGCTGCGGGGACCGGCAGGAGGCTTTCAGGCATCTGCACGTCGATGGCAGACAGCGACGGAATTATTATTAATAATGAAGCCGGAACATTCAGGGCGGGAGAAGAGATAACGTTCATTCCTTCATCCTTTGAATCATGCAGCTTCACTCTTCATGCCGTAACCATTGGTGTTGATTTTCACTGGCAGAGAAATGAGGACCAGACCTTCAGGGGAAGTCTGAAGTTCATGTTGCGGGGAGAACGGCTGACAGCGGTCAATATTCTGCCGGCAGAGGAGTATCTTGTGAGCGTCATCTCATCTGAGATGAGTGCCACCTCATCAGGTGAACTCCTGAGGGCACATGCCGTCATCTCCAGGAGCTGGTTGCTTGCCCAGATTGACAAGACCCTCCGTCTTGGTGACACAGGAGAGAAATACCGTACCAGCTTTGTCACCGACAGCGAAATAACCAGGTGGTATGACAGGGAGGATCACAGGGATTTTGATGTCTGTGCAGATGATCATTGCCAGCGTTACCAGGGCATTACCAGGGCATCAACCATTGAGGTTGAGACGGCAGTGAGGCAGACTGCCGGTGAGGTGCTGATGCATGGCGACTTCATTTGCGATGCCCGTTATTCAAAGTGCTGCGGAGGGGCCACGGAAATTTTTGAAAATGTGTGGGAGCCGGTAAAACATTCCTATCTGCGCAAGGTCATTGATGCTCCTTCTGCAGCCCGCACACCTGAAGAAGACCTCACCGATGAAAGGAATGCGGTGGAGTGGATCAGCGGGAACCCGCAAGCATTCTGCAATACATCCGACAGGAACATACTGTCACAGGTGCTAAACAACTATGACCAGGAAACCAATGATTTCTACAGGTGGAAGGTTACCTACCGCCAGGATGAGCTGAGTGACCTGGTCAGGGAGAGAACAGGTATTGACTTTGGCCGTATCACCTCACTCGAGCCGCTGACCAGGGGAACTTCCGGCCGTCTTGTCAGGCTTAGGATCACCGGTGACAAAAAGAGCATGATAATCGGCAAGGAGCTTGAAATAAGGAAAGCCCTTTCCAGGTCACACCTTTACAGTTCAGCATTTTACGTTGAGAAGCAGGGTGAAGGGGATGAGCTTGCTTTTGTCCTTCACGGTGCAGGCTGGGGGCATGGCGTTGGGCTGTGCCAGATAGGAGCCGCTGTGATGGGTGCAGCCGGCTATTCATACAGGCAGATACTTTCACATTATTTTGTTGATGCAGAAATACTAAAGCTATACTGAGATGAAAACAGCTTCTCTGACCCTGATTTTGTTCATCACAGCCCTCTGCGGCGCAAATGGTGACTCATGGATCAGAATCAACCAACTGGGGTACCTCCCGGAATCGGTCAAGGTGGCCGTTTATATTTCGCAGGAGCCCGGTACTGAAAAATCATTTACCGTTTTTGATGCATTTTCCGGCAAGGCTGTTTTAAAAGCCGGTGCAGAGATCTATGACGGATCAGTATGGGGAATGGCCGCCGCCGCGAGGCTCGATTTCTCAGAACTCACAACTCCAGGAGGATACTATATATTATATGGCCGCACCAGGTCTGAGACATTCCGGATAGGATCAAACGTATATGACGGCACGGCTGATTTCCTCCTCAACTACATCAGACAGCAGCGATGCGGGTATAATCCTTTCCTGGCTGACACCTGCCACCGGTATGACGGAATGATCGTTGACCATCCGACCCTTTCGGGTACCCCGATTGACGTACGCGGAGGATATCATGATGCAAGTGACCACCTGAGGTACACGGCCACAACATCCACCTCGGTCTATCAGATGATGTTTGCCTACCTTAAGTCGCCTGAAATCTTCGGCGACACTCACGATGCAGCAGGCACAAAGGGTAGCAACGGCATCCCCGACATCCTTGACGAGGTGAAATGGGGACTAGAATGGCTGCTGAAAATGAATCCTGACAGCGGGATGATGTTCAACCAGGTGGCAGATGACCGTGACCACCAGGGTTTCCGTCTTCCCAACCTCGATAAGGCAGGCTATGGTCTGGGTCAGTACAGGCCGGTATATTTCGTGACCGGCAAGCCGCAGGGGCTGGCAGCTTTCAAGAACCGCACCGAGGGAGTTGCCTCCACGGCGGGCAAGTTTGCCTCTGTCTTTGCCATGGGGGCTAAGCTCTTCGCCAGAAGCGATCCCCGCTTCGCTGAAACGATGGCTGCCAGGGCTGCGGATGCCTTTGAGTTTGCCCACACCGACCCCGGAGCAACACAGACAGCCTGTAATGTATCACCATATTTCTATGAGGAGGACAACTACGTTGATGACATGCAGCTTGCAGCCTGGGAATTATGGACGCTTACCGGAGAGAAATACTATCTTGACCAGGCTGATTACTGGGGAACGCTTGAACCTCACACTCCATGGATGGAAAAAGACACCGCACGTCATTACCAGTTCTATCCTTTCGTTAATCTGGGCCATGCAAACCTCGGAATGTCAGATACCAGGTATGCCCCGAAGTATTTGGATTTCATGCGCAGTGGCCTTGAAATCATCGATGCCAGGGACCGGAATGACGTGTTCCAGGTAAAGATACCCTTCGTTTGGTGTTCCAATAACTATGTCTCGGCGGCGCTTACACAGTGCAGGCTTTACCGTGAGGCAACGGGTGACACCCGTTTTGACTACATGGAGGCAGCCATGCGCGACTGGCTCTTCGGGTGCAACCCATGGGGCACTTCAATGATATGCGGTATGCCTGCAGGAGGCGATTACCCTCTTTACCCTCACTCTGCCGTGACAGTCTACCTCGGCAAAACAACCACAGGAGGACTGGTTGACGGTCCTATAAGCAAGGGCATTCACAGTAACCTGAAGGGCCTGACCCTGCTTAAGCCTGACCCCTATGCAGCCTTCCAGGGAGGGAGGATTGTCTACCATGATGATATCGGTGATTACAGCACCAACGAGCCGACGCTTGACGGTACGGCCGGACTGAGTTACTACCTTTCGACTCTTGAAAAAGAGGGAAGGAATGAGAGGACAGGAAAAGAAACTGATTTGTACGATGCATACGGTGCCATTGTGAGAAGAGGGACCGGTGCGAAGAATATCTACCTGGTCTTTTCGGCCGATGAGCACGGAGAGGGTTTTGACCATATACTCAACGTTCTGGAGGACAAAAATATAAAAGGATCATTTTTCCTTACAGGCAATTTTCTCAGAAACAAAAGCTTTGCCGCGGCCGTGAAACGGATAATTTCCGGGGGGCATTATGCCGGTCCTCATTCTGACGGCCACCTTCTGTATGCGCCATGGGAAAACCGTGACACCCTGCTGGTGACAAAGCAACAGTTCAACGAGGACCTGAAAAGGAATATCAATGCCCTCCGCAAGGCAGGGCTGAAGAAGGAAGAACCCCGGTGGTTCCTTGCCCCCTATGAATGGTACAACAGCGCTATCAGCCGCTGGAGTGAGGAGATGGGCCTGAAGCTTGTCAATTTCACTCCCGGGACGGGGACCAACGCTGATTATACAACCCCGGATATGGGTAACTACCGTTCATCTGATCTCCTGATACAAAGGCTGGCAGCATTCGAGGAGATAACACCCGGCGGGCTCGACGGAGCAATACTGCTTATTCATCCCGGAACTGCCCCGGAGCGAACTGACAAACTCTGGCTCAGGCTTGGAGAGATCATTGATTACTATTCGGCAAAGGGATACACTTTCAAAAGACTATAAATCAGAATGTCAGCACAAAACACAAAACGCTCGCCATGGGCCTGGATACCTACACTGTATCTTGCTGAAGGGTTACCATATGTTGCCGTCAACATCATATCTGTTATCATGTATAAGCGCATGGGTATCTCCAATGCTGATATTGCGCTGTATACCAGCCTGCTATACCTTCCATGGGTGATTAAGCCCATATGGAGTCCGCTGGTTGACCTGCTGAAAACAAAAAGATGGTGGATAGTCATTACTCAGCTGGTTCTGGCAATTGGTTTTGCCAGCATCGCTCTTACAATACCGGCGTCGTTCTTTTTCAAGATAACCCTGGCATTCTTCTGGCTGCTGGCCTTCGCTTCGGCAACTCATGACATTGCAGCCGACGGCTTTTACATGCTCGGGCTTAACACCAACCAGCAGGCAAAGTATGTAGGCATAAGAAGCACTTTCTACAGGATAGCCACCATAACCGGGCAGGGTATTCTTGTCATACTTGCCGGATTTCTCGAGAGTTCTTCCGGCAGGGAGCCGGTTTCATTATTCATCGAGGCCTCACCACAGTATTCCAAAACGGTGCTCCAGGTGCCACGTACCGCAGATGCTGTACCTGGCGCTGACGGGATGTATTTTGTGATTGGAAGTGACTCGCTTACCATCAGCACCCAGACGGTTGACAAAGACAGCCTGGCCGTCCTCCTTGATTCAATCAGGGCGTCCAATATAGGTAACGGGTTCTATACCCTTGAAGAGAAGCAGGCAAAGCAAAAAGGATGGTGGGCAATCACTGTTTCGGAACCATTGGGAGCATGGATCAGGGAAAACTTCGGGGAGGCGGGGAGCGATGTTGCCGCAGTGACCGGAAGTGTTGCGGTGGTACCCGTCCGGATCTCGCAAAAACCGGATCATGGGAGGGAGGTGGTCCTCAATACAGCCCTGAAAAAGGGAGACAGGAGCATTGCTCTGATACAGGGCGAGCACCTTGTTTTCAACGAAGCTAACTGGGATAAGCCTGCATATATGGTTTTCCAGGCTGATTCTAAGCTTGAAGGCTATACATCAGCAAGTTACGAGGGCCTGTCAGGCAATATACCCATGGCATGGGCAGTCACATTCTTTGTGCTTGCAGGCTTATTCCTGGTATTCAGTTTCTACCACAAGTATGTTCTGCCCAGGCCGGATACTGACAGGCCGCATGATAATCTGAAACCTGTCGATGTTTTCAGGGAATTCGGGGCGACGTTTGCCTCCTTCTTCCGCAAACCACAGGTTGGGGCGGCGCTCTTCTTCATGCTTACCTTCCGGTTCGCGGAAGCGCAGTTGCTGAAACTTATAAATCCTTTCCTGCTTGATCCGATTGACAAGGGAGGTCTTGGCCTTACCACCGGGGAGGTAGGGTTTGTTTACGGTACGGTGGGGATAATCGGGCTCACTCTCGGAGGCATAATAGGAGGTGTGGTGGCAGCATGGGGAGGCCTGAAGAAATGGCTCTGGCCCATGACTCTCAGCATGCTTCTGACGTCAGCCACATTCCTTTACCTTAGCTTTACCCAGACTGACAACCTGCTTATTATCAACATATGTGTTTTTGTTGAGCAGTTCGGGTATGGGTTCGGGTTTACGGCTTACATGCTTTACCTGATCTATTTCTCGGAGGGAAAATATAAAACTGCACATTATGCCATTTGCACAGGGTTTATGGCTCTTGGTATGATGTTGCCGGGGATGTTCGCAGGCTGGCTGCAGGAACAGCTCGGATACAACCACTTCTTCCTGTGGGTAATGATCTGCAGCATAGTCCCGCTGATAGCGGTGTCACTGCTGAAGATAGACCCTGAATTCGGAAAGAAGAGCGCGAAGCAGAACTGAAACTGATCATAAACCATGAAGCAGGATGTGAGGTTTGACCGATTGAGGGAGGTTCTGGAGGGTGATCTCTATACTGATCAGACCCGGAGGATACTGTATGCCACTGACGCTTCTGCCTACAGGGAAATACCTGTCGCCGTAACCAGGCCTGCCAATGTTGATGACATAAGGAAGATCCTTTCTTTTGCCCGTGAGACTGGTAGTTCCGTGATACCCCGGGGGGCGGGTACATCACTTGCCGGGCAGGTGGTTGGTCCGGGCATTGTGATGGATGTCTCGAGGTATCTCAACCGCATACTTGAGTTTAATCCTGGTGAACACTGGGTGCGAGTGGAGCCCGGGGTGGTGCTGGCGGAGCTGAACAGGTATCTTGCTCCGTACAGGCTGCAGTTCGGACCTGAGACCTCCACGGCCAACCGGTGTGTCATGGGAGGGATGCTCGGCAACAACTCCTGCGGGGCCCATTCAATAATTCATGGTAGTGTCAGAGACCATATCCTTGAGGTTGAGGCAATATTGTCTGACGGCTCGGAGGCTCATTTCAGGGCACTGACCACAAGGGAGTTCAATGAGAAATGTGACGGAGATCCTGCTCTTCATGAAACGAAAATCTACAGGAATCTGCGTGATATGCTTTCTGATCCGCGCAATGCAGAGGAGATCCGCAGGGAGTATCCTCATCCTGCACTCCGACGCCGTAACAATGGTTATGCCCTGGATGCACTCCTGGAGAGCGATCCGTTCACAGGCAACGGGGAGATGATCAACGTGTGTAAGCTGCTTGCCGGCTCCGAGGGTACACTGGCATTCACCGTCTCGATGAAACTGAACCTGGTGCCTGTCACCGAAGAGAAGACCGGCCTGCTGTGTGCACACTTCAACAGCCTGCAGGATGCAGTGAGGGCTAATATCCTGGTTCTGAAGCATCATCCGGCAGCCGTGGAACTGATTGATGACTATATCCTTAACTGCACAAAGGACAACATAGAGCAGAACCGTAACCGCTTCTTTGTCAAGGGTGATCCGAAGTCGATTCTGCTGATTGAGATAATCAGGCCGTCATACGATGAGATTAAAGCCGTTGCGGCTGCCATGGAAGCGGATATGGTTAATGCAGGTTACGGATTCCACTTCCCGCTTTACACCGGCGCTGACGAGATGGCCAGGGTATGGGAGCTGCGAAAGGCAGGTCTGGGGGTTCTGCTGAATATACCCGGACGGAAAAAGAGTGTGCAGGTTATTGAAGATACAGCTGTACTGCCTGAACTGTTCCCCGACTATCTTGAGGAAGCTGTAGGTGTTCTGGAAAAGCATGGCCTGAGCTGTGCATATTATGCACATATTGCCACCGGGGAACTGCATCTCAGTCCGCTGCTGGATCTCAAGGACCCTGATGACATAAAAACCTTCCGCGGGCTGGCTGAAGATATTGCAAAGCTGGTCAAGAAATACCGTGGCTCGCTCAGCGGAGAGCACGGTGACGGGAGGCTCAGGGGTGAGTTCATCCCGCTGATGCTGGGACCGCACAACTATGCCCTTCTGAAGGAGCTGAAAAAGACCTGGGATCCATACGGACTGTTCAACCCGGGCAAGATAACCGATACACCTCCGATAACTGAGAATCTTCGTTATCCCGCCGGAGAGCGGCGCAGTTATCCGGGCCTGGTATTTGACTTTCCCGAAGAGGAGGGGCTTCTCTATGCAGCCGAGAAGTGCAGCGGTTCGGGCGACTGCCGCAAGAGTTCCCTGGTGGGCGGAACCATGTGTCCCACCTTCATGGCAACACTCGATGAGGATAAAACAACCCGTGCACGTGCCAACATCCTGAGGGAATTCCTGACAAGATCAGATAAAAAGAATAAGTTTGATCACGAGGAGATATACAGGGTGATGGATCTCTGCATATCATGCAAGGCATGCAAGTCAGAGTGTCCGTCGAACGTGGATGTGGCCAGGCTCAAGGCTGAGTTTCTCCAGCATTATTATGACATTCACCATGTGCCTTTCCGCGCATGGCTGATAGCCTGGCTGCCAAGGCTTTATGCGCCAGGGATGATGATACGTCCGGTTACGAATCTGATTACCGGTACTTCGCTCTTCAAGCGGCTGATAGGCTTTTCAGTCAGCAGACCCATACCGGCACTTTCCCCTGTGACTCTCAGGGGATGGGGCAGGCGTCATGGCCTGGGGAACGGGAAATCTCTCTCCTCCGTTACGGTCATCCCGGAGGGCAAACCGACGAAGGGGAACATTGATAGAAACAAACAGGCACCAAAGGGCACCGTCTTTCTCTTCGCCGATGAGTTCACCAACTACAATGAGAGTGACATCGGCATCACAGCTGTGATGCTGCTTGAGCGGCTTGGATATGAGGTGATCATACCGCGTCATCGCGAGAGCGGCCGTACCTTCCTTTCCAAAGGTCTGATCAGGTCTGCAAGGAAAATTGCAATCAGGAACATTTTACTGCTCCGTGATGTTGTTTCGGATGACAGGCCACTTGTAGGAATAGAACCATCGGCTCTGCTTACATTCCGTGATGAATATCCTGAGATGGCCGGTAAGACCCTTGCCGTTGATGCCAGGCGGCTGGCATGCAACGCACTGCTCTTTGAGGAGTTCATCTGCCGTGAGATTGAGCGGGGCAATATCACCTCTGCCAGTTTTACCGACAGGCCGGTGAAGGTACTGCTTCACGGCCACTGCCAGCAGAAGGCAATTGCCTCCACGGTGCCGACGATCAGGATGCTGTCGCTCCCTGTCAACTACACAGTGGAGGAGATCAACGACGGATGCTGCGGAATGGCAGGTGCCTTCGGCTATGAGAAGGAACATTATGAAATGAGCATGAAGATAGGTGAAATGATACTTTTTCCCGCAGTGAGAGCCGCTGCGGAAGAGACGGTCATCACCGCCCCGGGAACATCATGCAGGCACCATATAGCTGATGGTACCGGTAAAAGGGCAGTACACCCCGTTGAGGTGCTTTACGATGCGCTTGTATAATGAAATGGAAAATATAAAACAGGAGATTATGAATACTTCAGGTTTCAGCAAGGTGGAACAGTCGTTTTTCAACCGTTCAGGAAGAAACAAGATGACAACGAGGATGCCATATATCATTGTGGATAACTTCCCGGGGCTGGGACTACTGACATCACTCAGGTTCCTTGAGTGGGTTTCTGAGAATCCTGACGGGGTAATCAGCCTCCCGACAGGTAAAACGCCGGAGTATTTTATCAAGTGGACAAAGTACCTGCTGAACAACTGGGATAAACCGGAGTCAAGGAAAATCAGAGAGGACAACGGTCTCTTCCTTGAAAAAAAACCATCGCTCCGGGGCCTCCATTTCGTACAGATAGATGAGTTTTACCCGATTGATCCACGTCAGCACAACAGTTTCTATGATTATGTAAGAAACTACTATATAGAAGGATTTGACCTTGATCCCGCAAAGGCACTCCTTATCAATTCAGAGGAAATAACTCTGGCCGGCGGCAGACACTTTTCAGAGGTTTTCCCTGATAACATCATCGATCTTTCACTCCGTAACAGGGAAGCATCCGGATCAAGGGAGAAGCTACAGCAGGAGTCTCTGTTCAGGATAGACAACTGGTGCACAGGTTATGAGAAGAAGATCCGTGCCCTGGGAGGGATCGGGTTCTTCCTCGGGGGCATAGGGCCTGACGGCCATATAGCTTTCAATACCAGGGGAAGCGACCACAACTCGGCCACCAGGCTCACTGCAACCAACTTTGAGACACAGGCTGCTTCAGCCGGTGACCTGGGAGGGATAGAGGTTTCCAGGACCAGGCTTGTGATCACAATCGGACTGGGCACCATATCCTGCAATCCTGATGCGGTTGCAATAATCTTTGCTGCCGGCGATGCGAAGGCACTGGTTGTAAGAAATGCGCTGGAGAATGAACCGGATAACCTTTTCCCTGCAACGGTTCTGCAGTCCCTTCCCAATGCCCGTTTTTACCTCACCGAAGGGGCTTCGGTACAGCTGCATGACTCAATTGAGAAATACTACAAAGAGGGCGAATGGACTTTCGAAAAGACCGAAAGGGCAGTCTTCGACCTCTGTCAGAAGATTGAAAAATATGCTCATAAACTGGTTCTGGATGATCTCCTGAACGATGAATACTGCTCTCTCATCCCGGATGTCAGCCTGACCACGGTTGCTGATGTAATTGAATCCACGAAGCGAAAGATGGAGGCAGGACTTAAAAGGGAGAGGAACACCACCTTTTTTCATACCGGTCCCCATCATGATGATATCATGCTTGGGATTTTCCCGGCCATTATTCCCCAGCTTAGGGAGATAACCAACAGGTTTCACTTCTCCGTACTCACCTCGGGATTCACGGCAGTGACCAATGGCATGATACTGAGGCTGCTTGAGGAGACACAGCGGCTGATATCCATTGACATGATCCAGATGCTTCGGTATCCTGATTTCTTTGAGTCAGGTTATAAGTTCAAGTGGGACAAGGATGTAAGTCATTATCTCGACAAGGTTGCAGATAAGGATGAAGCCGGAAAACTGAGGGGTTTGTGTCACCGCATTGTACGTGCCATGGTAGATATCTACCAGCTTAAATCAAAGGAGCAGCTGGTGGAACAGATCAGAAAGAATATTGAACTTATCCGAGGCAGTTACAGCGGTGAGAAGAATCCGCCTGATATCCAGAGACTGAAGGGGATGCTCCGGGAGTATGAGGAGGAACTGGTATGGGCTCACTATGGTGTTCCGGTCCGCAACATTGAACATCTGCGGCTGGGCTTTTACACAGGAGATATTTTCACCCGGCAGCCTGACAAGCACAGGGATGTAGAGCCTATTCTTAAGTGCCTGAGGAGGATACAGCCTGATATCATCAGTCTCGCATTTGACCCGGAAGGTTCCGGACCTGACACTCACTATAAGGTGTTGCAGGCAATTGCCGAGGCGCTGAGACAGTGGAGCCTGGAGAAGGATCTCTCCGAGCTGAGGATTATAGGATACAGGAATGTCTGGTTCAGGTTCCTTCCTTCGGAGGCAAACGTATTTGTGCCGGTATCACTCAACTCCATGGCCGTGCTAAACCAGTCATTCCGGGACTGCTACGTCAGCCAGGTCAATGCTTCCTTCCCGAGCCCCTCTTATGACGGACCTTTCAGCGACCTGTCGCAACAGGTTTGGGTTGAGCAGTTCAAACAGGTTCAGCTGATCATGGGCAAGGACTTCTTCTATGAGAATGAAAGTCCGAAGATAAGGGGAACACATGGCATGGTCTACTACAAGGAGATGCTGCTCAATGAGTTCCTACAGCATGCCCGCGAGCTTGAGAAAAGCGTCGAGGGGGCTGATATCCACTGAAATCAATCGTAAAGGAAGTATTTTGAGGCTTTTGCCCTGAAGGCAGGTATATCATCGGTCCATAGGCCCATGATGTCGCTGACCCTGAAATTCTTCGTGAAGGTTTTCCTCACTTCGTCGGTACCGCAAACCTTGTCGAACATGGCGTGTCGAGACGGATCACACATGGTAAAGAGGTTTTTGTCTGGCCACAGACGGTGTGCTTCCTGCATTATATAAAACTGCAGCAGTGTCAGCGGGGCTGCCGCAGCATCGGTGATATGTATCTGTACTCCGTGTACCATTTTGCCCTCGAGGGTGCTGAAATATGGTTTATAGTGGATCGGCCTGAAGATCACTCCCGGAAGCTGTAGCCCGTTAAGGGATGCCGACAGGGAGTCGGCATTGATCCAGGGTGCGGCGAATGTCTGGAAAGGAATTGTATAACCCACTCCAATGCTGACGGCATAGAGTTCACCGGCGATTCCGGTGGCAGGGTAGTAGAGTGGAGTGTCTCTGTGGGGCACCTGGGGAGAAGATGGCACCCAGGGCAGTCCGGTATCCCCGAAGTGCATATCTCTCTGCCAACCGGTCATCTTTACTATATGCAACCCGCAGACAACGCCGTTTGCCAGCATTTTTTCTCCGTTAAGGAAGGTGGCAAGCTCGCCCACGGTCATTCCATGGATGTATGGGATGGCAAACTGACTGACAAATGAAAAGAAGCCGGGGCGGGTGACAGCCCCTTCCATGCGTATGCCACCGAGAGGATTGGGCCGGTCAAGAACCACCAACGGGATTCCGTTTTCAGCCGCCGCCTCCATCACCAGGCCAAGCGTGCTTATAAAGGTATAGGACCTTGACCCTATGTCCTGTATGTCGTATACCAGGATGTCAATGCCTTTCAACATCTCGGGCGAGGGTTTACGCGTTTTCCCGTACAGGCTGTAGACAGGCAGACCTGTTGACGGGTCAGTCTCAAACTCAACATACTCACCGGCCGTGAACTCACCCCTTACACCATGCTCCGGACCATATAGAGCAACAAGATTCACCTCCGGAGCATTGTGGAAGATGTCAACTGTTGACCTGAGACGGCTGTCCACCCCGGTGGGGTTTGTGACAAGTCCAACCCGCTTTCCCTGCAGAATGCCGAATTTGTTTTTGACCAGGGTCTCAATCCCGGTTTCAACCCGCTGTCCGGAAAGGGATCCTGAACAGAAAAATGCCAGAATGAAAGTCATCCCGGTCATGAAAAATGATCCTGTAATTGTCTTCATATATCATTTATTGCTTCATTTTTTATAATCATGCCAGTGGGGGCAGGCAGTAACCAGAGCATTTTTGTCTCTTATAATACAAGTCCCGACCCGGCGTATGAAATATTTCTGTCTTACAAATTAAATAAAATTCAATTGCCTATTGATTTGAATATTATAAATATTTATTTTTGGATTTGTAAGATGTAATACAACTTTCATGAAACCCTTAAACTGCCCTCTCTTAATAGTAAGCCTGATTTTGCTTGCCGGTTGTCAGAAGAAGGAAGTTCCTGCAGAACTGAAGGAACGGCTTGATTCAATTGCATCTGCGATGGTGCCCCAGCATGCTGAATCGGTGTGTGATGTTTCACTTATCCTGTCAGAGAACGGTGTACTGACAGTAAAGGGTGAGACTGATCTTCCTGAAGCTAAAAGTGCAATTATTGAGATGCTTGATGCTTCGGGTCGCGTTTATGCTGACAGCATAACCGTTATGCCTGATCCCGCAGTGGTGGATAAGCCCTGGGGTCTGATAAGTGTAAGTGTGTGTAATATCCGCTCAAGGCCTGCGCACTCAGCCGAGATGGCAACCCAGGCGCTGATGGGAACTCCGGTAAAAATACTTGACAAAAGGGGAGGATGGCACTTGGTCCAAATGCCTGATTCATATATCGGTTGGGTTAGAAATACTATTATTGAACTGACTGATGATGAAATGATTGCATGGAGGGGGAGTGAGAGAGTGATCTTCCTCGGACACACAGGGGTGATTACCGACATTCAGGGTGAGACGGTGTCAGATATCACTTTCGGAGCGATTCTGGTCATAAAAGGCTCCAGGGGAGACAGATGGGCCGTCATTTTGCCTGACGGGAGGACAGGAGAGGTCAAGAAGAGTGAAGCGGCAGACCTGGAGGTATGGGCCAGCAGGGTCGATATTGAACCGCAGAGGCTCATACGTTTTGCCAAATCATTTATGGGCACCCCGTATCTTTGGGGCGGCACCTCCACAAAGGGAGTAGACTGCAGTGGTTATACAAAGAACATTTATTATTTCGGCGGGGTGATAATGACCCGCGATGCATCCGGCCAGTTCAGGTATGGCGACGAGGTGAGCATCGAAAATCCCAATAAATCACTTGCCCCGGGAGATCTGTTATATTTTGGCAGCGAAAGAGATGGAAGGAAGAATATCACACACACCGGATTGTATATAGGAGACAATGAATTTATCCATGCTACAGCAGGGCCAGGGATGGTAATAGTCTCCAGTTTCGATTCTGCGAGGACGAACTACAGCTCCAATCTGCTCGAGAGTTTGCAGGGGGCGAGGAGAGTAACCGGCTTCACGGAGGGGAAGGGTTTGCAGAGAGTGGCGCAGCACAGCTGGTATTTCTGATAACCAAGGTTTACCCGGATGTTCAATCTGATGGCATGCGGGTCATTGAGACCATAAAACACTTACTTCCTTTACATGAAGAAAAGAGATTTTATCAAGATCAGCGGGCTTGCAGCAGGTGCACTGATAACCGGTTGCAAGGGATCACCCGGAGACAGGGCCTCAGGCCTGGTCATGGGAGCGGGTAAAAGCGGGGGAGCGCTTAAATTGAGCTATAAGCCATATGAGCTTCAGCTCAGACACGTATTCACGGTTGCTGCCAGTTCCAGGACCACGACACCTGTGGTACTTACCACCATAGAGTATGATGGCATAAAGGGCTTTGGTGAGGCTTCCATGCCTCCCTACCTTGGAGAGAGCCATGAGTCAGTCCTCAATTTCCTCTCCAAAGTTAACCTGGAGCAGTTCAGTGATCCGTTCATGAGGGAGGACATCCTTGCCTATATTGAGGGGATCATGCCGGGCAATCATGCGGCAAAGGCATCTCTTGACATAGCCCTGCATGATCTGACCGGCAAGCTTCTGGGTCAGCCCTGGTTCAGGCTCTGGGGCCTCGATCCCCGGAAAGCCCCAGTGACAAGCTTCACTATCGGCATTGATACTGCCGACGTGGTCAGGGAAAAAACTCTTGAAGCCAATGCCTTCAAGCTTCTCAAGATCAAGATGGGCAGGGACAATGACAGGGAAATGATCGATACTGTCAGGTCAGTGACCGACGTACCTGTCTTCGTTGACGTCAACCAGGGATGGAAAGACCGCAATTATGCCCTTGAAATGGCAAACTACCTCAGCCAGCGGGGAGCACTCTTCATTGAACAACCGATGCCAAAGGAACAGGTTGATGACATAGCCTGGCTGACCGAGAACAGTCCCCTGCCAATCATCGCCGATGAAGCCCTGCAGACTGTAGATGACCTGCTCCTGATGAAGGGTGTCTATTCCGGCATCAATATCAAGCTGATGAAGTGCGGAGGGATGGATGCTGCCTACAAGATGATAACCATGGCAAGGCAGATGGGAATGAAGATTTTGATAGGATGTATGACCGAAACTTCATGTGCAGTTTCGGCAGCAGCCCAGTTATCTCCTTTAGTGGACTGGGCGGACCTTGACGGCAACCTATTGATTAGCAATGATTTGTATGAAGGAATGACTGTTGTTGACGGGAAGGTGACACTTCCCGACAGACCTGGAATAGGAATTATTGAGAAAAAAAGTGAGAACTTGTAATACAACCTGCAGAGAAATAATGTATCTTTCTTATGGGAATATCTGACATTATATTTCCAATTATATAACCTAATCTATACTAATTAACCCTAAATCCAATCACATGAGAACAAAACTATTAATGTTGTTTGCGGTTTTGGGACTGATGCTTTCACAAAGCATTTATGCTCAGTCTAAGATCGTGACAGGGACTGTCACTGACGCCACAACGAATGAGAAGTTGCCTGGCGTCAATGTGATAATCAAGAACACTACCACAGGTACGAGTACCGACCTGAACGGGGTTTACTCAATCACCGTTGCTCCGGGGCAGGTACTTGTCTTTACTTCTCTGGGATATTCAACACAGGAGGTGACCGTGGGCGCAGCCAACAGGATTGATGTTAACCTGAGGCCTGATGTTGAGTTTATTGAAGAGGTTGTGGTGGTCGGTTACGGCACTCAGAGAAGGGCCAACCTGACCGGAGCGGTATCTTCGGTAAATGTTGAAAAGACACTTGAAGCAAGGCCGATTGCCGATGCCGGCCGCGGTCTCCAGGGAACCATGCCCGGACTCAGCGTGGTTATCCCCAGCGGTGAAATCGGTTCTGACCCGATCATGAAGATACGTGGTCAGATTGGTTCACTTCAGGGAGGATCATCACCTCTTATCCTTGTTGACAACGTTGAGATTCCCTCGATCCAGATGCTTAACCCTGATGATATCGAATCAATCTCCATCTTTAAAGATGCGGCTTCTGCTTCGATCTACGGTGCAAAAGCAGCATTCGGCGTTATCCTTATTACCACGAAGAAGGGCGCAAAGAATCAGGGAGTGACCGTTTCATACAACGGAAACCTTTCATTCCAGAACATTTCCAAGAAAATGGATATGGCCGGTCTTGATGCACTGGAGTATACACTTGCAGCATTTGAACGCGTAGGCGGAACCGTGGCAGGCGCTTTCTGGATGGTTACCCGTGAGGGATATGAAAAGGCAGTTGAATGGCAGGAAAAGTGGGGAGATGTTGTTGGACCTGATGATCCTATGGTCTTTGGCCGCGACTGGTACGTTGATGCCAACAACCGTAAGATAGGGCTAAGAACATATGACCCATACTACTATATGGTAAAAGAGTGGACTCCGACCCAGCTGCATAATTTTTCGGTTAACGGAAAGAGCGGGAACACGGATTATAATATTAGTCTCGGATACCTCGATCAGACAGGTCTGATCAAACCGTCAAAGATTGATGATTTCAAACGTTATAACGGATCTATCAAACTGGGCACCCAGGTAACTGACTGGCTGAGGGTTAATGTGGGGGCCCTTTATTCAAAGCGGAACAAGAGATATGCATATGCAACCAACTCCACTACTGCGGACCCATGGCTTTATATCTACCGTTGGGGACCCACTTATCCTATGACTACAGAGGATGGTGATCCGACACGTAACCCGGCCTACGAAATGTCGGTTGCGAACACTGCTTTCCAGATGAACAACTATGCCAGCATGAACGGAGGCCTGGAGATCACACCGATGAAAAACTGGAATATCAACTTTGACTATACCCATTCAAACCTGGAATATATCACCCACAGACCGGGTACAAGGTACACGGCACGCAATACATGGACTTCTGCAATACCGAAACTGGATGATAACGGCAACCGGATATACGTCGATTCAAGTACCGGCCAGGTTGTCTCATCAACCACACCGGGCGCAATACCGGCCTTCAGGCTGAGCATGGATACATATACGGCAGTTGGTTCGAACCCTGATCATATATACCGGCGTTCTGAAAACAACGTGAGGAATACCATAAATCTCTTCACAACATATGATATGGAACTGTTGGATGATCACCAGTTCAGGTTTATGGTCGGGATGAACAGGGTAGCGTATGAAGAGGCCTACAACTGGTCGCAGACAACACAGCTCATTGATTACAGCAATCCGCAGTTTGATCTTGCTTATGGCACGCAGACAACAAGCGGAGGAGCATATTGGGAATCACAGCTTGGCTTTTACGGACGTCTCAACTATAATTTCAGGGAGAAATATCTTCTTGAGGCCAACTTAAGGTATGACGGTACCTCAAAATTCCCGACAGAACTTCAGTGGCGCTTGTTCCCCTCATTCTCGGCAGGATGGATTCTTACTCAGGAAGAATTTATGACCTGGGCAAGGCCGGCACTCAGCTCATTCAAGCTTCGCGCTTCATGGGGTACCATCGGGGACCAGACAGTTTCGAATTCACTCTATATCCCCACAATGAGCGGGTCACAGAACAACTGGCTTATAGGCGCCAATAAACTTTACCAGTTCGGTACACCCGGGGCTGTTTCCGCATCAGTTACATGGCAGGATATTACAACCCTGAACCTTGGATTTGATTCACGCTTCCTCAGCAACAAGCTCGGTATTACATTTGACTGGTACCGTCGTGATACCCGGAACATGATTGTTCCTCAGGAAGGTCTTCCCGCGACATTCGGTACTCTTGCACCGCAGAGCAACTTCGGTTCATTGCGTACTCACGGATTCGAATTACAGGCTGATTACAACCACCGGTTTGAAAACGGACTCGGGATCAGCCTGATGGCAACACTGTCAAACGCTGTGTCCAAGATCACAGAATATGGATCAACCAAGAGCATTGATTCATGGTACGTAGGCAAGACATATGGTGAGATCTGGGGCTATGAAACTGACAGGCTCTTCCAGGAGGATGACTTTGCTTATGACAATGAAGGCAACCTGATAAGGATCACGGTGCCGAATGAGGCCGGGACTGCCAACTACACCATCTACCAGCCTGCAGATGCAAACACACCCATTCAGGGGAGACTTCAGTCCGGCAACTTCCTCTTCATGCCCGGTGACGTGAAATTCGTTGACCAGAACGGTGACGGATACATCAACCCCGGCAACAGGCTGATTGAAGATGCTGACGGTAATCCTGACTATGGTGATCTTAAGATCATCGGCAACTCAACCCCCCGCTTCCTCTACGGATTCCGGGCTGACGTTGATTATAAAGGAATTGACCTGTCATTCTTCATCCAGGGTGTTGGAAAACGTGAAGTCTGGGGTGACGGCTTCCTCGCAATCCCGGGTTATAACTCGGCTGACGGTGCAATGCCACAGGCCTTTGCAGGCGATTTCTGGAGGCCTGACAGAACTGATGCATTCTATCCCCGGCCTTACAACCAGGCAGGCAGCAGCACTACGCTCAACATGCAGCCCCAGACGAGATATCTGCTCAATATGGCGTATCTCAGGCTGAAGAATATCACTCTCGGATATTCCCTGCCCTCCAATCTCACAAGGAAGATATCAATCAACAAGCTTCGCGTTTATGTGGCACTTGAGAACTTCCTGACCTTTGACCATCTGGGGTCGCTTCCTATTGATCCTGAAGAAATATCAGGGTATTCGATGTGGAACACCTCTAACTACAACCTGGGTCGAACAGGTGTTGGTGTACCTACGTTTAAGAGTGCATCGGTCGGTCTTCAGGTAAACTTCTAAAAACTAAGTACTATGAAAAGAAAATTGACTGTAATCATAGCTTTGGTAGCTCTGTTCCTGGGCGGATGCGAAGATTTCCTCGACAGACCGTCACTTACCACGATGAATGATCAGAACTACTGGACATCTGAAAACAACCTGCGCCTTTTTGCGAACGGGTTCTACATTAACTACTTTGTTGGTTACAACTCAGCATGGGGTGTTGACTACGCTCCCTTAAGAGGATACTATTTTGCTGATGACTTCACACAAGCCGGAAAGCAGCAAAGTTTTGAGACACAGCCACCGTCATCAAGAGCATCCACCAGCGAGACTCCATCAATGATGATCACCTATTGCGGCCCTTCATGGAACTTTGCCTATGTCCGTAAATCCAATCTCTTCCTCGAGAGAATCAATAAGATGAAGGATACATATATAACCACCGAGGCATATAACCATTGGAGTGCAGTTGCACGTTTCTTCAGGGGATACGAGTACAGCCGCCTGGTGAGTGTCTTTGGCAATGTGCCCTATTATGACAGGGTGATACTTGACACTGAAACCGACCTGTTGTACAAGGACAGGGACAGCCGGACACTGGTTATGGATGCTGTATACGATGACTTTGCATATGTTCTTGCAAATATGCGTCTTAATGACGGCAGTGCACAGTATCTCAACAGGTATATAGCAGCAGGATTCATTTCAAGGCTGATGCTTTTTGAAGGCACATGGCAGAAATACCATCTTAACAATACGGAAAAGGCCCAGAAATACCTTCAGATGGCAGTGGATGCCGCAAATATTGTTATGGCTTCAGGGAAGTATTCCTTCACGAGCGACTTCCGTTCGCTGTTCGGATCATTTGACCTGGCCAATAATAAGGAAGTGATATTGTACAGGCATTATGATGCAACCGTGGGTGTAACCCATCACATTGCTTCGTATGCCAACACCACAGAAAGTCAGCCGCAGGCAGCCAACCTTGACCTTGCCAAGTCATTCATCTGTGCTGACGGGCAGGTTTATCAGTCATCCACTCTGCCTAATGCTGCCAAGCTTGACTTTACAAGCATGATTGCCACGCGTGACCCGCGCTTTGAAGCCACCTTCTGGGACAAGCCCATGAAGGAAGCTGCAACCCTGCTTCTCTCTGATAAGTTCATTGACAGGATAGGTCCGACATATTACGGAAGAACCTATCCGGCAGAGTACGGATCAAACACCAATACCAATGATGCTCCCGTGATGAGGCTGGGAGAGGTAGTGCTTAACTGGATTGAGGCAAAGGCTGAACTTGCAACGATGGGTGGTCCGGCTGTGACCCAGGCGGATATAGATGCATCCATAAACGCTATCCGCACCAGGCCTCTCGATGCAGCTGCCATTGCCAAGGGCATCCAGAAGACTGCTCCTATGTCACTGGCAAGCCTTCCCAATGATCCTGACCGTGATGCTGATGTGCCGGCACTGATTTGGGAGATCCGCCGTGAGCGCAGAATGGAATTTGTCTTTGAACATTCACGCCTGC
>CAYYEH010000008.1:0-53992 GCA_964470815.1 uncultured Rikenella sp.
TGTCACAGATTCAGGGGTTATGTCAGTTGCCGCAACAGGCTCCGGGACAGTTTCATCTGCCGCAACAGGCTCCGGGACAGTTTCATCTGCCGCAACGGGCTCCGGGACAGTTTCAATTGCCGCAACAGGCTCCGGGGCCGGCTCAGCTGACACTACCGGTACGGCGGCAATCTCCACCTGTGCCGCAACAGGCTCCGGGGCCGGCTCAGCTGACACTACCGGTACGGCGGCAATCTCCACCTGTGCCGCAACAGGCTCCGGGACAGTTTCATTTGCCGTAACGGGCTCCGGGGCCGGGACCGGCTCCGAGGATGAAAGAAACAGATAATGATAGAGAACCTCCCTGTCGTTGACAGAGAGTGCTGATGCCTTCAACTGAGGATCAAACCTTATATCAGAGTTTTCCTTTAGACACCTGAGAAGCAGAAGATGGGCGGAGTGAAACCAGGGGAAAAGGTCAACCAGCTCTTTCAGTCTCTCCAGGTCAGCGGGACCCGGAAGATCAATGCCAGCGATGAACCTGTTGAATTCATTCCTGTTCATGAGCAATACTACCAGTTGACAAACGCCCGGTTAAAAATATCCTCTGTAAGCATCTTGACAATTTCTTCAGTCAGGCTGGATTCAACTTCACTCAGGTTGAGGGCACTGTTGTAGTCCTGGTACCGGGTGAAAGTCTGATCGAAGCTGAGGTCACTGTTGAAGCTGTTCACATACCTGACCCTGACGGAGATTGAGAAGCGGTTCATAGCAGCCTGCTCATTCCCTCCTACGGTTAGCGGCTGTGTCTTGTAATCGGATATCTCTCCCTCAAAGCTGAGGTCGCCCCCCGAGGAGACCATGTCAAGGTTGGTCTGGGCGCGGCACATGTCAATAAGTGCATCGGTCATGGTCTGTGTCAGTCCGGGAACCACCAGGCTTGCCCTGTTCTGGAAGGTTGCAATGCTGATTGTCCTTGCTTCAACCGGAATTGATGCTCCGGTAAAGGAGTATTTGATTTTTATTCCGCATCCAGCTATCATCAGCAGCAAGGTCAGCGGCAGCAATATCCTGACAGCTTTAGGCATCGAGTCCGTACTCTTTAATTTTCCTGTAAAGGGTTCTTTCGGATATCCCCAGTTCGGTTGCCGCAAGCTTTCGCTTCCCGTTGTTCTTGTCGAGAGCCTTAATAATAAGTTCCTTTTCGCGGTCAGTCAGTGAGAGTGATTCCTCAATCACCTCCTCGGTGTCTTCAATCACCCGGGATTCCCTGGAAGGGCTGTAGCTGACCTTTACCGGCGGCACCTGCTCAAAGGTATCCTTGTGGAGGGTTCCCTGTTTAAAAAGATTACGAGCGGCCCTGGCCCCACTTTCGGTGAGATTGTCCGGATCACCGGTACTGAGTAGATCATAAACAAGATTCTTCAGGTCATGCATATCGCTCTTCATATCGAAAAGGACCTTATAGAGTATCTCCCGCTCACTGCTGAAGCTCTTCTCCTCGGGGAAAGTCCGGACAGGTACCGGGAGCCTGCCACTCTGGATATCAGGCAGGTAACGTGAAAGCATTTCAGCGGTCACCTCACGATCCTGCTCAATCACGGATATCTGTTCAGTGATATTCTTAAGCTGTCTGACGTTGCCGGGCCAGTAATAGCTGATGAGCATCTCCCTGGCCTGGTGGTCAGGTCTTATTGCCGGCATACGGTAACGCTCGGCAAAATCAACTGCAAATTTGCGGAAGAGGAGTATGATATCTTCCCCTCTTTCACGCAGTGAGGGTACACGTATCGGCACAGTGTTCAGCCTGTAAAACAGGTCCTCACGGAACCTGCCTGAACTGACTGCCTGAACTATATCTACATTGGTTGCGGCTATGACCCTGACATCGGTCTTCTGAACCTTTGATGATCCAACCCTGATGAATTCTCCCGTTTCCAGCACCCTGAGGAGTCTCACCTGTGTGGAAAGCGGGAGTTCAGCCACTTCATCTAGGAAGATCGATCCGCCGTTTGCCACCTCGAAGTATCCTTTCCTGCTGTCAGTTGCCCCGGTAAATGCACCCTTTTCATGACCAAACAGTTCCGAGTCTATTGTGCCCTCCGGTATTGCCCCGCAGTTAACTGCTATGTATGGCCCGTGCTTACGAAGGCCGTGCGTATGTATCACCTGCGGAAAGACCTCCTTACCTGTGCCGCTCTCCCCGGTTATAAGGACGGAGAGATCTGTGGGAGCAACCTGAACCGCTATGTCGATAGCCCTGTTCAGACCCTCATGATTTCCGATTATCCCAAACCTCTGCTTTACACTCTGTACGTCCTTCATCAAAATCCAATGAACTGCGAATTTACTACTTTTTTGCATTATGTTAAAGCTGTTTCTTTAGGAATTTGAAGCTATGAAGGAGAGCCATTCCCGGGGGATCCGAGCCACTGATCCGGAATCTGTAACCCTTGTGTGAAACCCCGGAAGATTCACTGTCATGCCTGAAGACACCAAAGTCACATGAAGGATATGCCTGACGGCACATCCGGTAATGCCTGAAAGGATGGTGGCTATAGAATGCCGGAGCGCCGGTGAAGACCTTGATGAAAAAACGATAAACAATTATACATTCTCATTGTTATAGTCTGTGAGTAAGTAACATTGAGAGAGATGAATGCAGGAAGCAGGACATACTCCATAAAGGATCTGGAGAATTTCTGTGGTATAAAGGCACATACCATCAGAATGTGGGAGAAAAGGTACGGGATCCTGACACCTGAAAGGAGCGATTCGAACATAAGGCACTATACAGAAGAGGAGCTTAAGAAACTCATCACCGTGTCAATATTGAACCGAAACGGGATGAAGATCTCAAAGATCGCCCGTCTTAGCGACAGCGAACTGCTGCGAGAGGTGCTCAGAACAGGTACGGGTGACGAGGGAAGTGACGGAACCTTCAAGCCGGGAGAGCTGATCATGTCAGCATTACGGTTCAGCGAGGAAGAGTTCAGGGAAAAGCTGAGCCAGTTTGTCAGGGAAAAAGGATTGACAGATGCCTACCTCCAGGTGTTCCATCCACTGATGCAAAAGGCAAGGGCATTATGGCTGACAGACTGCATTTCAAAACCGCAGGAGCAGTTTATCAGGCATGTCATCAGGACGATTCTCATTTCGGAGGATATGTCACATGAGGCCATGGCAAATGGTCAGAGTGCGGCAATAATCAATCTTGGCGATTCTGAGAGCGAAAACAACCTCGTTTTTCTCAAATACCTCATGCGAAAGAAAGGATTTGAAGTGGTTTACACTGAAGGAACCCTTTCAGTGGAAGATATCCGCGGGATCCATTCGGTGAGGCCGTTTACCGTCCTGGCACTTAACCTTCCCGCATCCGAACCTGATGACGAGGTTAAGGGATTCTGCGGCGAGATGGCAAGGGAACTCGACCTGAAGAAGGTGCTTGTGCTGGGCAGGTATGACAGCAGCGGTACATGGAGCAACGGCAAAACGAAAGCTGTCTGCTCTCCCGCAGGACTGGCGGAATGGGCAGACAGCCTTTGATTTTGCTTTATTTACCTATTCTTACAACAACCGAGTCAGCAATCTGCAGAGCCGTTGTCAGAGTGCTGAGATCTGTGAAGAGTTCACCGGTCTCCCCCATAGGATGACTGTGACCAACCGGCCTGAGCAGGTACCTTTCCTGCAGGTTATTCAAATCAACCAAACCTTCATAAACCACTGCAGGTTGCGCATTATTCAGGTATCTTACATCTCCCGGGTACCTGTCGTTTGTCCAGTACTCATTCCAGTCCCAGTTCTGATTCACTTCGAACATTACCCTGAACCTTGAGGGTAGAGGGTTGTCAGCCCTTGTTTTCAGCATGAAGCTGGTGGTCGGAGTTGCTCCGCTGTATGCATCTGCTACAGGATTTGAAGGATCAGGCATATAGAGTCCGTCAGAAGCCATTACTCCTCTTTTGTGAGACCAGTATGGAAGGGTTTGAGGAGCACGCCTGGCTGCTTCCACCCATTTCCCGGAAGCATTGGAACCGTACCTGAAGACCCCTGTAGCTATTGCCTTCGGCACAAACAGTGTCTGGATGTATCTCCCATCCTCATCCTCTATCCAGACTGCCATAAGCGGATAATAGAGCGAGGGACCGCCGAAAAATCCGAATTCAATCTCCTGTCCCTCTCCGGCTGAATTGGTCTCAATGTCGGTAACCGTCTGTCTCTGTGCCAGCCTGGTGGCTGAAGGTTTTGTGGAGCATGAAACGAGAACTGCTGTTAAAATAATTATAAGGTATTTCATCTTTTCTGTTTTTTCAGATTTCTATAATAATCCCGATGGTGGGCAGTACGGTTCCTGCCTCAGCCTCAATAAATTTCAGGAGGTATCGCTGCGGATCCAGCGGATTGACAAGCGGAGCGCCTCCCTCATCGGTCTGCAGCACCAGGATGTCAGGCTGGTCAGCCTTGAAATTGTAGACATTCTGCACGTCAAGATAAAGCATTAGCGACCATCTGTCAAAGTAGAACTGCTTGTCAATCCGGACATCAAGCTGGCTGAAGCCCTTGAGCCTCTCAGTGTTGAACCTGCTGTAATCTAGGTAGCCCTGACCAGACACGTTCCATGCGTCAATGAATGATGACCTGTCTGTATCAAATGGGGTATAAGGAGCTCCGCCCACATATCTCCACCGGAAGCCTGCATCCCAGCTCTTGCCGATGGTCTTTGTGGCCGTGACGCTTATCAGGTGCCTGTTGTCCCAGGCAGTGGGGATGAAGCTGCCGTCAGTTCCCTCAAACTCGCTTCTGACGAATGTATATGCGAAGACCATGTTGAGGCCCTCAAAATCCCTCGCCCGGCCCATCAGCTCAAGCCCGTAGGCCCTGCCAACAGAAGTTGAGATAAGGGCTTCATTTCCGAAAATACCATAACCTGCACTCTTTGTTGAAAGAGGCACCTGGTCTGCCACCGAGAAGGGATAGTCAAAATAACTCTTGTAGAACCCCTCAAGGGTAAACTGCAGCCTCTCGTCAGGTATAAGCTCTACGCCACCCACAATATGATCAGCACCAATGTATTTGATTTTATTGTCCCTGTTGATAAAATTGCCGTCGTTGTCACGAAGACCAAGCGATGTGTACGGAGGCAGCTGGTAATACCTGCCTACATTGAAGTTGAGGTTCACATCACCGGTAAGGGCAAATGATGCTGAAAGGCGGGGAGAGATCTGGGTAAGCGGGTTGGCCATAACCGAGGAAAAGGTGTTTGCGTCAGTGCGCAGACCGAATGATAGTCTAAGCCTTTCATCAATGAACGCACGGCTGAGCTGTCCGAAAGCAGCATATTTGAAGAATACAAGATTTGAATTGTATATTTCTGTCTCAAGACCGTTACCTGCAAAGAACTGACGAAATGTGTCATTGCGGTACCGCGACATTTCCGTGCCGGCACCGTAACTGAGTCTGAATGAGTTAGGCCATACCACGGTACGCTCGTACCTGAGCCTTATGTCTCCCTCACCGCTCTTGTAATCAAATGTAAGGTTGTCAGGATCTGAATCGTCATTGTTAAGATACTTGAACTGCGTGTTGTTCAGATAGTTTCTACTGAGTACCAGCATGTCTGAACCGTTTGACCTGAAATGACGGTATACTGCTCCAACAGTATAACTGTACTGCTCCTGGGTTGGAATATATCCGAGGATGTACCGCTGGAATTCAGTCTCATTGGCCTCAAGGTTCAGTCTGAAGTCGTCATTTGCACCTATTCCGAGCACGGTCAGCTCATTCTTCTGGTCGAACTTGACTTTGTACTTGAACTGGAAATCAGTGTAAGTAGGAAGGAACGGAAGTCCAATTACACCAAAGAGAAACTGCAGGTACGAGCGGCGTGCCGAAACTATCAGCGAACTTCGCTCACCTGTGGGGCCGTTAAATGTGAGCCCCAGATCAGAGGCTCCGACAGTCGCCCTGAGTGCACGCTTTTCCCTGTTACCCTCAATCATGGTAAAATCCATCACGGAGCTCAGTGCGTTACCTCGCGAAGCCGGAAATGCACCTGAAAGAAAATCAACAGACCTTACAAAGTCGACGTTAATAATACCTGTCGGACCACCCGAGGAACCCTGCGTTGAGAAATGGTTCAGATAGGGTATCTCAACATCATCAATGAAGAACCTGTTTTCGTTCGGACCTCCTCCGCGGACAATGACATCATTCCTGAAAGCAGGGGTGGATGCAACACCGGGAAACGACTGTATCACACGGGATATATCACGGTTGCCTCCGGGGTTAAGCTCAATTTCCTGTATACCAATTATCCTTGCCGAAATAGGGCTTTCCACCGACTTCCGGAATGGTGACGGCTTGACAATCACATCGGCCACCTCCACAACTGTCGCTTCAAGCGGGATAACCAGGTTCACCTCATTGTTGTTGGTAACCATCACCCCCTCTGTAACGTAGGTTTTGTATCCGACCGAGGATATCCGGAGTTCCACAAAACCGGGCCTGACGCCTGTAAATGTAAAATAGCCGTCAAAATCTGTCATGGCTCCGGTGGTAGTGTTCCATATCACTACGCTGGCAAAAGGGACAGGCTCATTGGTGGTTGCATCAACCACCTGTCCCCGGATAACCCCGCCGCCTGATTGCCCGCGGAGTACCGGATAGATAAGGGCCAGCAATAATATTAATAAGGTATAACGTTTCATTTTTGTTAAGATTTCATGAAACAAAAACAAGCGGGATTACTTTTTGTTTAAATATATGAGGACTTTTTTCTACAAAAGTGCCGTGAAATGTTTTTCTTCCTCCCCGAAGTCCATATAGGGGGCGCGGCGTTTCAGGTCATTGATCCTGTCAAGCATCGTTCTGGCGAATGCTACCGCCTCAATTTTACCTCCCGTGATGCGGTGCCCCGTTGCCCTGGTTATTTTTGCAGCCTCGTTCCATAGCCTGAGAGTATGGCCGGAGATGAAGATGCTGCAGAATTTTTCCCATATGTAGTCAATTGCCGTCTCTGACGGATGCACCATGTCTGCAGCATAATACCGGTAATCTCGCAGTTCATCCATGAATATCTCGTATGCGGGGAAGTATCCTTCAACCAACGGGTGCCCGAGGAGTTCCTCTGCTGCCAGGAGAAGGTGAGCCTTACTCAGCTGGTTTGCATGGGCACCATCGCTCATATGACGGACGGGGCTTACCGTGAACCACACTTTCAGGCCGGGGTTCAGCTCAGCAAGACTGTCGAGAGTCATCCTCCAGCGGTCCGCAATTTCGGACCATGACGCCTGCCTGCGGCTGAACAGCGATGAGGGAAGTTTGTGGCAGTTGGCGACAATGGCTCCGGTCTCCCTTAGTGTATATATATATGAGGTGCCAAATGTGACAAAAAGGAATGTTGCTTTTCTGATGAAGGAAGAAGCAGCACGGCTGACGTCGTTAAGCCTCTCTGTCAGCACATCGCGCTCATATGATGAGAACGCTGTGTGATGGTCGAGGCTCATGTACCTGTTCTGGTGAAGGTAAATATCGTCTGCAGTATAGGCATGTGATGAAATGAACCTGTCTGTTGCAGCAGCCACGGAATAAGGATTGAAGAGGGTACCGTGCGGGTTGGTCATGACCGGAAGCTTGCCGGAAGCCATACGGTAACCAATTTCATTGGCGAAGCATGACCCGAGAAACATCACCGGCGTTTCAAAGGTGATCTCAGATGCCGCAGCGGGCAGCTGCACCGCGGTGAACAGTTCCATCGTCAACCGTTTACAGTAAGGTATCCATCCATTCTGTGATGAAATCGAAGTGTTCCTCCTTCAGCGGATCATTGTGAAGCTCATGGTAGCCTTCGTCCCACAGCTTAAGGGTTGCCCGGGGTGCGGCACCAGCCACCCGAACTGAACCTGAGGGTGATGTGATCATATCATTGCGACCATGGGCTATCAGAAGCGGAACATCAATCTCACCGGCACGAGCCAGTATTTCCTCCGCAGCTCGTGTCATCCAGAGATAGAGCCCGGCAGAAATCTGTCCATGAACGAGCGGATCATTACGGTATGCGTGTACCACCCCCGGATCACGTGAGAGGTACTCGGTCTTCAGTCCTGACGACTGAGTCATGCCCGGCATCATCTTCCCGGCAATCTTCGAAAGAAAACCCTTTATAGCCGGCGGTGACTCGGAAAGAATGACCCATGGTGATGTCACGATAGCTCCTGTCAGGGCTGGAACTCTTTTTATGAGATAGCTGAGCACTATTCCGCCGCCAAGGCTGTGCCCGTAGATGAATAGCGGCACTCCCGGAAAGCTGCCGGCAGTTTCCCGGAGGATTGCATCAATAGTATCATAAACCTTCTCAGGCGATGGTACGACACCCCACCTTCCCGGCGTCCGCCCATGCCCCGGCAGGTCAAAAGCCCGCAGTGACACTCCCCTGTCATTGAAGCGGGAAGCCCAGCCGGCATACCTGCCTGCATGCTCCCCCAGCCCGTGTACAAGAATTATCAACGCACGAGGGTCTCCCGATGCATTGAATTCATAAAAGGCTGTTTTTCCTGAAGGATATTCTTTCAGATCCATAAGGCACTTTTTTGTAAAGATAAAATAAAATGAGGGAAGGATCAGATGCTGAGCCGGGAATGACCACAGAAACAATGCAGATGACAAATTGTTATATAAACAATGCATTGATTATCTGGCACCTTAACGTAAGAAACCTCTTTTTCCCTTCTCCCCGTTATCCTTCCCGACAGGCAAAAAGTAAAATAATACCTGTGTATCCTAATTTAGACAGCCAACTGATATGTGAATGATTATGTGCAATTTATAATTTAGAATTTATTCTCCTTGCTGTCGCTTTAACAATAATTTAAGATATTAGGATTTGGATATCCGAATTTGTATGTTTAACTTTGTGTCAACAAACTAAAAGAACAGAGAGATGACTGCACAGGAATTTACAACCAGCATAATAGATCTGAAGGGCAATCTTCAGAAGTACGCCCTCAGTCTTACCCTCGACCGCGACAATGCGCTTGATCTCGTTCAGGACACCTTTTTAAAGGCAATACAGAACCAGGACAAGTTTGTGGATGCCACAAACCTCAAGGCCTGGGTCTTCACGATAATGAAAAACACCTTCATCAACAACTACCGCCGCAAGATGAGGGAAAATACGATGATGGACGGGACGCAGGAGCTGTATTATCTCAATATGCCCTCAGACAAGGGGAGCATTTCTCCCGAGTCGTCCTATGCCGGCAATGAGATAGAGAAGGCCATCGATGAGCTGCATGACGATTACCGTCTCCCCTTCCGCATGCACCTTGACGGTTTCAAGTACGAGGAGATAGCTGAGAACCTGAATCTCAAGCTTGGAACGGTAAAAAGCCGTATCTTCTTTGCACGTCAGAAACTGATGAGTGTTCTTAAAGATTACAATGGTTAGGTTTAATGGATGGTAATGACGGGCTGCCGGACAACAGTTGTCCGGCAGCTATTTTTTCTACGGCAGGGTTTTTGCCTTTTCTGTCAGAACACACTTTTTGAATATCTTTATAAAAAATCTTTCACATGAAAAAGTTAATGCTTGTTGCACTATTTGCGATTGCACTTTCCTCTGCCACCCTTGACGCGCAGGAGAAGCATATTCAGTGTCCGGTCAGCCATGTGACTGTCTTCCGGCACGGAGCCCAGCTCACCGGTGATGCAGTTTTCACACTTCAGCCAGGCACGTTTGATTACATTGCCGGAGGTTTGTCGCCCTATATTGATCCCAACAGCATACAGGTGAGGGGTGAAGGCGATTTCATGATTACCGGTGTCACTCACCGCAACAATTACCTGGAGAATCCGGCAGAATCGGCTGAGGTTAAAGGGTTGCGTGAAAAAATTGATGCCCTGCAGCTCAGGATCGAAGACGAGCAGATGGCTATGGAAGTTCTTCTTGAAAAAGAGCGGTTCCTTAAGGCAAACTATGATGTTGTGACGGAAAAGTCAACCATCACTCCTGAACAGCTCAGGGCGCTCATAGACCTCTATGGTTCAAACATGGAGTCTGTCAAAGGGTCAATTCATAAGAAACTGAGGATAATCAGGGAATACACTCAGGAGAAGGAGAAGCTTGAACAGCAGCTCGCCGGCACAATCGACCGTTCGAAGATGCCCACGGGCGAAATAGTGGTTTCCATTACAGGAAGCAAGCCGGCTACAGGCAAACTGAATATCTCATACGTCGTGATGAATGCCGGCTGGCAGCCTGCGTATGACATCAGGGTAGATGACATTTCAGACCCTGCAGTGATTATTTACAAGGCCAATGTATGGCAGAACAGCGGGATCGAATGGAAGGATGTTAAGATCAGCCTTTCCAATGCCGCACCAATGACAGCAGGTTCTCTTCCTCTTCTCTATCCATGGTTCATTGATTTCTACCAGCCGGTTATGATGAGGGGATTGCAGGGTAAAGCAGCAGGGGTAAATGTCGCTTCAAAACGTGAGAGCGAGGCGATGGCTCTGGAGGAGGTAGTCATGGTGGCTGATGCCAGCGCCCCGATGCCGGTCTCAGTCAACGAGTCGAACATCAGTTTCAGCTTCGATGTCAACATTCCGAAGACGATTGCCTCCGGCGGAAAGCCGGAGACGGTGGAACTCCAGCGCCTGACGGTACCGGCCACCTACAGCTATGCCACAACACCGAAGATCACACCGGCAGCTTACCTGGTTGGCTATATTACTGCCTGGGATCAGTATAACCTTCTCCCCGGGGAGTCAAATATCTATTTCAGCAACACCTTTACCGGAAAGGGTTATATAAATACAGCCGAACTGACAGACACCCTTACGGTTTCTCTTGGTGCAGACAACAGCATTACCGTGAAACGTGACCGCAGGAAGGACTTTACCTCCCAGAAACTTATCGGGTCCAACAGGGTTGAGACTCTCTCATTCCTTATCTCTGTGCGCAACAACAAGAGCAGGGAGGTCACCATGAAGCTTCGTGACCAGTTGCCTCTGCCACAGAACAGTGACATAACAGTTGAGGCAGTGGACCTCAGCGGCGGAAACCGGAACATTGCCACGGGTGAGGTCACATGGGACCTGACCATTGCACCCCGCGAAACCAGGGAGATTATATTTACCTACAGTGTCCGCTATCCTAAAAACCGTAAAATAATCCTTGAATGACAGGGAGTTGCAAATGACTGACAGGAGAGGTTATCAACAGATGTTGATAACCTCTCCTGTTTCAGGCTAATGCTCTCATTAAATGCGGAGTATGCTTGTTGAAAAATATGTTCATTTCATGTTACTTTCTTAATCGTATAATTCCCCCTGAAAATTTGTCTGAGGCAGTTTTTCGGGTTATATTTGTTCTACCATGTGAGCGATAAAGAGTCGCTCTGAAGCATGAAGGTTCTTTCGAATGGTTTAATTATCACTCTGAATCAACATCAGACTTCAGAGTCTCACGCCGACGGACTACGGTCCTGAAGCGTCCGTCACGGGTGCAGGCTGAGAAGCCTTCCCATCCTGGCGGTCTGACGGAGCAATCATCAAATGGTGTAACAACCGGGAGGTGAAAGCAACACAGATGCAAGGCTGAAAGCTAATAAAGCAGCAAATGTGCCCGTTCAGAGAGAGGATCATCATGCCACCCAAACCGGCGAGGATAGGATGGAGATGATCCGGGCATGACAGCAGCTGTCCCTCCGGGGAGTGTTGTGCTTCAGGGGTTCATGCCTCCGCATCCCGTTATGCTCCGCCGGAAAGCCGAAAGGTGACTAGGGAAAGCAGAAAGGATACCGGAACTGTGAAGCAGTCAGCCTCAGGGCAGACAGCAGACCAGGAAAGGGAGGAGGAACAGAGATGAACCGGCTGCAATAACAGTAGCATGGCGGCAATGACGGTCATGGCTGTCACTCGCCGGAATGGGAACTATTACGTACAGTATGGTTCCCATTCGTGTTTTCAGGGGTTAACGCCCCCTGATAACTCCTCTTTCCGATTTCCTTATAAACTCCAGGATATAATCGCGTTCAGGAGTGGAAGGAAAATTAACTTCAATATATTCCAGCGCCTTGCTGCCGTTCATGCCCATATTGAAATATGCCCTGTAAATCTCATGAAGTTCATGCATCTTCTCCTTCGTGAATCCCCTTCTTTCAAGACCAATACTGTTGAGGCCCATATATGCCAGCGGCTCCCTGTCGGCCTTGATGAAGGGAGGCACATCCATGCGCACCTTTGACCCTCCGCCCAGAAAAGAATGATTGCCTATACGCACAAACTGATGCACAATTGTTCCCCCTCCCAGTGTTACCCAGTTCCCCAGTTCAACCTCTCCTGCAATGCCTGAGGAAGCAACCATGATCACATTGTCTCCCAGGTTGCAGTCATGAGCCACATGCACATAAGCCATCAGCAGGCAGTTCTTCCCGATGGTGGTCCTGCCTCTTGCCCTGGTACCCCGGTTGAGGGTGGCAAACTCCCTGACGGTGGTGTTGTCACCAATCTCCAGGATGGTCTCCTCCCCGCTGAACTTCAGGTCCTGGGGTATGGCGGAGATGGATGCGCCATTGAAAATGCGGCAGTTCCTGCCTATTCTTGCACCATCATAGATTACAGCCCCAGACCCGATCCAGGTGCCCTCGCCGATTACAACGTCACCGTAAATGGTGACAAACGGCTCAACAGTGACTCCCTCGCCAATCTGAGCCTTCGGATCAATATGTGACAATGAAGAAATCATATATCGTTATTTGTTCTTGATAACCTGAGCTGTCATCTCCCCTTCAGCCACCAGTTTCTCTCCCACAAAAGCCTGGCAATACATGATCACTATACTCCTCCTGATGGGTTCAGTAAGATCTGCCCTTACAACAATCGTATCACCCGGAATTACCTTGTGCTTGAACTTCATCCTGTCAATCTTGAGGAAATAGGTGGAGTATTTTTCAGGCTCATCAACGCCTCCGAGAACGAGTATCCCGCCGACCTGGGCCATGGTCTCAACAAGCAGCACCCCGGGGAAGACATGTTCCTGCTCGAAATGACCCTGGAAGAAAGCCTCGTTGTACGTGGTGTTCTTAATACCTATCACATGATTTTGCGTAAGCTCAAGGATCCTGTCAACCATCAGGAAGGGAAACCTGTGGGGAAGCAGTTTCTTTATCTGCTGTATATCCATCACAGCAGGCTTTGTGGTGTCAAGAAGAGGTATCTCCTTCTTCGTTGTCTGCCTCTTTATCTGCTGCCTGATCAGACGTGCAAGCCTGGTATTTGAATAATGGCCCGGTCTGGTGGCCACAACCCTTCCCTTGATAGGCTGTCCCACCAGGGCGAGGTCACCTATCAGGTCAAGCAGTTTGTGCCGTGCCGGCTCATTGGGATATCTCAGCTTGGTGTTGTTCAGCACACCGGCATGGTGCTCAGTAATGCCGGGCTTATTGAACATTCTGGCAATCCGGTCTATCTCCTCCTGCTCCACCTCCCGCTCCATTATCACTACGGCATTCTCAAGGTCTCCACCCTTTATCAGTCCCATCCTGAACAGCGGTTCAAGCTCATGGAAAAAGACAAAGGTGCGGCTGCCCGCTATCTCCGCTTCAAAATGATCTATCTGGTCAAGGATTGCATACTGGTTGCCAAGGATCTTGGAATTGTAATCAATAAGCACATGGGCACTGAAGTGATCATCCGGGTAAATTATCAGATCAACGCCATGTTCCTCGTCGGAAAAGGTTATTTTCTCCTTTATGACGTAATAATTGCGCTCTGCATCCTGCTCAACAATACCTGCCTTCTTTATGGCTTCGACGAACATCCTTGAACTGCCTCCCATTATCGGCGCTTCAGGTCCGTTGATCTCAATCAGCGCATTGTCAACACGCATTCCTGAAAAGGCTGCCAGGACATGTTCAATTGTAGCCACCGAGGCTTCGCCCTGAACAAGGGTCGTACCTCTCGAAGTTTCTGTCACATGATCAGCCAGCGCCTCTATCACTGGTGAACCGGGAAGGTCTGTGCGACAGAATTTATAACCATGGTTAGGGGGTGCCGGCTTGAAGGTCACTATTACCTCAATTCCTGAGTGGAGCCCCTTACCATTGAGACTCACCTCATTAGCCAGCGTCCTCTGCTTTTCGCTCATAAAAGATCAGTTTTTAACCGTGCAAAGAAAAATAAAATTTTCCGAACGGCATAACGAAAAACGCTACATCTGTGTGATGTTCAAATCATTTCCTTTGGACCGTTTTCCGGAACTATCTGTTTTTTAAAGATTCCACCTCTTTTGAAAGAGTATCCAGACGGCTGCTCAGTTCAGGTAATTTCCTGATATAAGCCACACTTCTGAGGAACTGTTTGCTCTCAGTTGCAGGGTAACCGAGCAGGATCGCGTTTTCCTGGCTTACAGTACTCATGATGCCTGACTGTGCCCCGATCTTTACTCCGTCGGCAATGCTGAGGTGCCCTGCCAGTCCCACCTGTCCGCCGAACATGCAGTTCTTCCCCACTCGTGTTGACCCGGCAAGCCCTGACTGTGCCGCAATTACAGTATTTTCTCCGATCTCCACGTTGTGCCCCACCTGGATCAGGTTGTCGAGCTTGACACCCCTGCGGACGATGGTAGAACCCATGGTAGCCCTGTCAATGCAAGTATTGGAGCCGATTTCCACATTATCCTCCAGTATGACATTACCGATCTGCGGTATCTTCATGAAGTTTGAATCGGTTACAGGTGCAAAGCCGAATCCGTCAGCTCCTACCACGGCACCGGCATGAAGGATACAATCGTTGCCTATAATACAATCCCTGTATACCTTAACCCCGGGATGCAGGGTACAGTTCTTTCCGATTCTGACATTCTCTCCAATGAATACCTGCGGATGCACGGTACATCCGTCTCCTACCACTGCGTTCTCCGAAATAACCGCGCAGGCTCCTATGAAAACGTCACTCCCCACCGAAGCCTTGTCATCTATGACCGCGGTCGGGTGAATACCCTTCTTTGCCGGCCTGGCCTGTTCATAAAATGCCAGTAATCTTGCAAGCGCCTGGTACGGGTCATCAACCCGTATCAGCGTCGCTTTAACCTCCTTTGCAGCGGTAAAGTCTTTCCTGACCAGCACTGCCGAGGCTCCAGTTGTATAGAGATGTGGTTCATATTTCGGGTTCGAAAGAAAGGACAGGGCACCGGTCTGCCCCTCCTCAATCCTTGCAACGGTGTTAAGCTTTGTCTCCGGATCGCCCTCAACAGTACCGTCGAGGATCCTGGCAATCATTCCAGCAGTAAATTCCATTTCTTTTATTTATTAATTATTTGAAAATCTCTTTCGGGTAACAGAGGTAATACTTGGTCACCTTTTCTGAAAGAACCTCCTTGTCGAAGAGGTCTGAAACGGCAGTGATATCGGGCGTGGTTCCGTTTTTCAGCAGGATGCGTACCTCAGGAGTACCCGGGGCATAAGTCTGGTTGTAAACATCACCTGTATTGACATAGAACCTCACCTCATCATCAACCAGCCCCAGTTTTTGTTGTGCCATCATACCAATTTCAGCTACCCTGGCCGGGTCAAACGGGCTCTTTTGAAGCTCAATGCCAAGCAGATCCCTGTTTACAAACCTCCGACAGAGATCTTCCAGCACTCTGTCGCCACAGCTTATCCAAACCTTTGTTGCAGAGATGATATCGCTCTCATCGAGCGAAGTGAAATGTCCCACCAGTGCAGATCTCTCCTCACCTGCGGCCCTGTTGTGGCGAGGCTCAAGAAAATATCCAAGTGCCGGGGAAGCGAATAACCGGAGGCCGGAACCGGTCACCTCCCTTGCCCTGACCAGGAGGCTTGTAAGAAGCTTCTCGGCTGATACCACCGTCCGGTGGTTATAAACCTGCCAATACATCATACGCCTGGCTATCAGGAACTTCTCTACTGAATATATCCCTTTCTCTTCAACCACCAGCCTGTCGTCTGAGACATTCAGCATCCGGATGATCCTGTCAGACCCTACCGAACCCTCTATCACTCCGGTGAAGAAACTGTCGCGCCTGAGGTAATCCATCCTGTCCATATCCATCTGGCCCGTAACCAGGTCATGAAAGAAGCGGCGCGGATACTCACCGCGGAAAATTGCTATGGCATCTCCAAGTCTGCCTCCCAGGCCTTTGCTGAGCTCCTCCATGATCAGCAGCGACATGGTCTCATGGGGCATGTCCTCTATCAGTGAGTGCTCAAGTGCGTGTGAGAATGGGCCATGCCCGATGTCATGAAGCAGTATCGCTGCCAGTACTGCCTCTTCCTCTGCACCGGAAATATCAGTCCCCTTGCTTCTCAGCGTCTGAACCGCCTGGCCTGTAAGGTACATCGCCCCCAGGCTGTGCTGGAAACGGCTGTGTACCGCCCCGGGATAAACCAGGCTCGAAAGCCCTAGCTGCCTGATGTTTCGAAGGCGCTGAAACCATGGATGACTCACCAGATCAAAAATAAGATCATTCGGTATACTTATAAATCCGTATACCGGGTCATTGATAATCTTTCTCCTGTTTGTCAAACAGCATTGGTTTTATGACGGCAAATTTATTCAATAGTTTCCAAAATCGGGTAAGAAAAGCTTCATATACAGCACTCCGCTCATTTTTTACAGGCTGCTATCCATTGTCAATTGAAAAAATGATATTATCTTTGTGCCCGAACAGAAGGGTACGATTGGCCTAGGGGACAGAAGTCCCCTATTTTGTTATCAAAAACCAGACTATGATTACAAAGGACCATATCAGGAAACTTGCGGAGAGGCACATCGCCGCCAGCGGCATCTTTCTCGTTGACGTAAGGCTCAGCAGTACCGGCCGCATTACCGTCCTGATTGACAGGCCGGAGGGCGTGACCATTGACGACTGCGCAACACTGAGCAGGCAAATCAGCAATGAGCTCGGCGAGGCCGTAGGCGACTATGAGCTGAATGTCTCTTCGCCGGGGCTTGACATGCCGCTGCTCGTGCCTGAACAATTCCGCAAAAATGAAGGCAGAATGGTTGAAGTGATGAACCTTGAAGGCGAAAAACTGAAAGGCGTGATGATGAACGTGACCCCTGGCGGATTTGACCTGAAGACCGAAACAAGGGTAAGGAAAGTGATCTCCGAATCAGTCAGATCATTTAATTATGAAGATGTTAAGTCAGTAAAAGTTATAATTTCATTCAAATAAAAGTACAGATTGCAGCAATGGAAAATGTTAATCTCATAGATACTTTTTCGGAGTTCAAGGAGCTGAAGAATATTGACAGGCCCACCATGATGAGTGTGCTCGAGGATGTGTTCAGGGGCATGCTTGCCAAGAAGTACGGCTCGGCAGACAACTTTGACATAATCGTCAACATTGACAAGGGCGACTTTGAGATCTGGCGTAACCGCGAAGTGGTGGAAGACGAGGATTTTACCGATGAGAACACCCAGATACCCCTCTCCGAGGCACACAAGATTGACGAGGATTACGAGGTGGGTGAAGAGGTATCTGACGAGGTGAAATTCCTTGATTTCGGCCGCAGGGCGATACTGGCACTGAGGCAGAACCTGGTGGCACGCATACTTGACCTGGAGAAGAACAATATTTACCAGAAGTACAAGGACCGTATCGGTGACATCGTTACAGGCGAGGTATACCAGGTGTGGAAGCGCGAGACCCTGGTCCTTGACGACGACGGCAACGAGCTGATCCTCCCCAAACCTGAACAGATTCCGTCTGACCACTTCCGGAAGGGTGACACCATACGCGCCGTGGTCATCAGGGTGGAGATGAAGAACAACACACCCAATATCATTCTCAGCCGAACCTCTCCGGTATTCCTTGAGAGGTTGTTTGAACTCGAGGTGCCCGAAATATTTGACGGGCTGATTACCATCCGGAAGATCGTCAGGGTTCCCGGCGAAAGAGCAAAGGTTGCTGTCGAATCTTACGATGAACGCATTGACCCCGTAGGCGCATGCGTCGGAATGAAAGGTTCAAGGATACACGGCATCGTCCGCGAACTGCGCAATGAAAACATAGACGTTATTAATTACACTTCCAACATACAGCTATTCATCACCAGGGCACTCAACCCCGCAAAGATCTCATCCATAAAGCTCATAGAATCAGAGAAGAAGGCTGAAATATACCTCAAACCGAGCGAAGTGTCACTGGCTATCGGCAAGGGCGGCCTGAACATCAAGCTTGCAGGCCAGCTCACCGGCTATGACATAGAGGTCTACCGCGAACCGGACAATGAGGATGAGGAAGATGTAAACCTCGATGAGTTTGCTGATGAAATAGAAGGATGGATAATTGATGAGCTCAAGGCCATTGGTTGTGACACCGCACGAAGCGTTCTCAGGCTCACTGTCCATGACCTGGCCAAGAGAACCGACCTTGAAGAGGAGACCATCAAAGAGGTTGTCAACATCCTTAAATCGGAATTTGAAAAAGATTAACCTGCTACCGTAAGGATGCAAAAAAATAACTTACCATAGAGGTAACCACAAAGGGATATATGACTGAAGACAAGAAGGCCATACGTTTAAGCAAGGCAGCCCGCGAATTCAACGTCGGGATCCAGACGATTGTCGAATTTCTTCATAAGAAGGGATTTGACATCTCCCATGATCCCAACGGAAAAATTCCTCCTGAGGCATACGCTCTGATTGTCAAGGAATACAGCAGTGACCTCAGCGTCAAGAAGGATGCCGAGAAACTGGCTCTCAAGGAGAAGATAACCCCAAAGAAGTCTCTTTCCATTGAGGATATGGAAACTGGCAGGGAAGGTGACACTGGAGAGCCTGATGAGGATTTCCTCATTACAGATATCTCGGGGGTCAAGAAGCATATTGATCTCCGTACAGAGATACGCAAACCTGAGATCAGGACTGTTGGCAAGGTAGATCTCACTCCGCCGGCCAAACCGGTTAAGAAAGAGGCTGAGACACCCGCAGAAAAAGCTCCTTCTGCTGAACCTGCTGCTGAACCTGCTGCTGAACCTGCAGAAGCCGTAGTTCCGTCTGCACCCGTGACCCCTGCAGAACCCAAACAGCCAAAGGTAGTTGGCAGAGTTGACCTGGATAAACTGGTAAAACCGGAAAAAGGATCGAAGAAAGCTGCCGAAAAGAAACCTGCTGCTTCCGAAGAGAAGAAACAGGAGCCGGTTGTCGCCAAACCCGAGCCTGAACCCGTTACGGCAAAGAAAGAGCCTGAACCGGTTGTCACCCCTGAACCCAAGGAGACAGAGATATTCCGTCCGGGCTACGAAAAACTGGCCGGACCCAAAATGGTTGGAAAGATTGAGCTTATCCCGGAGGTCAAGAAAAGCCGTGACCAGGCTGGCGCTGACAAGCACAGGCATGACAAGAAAAGGGAGAGGATCAAACCCAAGCCACGTGAGAAGGTAGCCCTTGATACCCCTGTTGCCCCGGCAGCTGAAACCAAGAAGGACAAAAAGCCCCAGCAAAAGGACCACAGAGGAGGCGGTGACAGGAAGAAGTCGTTCCGCGCCCTGAGACCTGAGGTAGACAAGGAAGATGTTGAAAAGAATATCAGGGATGTCAACCTCCTGATGAGCAAGAGCAAATCGAAGGTGGCCAAATACCGTCGCGACAAGCGCGATGCCATCAGTCAGAGAATGAAGGACGAGACAGAAAAGAGAGAGCTCGAAAAGAGCGTTCTCAAAGTCACGGAATTCGTATCTGTGAATGAGATGGCGACGATGATGGACGTGCCTGTGATTGATATCATCTCCACGTGTATGAGTCTGGGACTGATTGTTTCAATCAACCAGAGACTTGATGCCGAGACCATGGCACTGGTTGCCGAGGAATTCGGCTTTACCGTCGAGTTCGTCAGCGCCGAACTGCAGGAGGCAGTGAAGGAGGAGGAAGATGATGAAACAAATCTCCAGCCCCGTCCGCCCATTGTTACGGTCATGGGACATGTTGACCACGGGAAGACCAAGCTTCTTGACTATATCCGCAACACCAACGTGGTTGCCGGCGAAGCAGGTGGAATAACTCAGCACATCGGCGCCTACAGCGTATCTCTTGATGACGGTAAGGTGATCACATTCCTTGACACCCCGGGCCACGAGGCCTTTACCGCCATGAGAGCCCGCGGTGCACAGATAACTGACATTGTAATTATTGTGGTAGCAGCTGATGATGGCGTGATGCCCCAGACACGCGAGGCAATAAACCATGCCCATGCTGCCGGCGTTCCCATAATATTCGCCATCAACAAGATTGACAAACCGACTGCCAACGCTGACAGGATCCGTGAGGAACTCGCCGGAATGAACTTCCTCGTTGAAGAATGGGGCGGCAAATACCAGTCGCAGGAGATTTCGGCCAAGAACGGTATAAATATCGACCTGCTTCTCGAGAAGATCCTTCTCCAGGCTGAACTGCTTGAGCTGAAGGCCAATCCTGACAAGCATGCCCTCGGCGCAGTTCTGGAGTCATCGCTCGATAAAGGGCGCGGCTTTGTGGCAACAGTGCTTGTCAAGGCAGGAACCCTCTGTGTTGGTGACGTTGTCATAGCCGGAAGCTGCTTCGGGCATGTCAAGGCTATGTACAATGAGCGTAACCAGAAGATCACCGAGGCAGGTCCTTCAATGCCGGTGCTTATCCTCGGCCTCAACGGAGCTCCCCAGGCAGGTGACAAGTTCAATGTGATGGAATCGGACAAGGAGGCCAAGGACATCGCCACAAAGAGGGCACAGCTCCAGCGGGAGCAGGGACTTCGTACACAGAAACACATCACCCTTGATGAGATCGGCCGCCGCATTGCCATCGGAAACTTCCAGGAACTCAACATTATAGTCAAGGGCGATGTTGACGGATCGGTTGAGGCACTCAGTGATTCACTGATCAAACTCTCCACCGAAGAGATCCAGGTCAATATCATCCACAAGGCCGTGGGCCAGATATCAGAATCCGATATCCTGCTCGCCGCAGCATCCAATGCCGTTGTTGTGGGCTTCCAGGTAAGACCCTCGCTGAGCGCAAGAAAACTAGCTGAGAAGGAAGGTATTGATATCCGCCTTTATTCGATAATCTACGACGCCATCGAGGAGATCAGGGCCGCCATGGAGGGTATGCTCTCACCCGAAATCAAGGAAGAGATCGTTGCTACAGTGGAAGTCCGCGAGACATTCAGAATCGGTAAGGTGGGCACTGTTGCCGGCTGTTTCGTGCGTGACGGAAAAATCACCCGCAACACCAAGGTCAGAGTTATTCGCGATGGTATAGTAATATATACCGGTGACCTCGGATCACTGAAACGCTTCAAGGATGACGTCAGGGAGGTAACCTCAGGATATGAGTGCGGCCTGAACATTGAAAACTTCAATGACATAAAGGTCGGTGATGTTATCGAAGGATACCAGACTGTCCAGGTTAAGAAAACACTCTAGGGAATTCAGTGTTGCGAATTGAGCGTTGCGAATTGAGCGTTGCGAATTAATTCGGAATTCGGAAATTAAAAACCCAAAATAAAAAAGCTGCGTCTCCGCAGCTTTTTTTATGCTATATCATTTATCATCAGGCTCCTATGAGCTTGCCGTATGCCTCCGCATCAAGCAGGCCGTTTACCTCGGATGGGTCAGAAAGCTCCAACTTAATCATCCATCCCTTACCGTAAGGATCACTGTTTACAAGCTCAGCATTGGTGTCAAGCTCTTCATTCTTCTCTTTAACGGTCCCGCTGACCGGCATGAAGAGGTCAGATACCGTCTTAACTGCTTCAACCGTTCCGAAGACTTCGCCCTGGCCAAGCTCTTCACCCACGGTCTCGATCTCAATAAAAACTATATCTCCCAGCTCATGCTGCGCAAAATCGGTGATGCCAACAGTTGCTTCATTGCCTTTAATAAGAACCCACTCATGATCCTTCGTGTACTTCAGGTTTGTCGGGACATTCATTGCTTGATATTTTTTTGTTAGACTTTGATCTTCAGGTATCAGGTTGTCAAAAATACATCTTTTTTAATATTTAAACCCTGATTAAGGCTTTTTTTGCTCAGCTGCTCCGGTGTATTATCACTAATGCGCTCTGCCACAGTGCCGTATCACTGCACCAGGGTGAACCTGAGGCTGAAGCCGAAGTTGGTATTTGAAGTGAGGAAAGTGTTGGCCACGAACGGATCATTCATTGTATGGTCAGCGTAAATCTGAAGATTAAACCTGTCACTCAGGACATAATCGGCAGTGGCGCCGATGGTGAAGACCATCTGGCCTGCAACAGGCTGATTCACCTCCTCAATAAGCTTGCGGGCAAGCGTCTTGTTGTCCCTGATCGAGAAGTCAAGCTTAAGGTTAAGATCACTCTCCAGTGCCCTCTGACCTGTGCGTGAACGAAGGGTGATTGCCACATCGTCAAAACGGTAGCCGGCCCCAATGGTGATCTCGTCATTCCTGATGTCGGCAACCTGGTTGCTGGTCAGGTTAAGGGTAATGGTACGCGACTTGCGGTATTCGATCCTGGTGGTCAGAGAGTTCTTCCATCCCAGGTCTATGTTGATGAATGGGCTGAACTGCTCATTGATTGTAACTGTATTGATCTCATACTGAGGAATGAAGTTCGATTTCAGATCGCGGATCCTGCTTATGCCTGACTCATCCGGATCATAATAGAGGCTGGTATTGAACGAGCCTATTGTGTAGGTAGACCTGTACTGGTGTGAAAGGCTTACCGAGTTGAATACTTTTCTGACAGCCTCGAATTTTGTCAGCCCCTCGAAGTTGATCCTCCAGTTGGGCATCATATGCAGCATTGACGGGAAAGGTGACAGGGATATCTTTTCCGGATCCCTCTTCGTATAGGCTGCCAGGAAGGCAGGAACAAGCACTTCGCCTGAGGTGAGGCCGTAACCACTGGCATAGGGTCCTGTGATCTGTTCACCGGTCAGGGGATCGAAGTCAGGATCATAGGTATTGTCAGCCCGCATCCGCTCCTCAGCCCTTCGCTGTGATATGATGGAAGTGTAATCGCGGAACCGCTCGAATGTCCCGGATACATAATCACCTGATTTGGGTATTTTCTCGAAGGCAGTACCCCAGGAAACCACGGAGATTGTAAAGTTACCGGTCATACGGGTATTCCTTGTGCTGTCAGGGAAGTTGCCGTTCCGGTCTGCCCTGAGGTAAGAGGCCACTGTTTCTGAATAGCGGCGGTCACCGGTGAGGTCAATGCGGAGACCCGGGAAGGGCTCGATGTTTGCCCTCAGGTTGATCTGCTCTCTCTGGCTGTATGTTGCAGCGTTGTTGAGCAAAGTGTCGGTGGTGATCCATCCGTTCATGACAGCCTCGTCAAAGAACCGCTCATCGGTCAGCCCGACAAGGAATCTCCATCCGGGTGATGACATACCTCCATAGTTCTGCCGGCCCAGGAAACTGGTTCCCGGAAGGTACCCCGGAAGAATATGCCCCTGTTCCACCGTGTACGTGGCCGAAACATTCCGAAATGCCATCAGTCCGCGTATTGCATACCGGCCAACAACACTTGCAACTCCCGGTTTTTTCTCCACCCTGCCCTTGATGTCAACACTTGCATTGGTTACATCCCTGTCAGGAATGAAGTCTATCCGCATATCTGATACAATGTCATAATTACCGGTGACCGTGGTTCCGTCAGGTGCGGTAACAGTTACAGTTATGTCCCTGGTCCTGAGATTATGGTTGATGATGCGCGGTCTTCCTGCCCTGAGGGCGATGCCCCTCCGGCTGTGGGTCACCTCCTCGTAACCAAGGCTCATCCGCTTCATTGCACCGGGCTGGGTGGCAGCCTCTATCTCCTTCAGGAACTTCACCTTGCTGTATAGGTTGGTGAGGTTGGCCTGCACTGTGAACTGGCCGTTATTTGAATTCTTGATGATGTTTCCGGGTTTGATGTTCATCGAGTCCGGAAAAACAGTTCCGGCCAGCCAGTCATACCTGGCGCTGTATCTCGCGTTGGATGTCACCCATGACAGCAGCGGCAGCTTGTTGACAGGCACGTTGTAATTGAAGTTCAGAAGGTGGTAATAATTGGTGGTACGCCCGAAGTTGCCCAGGTTGGTCATTATTGAGTCACGCCATGAATCAAATAAATCAGGATAGCGCCGGCGGTCAACGCCACCTTCGGGTTCGTCAATACGGGCAATGCTGCTGGCTGTGAAGTCAACCTTGAGCTGCTTGGTTATGTCATACTTGATGTCATAGAACCGCGTCCACTGGAAATCCTTCGTGAAGACCGGGTCAATGATCAGGTTCGGGTTGCTGATGTTTCGTGTCTTGACCTCGTTGTAGTAGCGGTAGAGATCGGTCCGCACCGTGATATGCTTCGGGAAGAGATACAAGTTGAAGTCTTTGATAAGCCTGAACGCCGGTGCGTTGAATATGCGTGCCTTCTGGAAGGGGGTGAAGTTTTTCGGCCGGGCATCAAAGTCATATGATATCCCTCCCCTGTACGTTTTTTCAACGTCAATCTCTGTTTTGGGATCAGTGTTATAGACTTCGTTGAAGGCGTAGCTGACAGTTACGTTTGCAGGATCCCAGGCGTGGGGTTTCTCCCCCCTCTTCGTTATTCCTGCATTGCTGACTGTCAGGGTACGGCGGCGTGAGTACTCCTCCGACAGGTTCAGGACACTGTCCCTTTCAGCCTTTGTCTCCAGGTTGTCAAGTGCATCATTAAGCAGAATGTCAGGGTCAAGCGGGTCATACTGCGGCCTTATACGGTTCTCGGAATAACCCATATACACAGGGATACGGATTCCGGCCTTCTCGGGGAAGAACTTGCCCAGTTCGAGGTTGGAGGAGAGGTCATACTGGATCACCTGCTCCATGCTCCGCTGGTTGACGTTCTTTTCAATGCTTCCCCATCCCGGTGTGCTTGTCTGTCCCACCATGTTTATCGTCCCCAGGTCAGCCAGGCGCGCCTGCATCTGTGCATTGGCGGCCCACCCGCCATTCTCCCGGAAATCGCTGAGCCGCAATTCATTAATCCATATCTCTGCTGAACGCGGGGCGCCATCATCAACCTGCGGACGGCGGGTACGGATTGGATTCCTGACACCCACCATTACCACCCTCACGTTGCTCAGGTTGGGATTGCCGCTGACTGAGATGCGTGTTTTGCCGTTCTGCACGGAATAGATATCTGCCTCGCTGATTACTGATCCGGGAAGGCGCATCGCTGCATCGCGGGCCTGCTTCGCGTCAAGCAGCTGCGAAAGATCAATGTCAATCTTGTTCTCCTCAGGCCACACAATGGCCCTCTGTTCCTCAATATCATTGTTATACCTGCCATACGGAGTCAGCTTTACAGGTATCTCATATTCGTAGAAGTTGCTCCTGTAATCTGATCCCAGCCTTACGAACACTGTCACCTCGTCATCCTGAAGAGGCTCACCGATGAGGGCCTCGGCATGAACCTCCATCTTCAGCCGGCGGTACTGCCTCATATCCAGGGTGACATTCTTGTACGTGGCCCTTGCATCACCATCTGCCAGGTCGCGGACACGGAGGACCATCGACTGCTCGTTGAGCTGCCGGAGCTGAGGGTTTGCAGGGTCAATGACACGATCAAAACCGGGAGGCAGCACATAATTGACAGGCTCCTTTCCGGCATTCTCCTCAATGCTCACCGAGCTGATCTCAAAGGTGCCGTCATCTTCTTCCGGTATGGTGATCCGCTCCCCTCCCTCAAAAAATGTAAGGTTATATTTGCGCCACTCTGATCTTACCAGTTCAAGACGGGCAAAACGCATGATTACCTCCTCATCGAAATTGCGCATGAACATACGCAGGAACCTGATCGACTTAAAGTCGCGTATCGAGCCAACTATCCTTTCATAGTCTGTTACAGGTATCTTGAACTGGTACCATTTGACGGGCGACTTCTCCCCGTTTGCAAGTGTTGCTGTGTATTCCAGCTCATCCACTATATAGTTCCTCCCCACAACCATATCCCCGGGCCTCATGCTGACATGGTACTGGTAGTAACTCTCTGTTTCGCTCAGGGTATTGTCACGGTTGATGTCCTCCATGTCAGGCAGAGTCGACCCGCTCGTGGGATATGATTCTGATGACATTTCCGATGTTGGGGAGTTGCCTTCGGTCCCGTTGAATCTCTTGTACCGGTCAAGTATTCCAAGCTGGAGCAGGTCATAATCCGAACCTCTGAAATAATGAAAATCATCATTGGCCGGATCACGGAAGATGGAGTCGAGCAGTTCGGGGCTCACAACCGCACCCACCGCCTGAATGTAGCTGTCGAAGAAGGAGAGTTCATCTTCATTGCCCAGGCCGTCAAGGCCTACGTCCTGGTAGCGACGCGATTCAATATTGTTGTCAAAGGCGTGCACCACAGCCTGAACCGTAGGCACGCGGCCCCATACGGTTGTATCAACATTCACCACCAGTGGTGAAGTTGGCAGGCCGTTCTCGAACTGTTTTCTGGAGTCACGAAGGATATCCTCCGAGATGTTGCCAAGGTTGAAGTAGAGATCACCCCCTTCATGATCAGGATTCTCAACAAAGGGGTCCATGACCCAGAACTTTATGTACTGGATATTTGCCGACTCAAAGTCGTTGGTAAGAAGCTCCCGCATCATTCCTCCCCACCGTGTCCGCGGTGAGTTGAGGAGTCCGCTTCCGTTAAGCCCGGCTGAATAAGCCCCGGGAAGCACATCGAAGTTGTACGGCCCCCTTTCCCCGGGATAAAATGCGACGTTCAGCACCGAGATGTTGGTAGGAATGCCGCTGGGCGATTCCTTGAACGGGAAAATCTCGGTCTCATAGATCTCCCTCACGAAATGGCTTGACTGTGCATCAGGATTTGAGCGGATGTGACCCGGAGTGGTTGAACCGTTGCGCAGGAAGAGGGGGTCAATGACATACCATGCCAGCAGCGCCCTGTTCATGCCGGAACGGATATCCTTGCTCAGCCTTGCCTCAGGGAAGAAATGATCCTGACCCTGAGGCACGCTGGCAAGTGACCAGGCATTGAAAGCCCTCAGATCAAGTGATATCTCACTCGCTTCAAAATCATCGATATAGACTGCCCCTTCAGAAGTGATTGCTTTGCTGTGCCCGGGTACCAGGTGGGCAAACTCGCCGAAGAAATTTATGGAAGAGGGAGCATTCGTTTCAATGAACGGAAGCCAGTCGATAGCGTTGGTGAGAAGCTGTGACTCCGCCCGGTATGATGCATCAAAACCATATATGGTATTGGATATGGGGTCATCGCCATAGGTGACCTTCTGTGTATAGGGCCTCTCCGTAAGCCTTAGCGCCGTGGCTCCCAGGTTAAACCGTTCAGAGAGCCGGTAGTTAAGATGTGTTCCCACCAGGGTCTTCGTCTGAAGGCCAAAGAACTGGTTGCTCTCCAGTGAGACCCTGACAGGAGTCTGTGATTCAATGATGGCAGAATTGATGATCTTGACAGACCCCATGTTGTAGTCAACGGTATAGTCTACGTTCTCAGTGAGGGTAACACCGCCGGCAGTCACCTTGACCGACCCCTGCGGAATGTTGGCAACGTTGAGTCTTATCTCTGAGCCTGAAGCTGATGTGAACTGTCCGCTGAGAAGATACTTGTTCTTCTCGGCCATCTGCCTGGCAACGGTCTGGGTTGAGTCATACAGTTCCGTGAAAACGTATTTCCTTATCTGAGCCGGATCAGTGATATATTTCAGCAGATGGCGGCCGAAAGGTTCAAGAACAGGGAAAATGATCCTGCCCTTTTCGGCCATGACAGTTATGCCGTCAACGAAGTCGAACAGCCCGTCAGGCTGCCTGTCGAGCTGTGAGTTGAGCTGGTCAAGACCAAGAGCCTGAAGCAATACCTTGCCGTCAAGGGGAGTGCCAGGAAGATAGTTGAGCGCATTACCCGAGGCATCATCCTGGTACAGGATGTTTACTTCAAAGTTCCTCGGCTCTATCCTCCCGGAACCGATATTGTAGATATTCTTCATCATCAGCTTCCAGGTGGGTATCTGGGGACTGAGGGTGGTGCCCTTGATAAGCTTGAGTATCAATGCGTCAGGCGCTGTGATACCGTCAGTGGAGAACTCCCCTACCTTGAACACCTGGCCATTGTATGTATACTCATAAGCCACGGCCAGGACCTCATCATTGTTGAGTGCAACATTGAGTGAGATATATCCCAGTTGCCTGTTCACGGTATATTCACGCTCTGTCAGCCTTCGCGCATTTTCGATCTTCTCGTAGTCGCGGCCAATCTGAAAACCCGGATAGAGCCCCGCAAATGCGTCAGCTACCTGGTCAATGTTCCTGACACTGCCATAGGTAGTGTTCAACTGCTCGTACATCCCGTTGGTATTGTTCGAGGGATTGAGCGGTGCGCCCGGAACCGCCTGGAATTCGGGTACGGTGTTGTAAATGTTGGCCTGATTCTCGGCGAGGTCGATGAAACCTATTATGTTCCTGTTGCTCACATCCTCAAACCTGCTTGTCTGGTTGGTAATCCAGACTTCAATCTTTTCAATGTTCAGACCGGTGCTTACTATGGGCAGATTTGAAAGGGCGCCGTCAAAATTCTCCCTGAACTGCTGTGAGAGGAAGAAGTGGCGGTTTGCTTCATAATTGTCTGCGGTGATTTCGTAATCACTAATCTGTGATCCCCCCTTGACCTCCACAACCGATGACTCTCCCTTCTGCTGCGAAAAGACGGTGGTCATGGTCAGCTTTCCGAACTGCATTTCAGTCTTGAGGCCGAAGAGGCTGTAACTGCCGGTTATAAGTGTTCCGTTCAGGGGCAGGGTCACATCGCCTGCCTCGATCTTTTTGATGATCTCATCCTCCTTGCCGGAATATTCAAGTTTGGTCCGGTTCTCAAACTCAAACATCGCCTCGGTGTTGTAGTTGATGCCCAGTTGCATCTTGTCGCCAATGCTGCCGGTGACATTCATCTGGATTTTTTCCTGGAAGTCAAAGGTGGGAATGGTCCGAAGCCTCTCCGAAAGGGTCGGGTTCTCAGTATGTGAGATATTTATACCGAAGATCAGCTCAGCCGATCCCTGGGGTACGATGTTGATAACATTGCTGCCGAAAATCCTGTCAAAGGTCTCTCCTCCCACCTCGATCTGGGGTATGAGTGATGACCTGAATCCGGTGGCGTCACCGCGAAGGGTGGCATCCCAGTATTCGCGCATTGCCTGGTTGAACTCATAGCGCCGGTACTCCTCGGGAGTCATGTATACCGGGCGGCGATAGTCAAGAGTGCCAGCTTTCTGGTAAATGATGTACTGGTTGTTGCGGCCGTCATACTCAACTCTGGTGGTTATGTTTGAAGGATTGCGGAGGAAGAGAGGTGATGACTCCTTTGCCTCCCACGGATAGGCAGGATCATTGCTGAGCCTGAGCAGCGTATCTCCGGGATTGGTCTGAGCTGCAAGCACCAATGAGGAGAGGGAGAGGATAATCAATAGCCCCACCCTGATCCTAAGACCTCTAATATGTGAAAAAAACTGCAATCCGGCACCCTGTTTATAACAGTTTCAGCGCCTTCCTGACTATCTCTTCCACCTGGAGTTTCCTGTTTTCCCTGAGGATGTTATCAATAACCTTGGTGGCGCTGCTCCTGGCAAATCCAAGCATCACTAAAGCAGATAACGCTTCTTCACGCGCCGTATTGTCGGAAAATGCAAGAATTTCGCCCGAACCGGAATGTTTTCCAATCTTGTCCTTAAGGTCAACAATAATCCTTTGCGCCGTCTTTAACCCTATCCCCTTGATGGCCTTGAGAATGGCTGTGTCACCGGAGATGATAGCCTCCCTCAGGTCTGAGGGAGTGACCGATGAGAGCATCATTCGTGCCGTTCCGGCTCCAACCCCTGATACCGATATCAGTTGCCTGAAGAGGTCACGCTCCTCGGCTGTGGCAAAACCATAAAGCAAATGAGCATCCTCGCGGATTGATTCATGGATCAGTATCTTGCATGTAACTGCCTTATCAAGTGCAGTATATGTATTCAGTGATATGTTTATGCCGTAACCTATGCCGTTACACTCAACCACAACGCCGGCAGGATTGAGCTCGGTCACAGTACCGGTAATGTAATCTATCATATTCCGTGGTCGTCGTTTTCAGTTTCGGGCGGCAGTTCGTCAACATGTTCGGGATGGATCTCGATCTTCTGCGGTTGGAGAGGGTTGCGCAGCATTTCATGATACATCTCCCTGTTCCGGTAAATGTCAACGGCTGCATAAATGGCATGCCGCATTGAGTTGCCCGATGCCTCGTTCTTTCCTGTGATGTCATACGCGGTGCCGTGCACCGGTGAAGTCCTGATGACTGGCAGTCCGGCGGTATAATTGACTCCCGTGTCAAATGCTAATGCCTTGAAGGCCCCCATGCCCTGGTCATGGTACATCGCGAGAACCGCATCAAAGCGGCTGAAGGCTCCTGATCCGAAGAAGCCGTCAGATGACCAGGGCCCAAAGGCAAGTATCCCCTCCTCGTTGGCCTTCGTAATGGCCGGAATTATTATCTCCTTCTCCTCGCTGCCAAGCAACCCTCCGTCTCCGGCATGCGGATTGAGACTGAGGACCCCGATACGCGGACCACGTATGGCAAAATCCTGCACCAGCGACCTGTTAAGGAGTCTCAGCTTGGAAAGGATATTGGTGATGGTGATTGCCCCCGGAACATCCCGCAGCGGCAGATGCTCAGTTACAAATCCGATCTTCATGCTCTCTGATATCATCAGCATTAGCACCTCTTGTGAACCGGTCTTTGTTTTCAGATAATCGGTGTGTCCGGTGAACCTGAACTTATCTGATTGAATATTATGCTTGTCTATAGGCGCGGTGACCAGGACATCAATCCTGCCCCCTGTAAGGTCACCGACGGCACTTTCCAGCGAAGCCAGTGCTGCCTGTCCTCCCTCCGGAGTCGATTTGCCCAGCTCAACCCTCACATCATCACCAAGGCAGTTGACAAGATTAACCTTCCTGGGATTAGCTTCGGAAACAAAGCGAATATTATTGAAATTGAAACCTGTGACATTAAGCACCTTACGGTGATAAGCAGCCACCTTCGGTGAACCATATATCACCGGAACACAAAGGTCAGTGATGGACTGGTCAGCAAGGGCCTTGATGATGATCTCATACCCTATGCCATTAATGTCTCCGTGGGTAATACCGGCTACTATAGACTTTTTATCCATTGCAAATCATTTCAGAAGAACTGCTAAGCTGCGGTTCAGGGTGGTAAAGTTAATTAAAATATTGATTGGATTAGCTTTAAAATATTACCTTTACATGCTCCTGCCACAATACGCAGGAGGTCACAGGATGGGAATCAGAGAAGATATCTATGACAGGCTTGCCGGGGGCGGCCGCATCACCGTCGGGGAGGCATTAAGCCTCTGGGAGGAGGCTCCTTCCGAGGAGCTGATGTATGTCGCCGACCAGGCAAGGCGAAGGCTTCATCCCGGCAACAGGGTTGGCTGGATGATAGACCGTAATGTCAATATCACCAACATATGTTTTTCCCATTGCCGGTTCTGCAATTTCTGCCGCAACCCGAAGAGCCGGGAGGCCTATGTCACCACAGATGAGGAGTATGACCGCAAGATAGAGAAACTGCTGGAGCTGGGGGGTGACCAGTTGCTTCTTCAGGGCGGCATGAATCCTGCTCTGGGGCTTGACTTTTACACAGGATTATTCAGACGACTGAAGCAGCGATGGCCTGGCGTGAAACTACACGCCCTGGGACCTCCCGAGGTGGCCTGGCTTGCACGGGCAGAAAGGATGAGTTACCGCGATGTGCTTACAGCCCTGCATGATGCCGGGCTCGACTCCCTCCCCGGTGCCGGTGCCGAGATACTCTCTGACAGGGTCAGGAAAATAGTCTCACCGGCCAAGGCAACCGTTGCAGAATGGCTAGGGGTGATGAGAGAAGCCCACCGGCTCAACCTGCCGACCTCAGCCACCATGATGTTCGGACACGCCGAGACAATAAAGGAGCGGCTGGAACACCTTGACATGCTGCGCCGGCTTCAGGATGCAAGGCCTGAAGGACATGACGGATTCATTACTTTCATTCCCTGGCCTTTCATGGACCGGGGAACAAAACTGGCGGAAAAGGACGGCATACGGAGCATGGTGACGGCTCCGGAATACCTTAAGGTGATTGCCGTCAGCAGGCTGATGCTTGACAATATCCGGAACATACAGGCTTCCATTCTTACCGTGGGCAGGGAGACAGCAATGATCTCACTTCACTGCGGGGCCAATGACCTGGGATCGGTGATGATCGAGGAAAACGTGGTGAGCGCTGCCGGAGAACCCTTCCGGGTCAACCCGGAAAGCATGCAGGAGATTATACGCGAGGCAGGATTCATACCTGTCAGGAGGGACCAGAGATACATGCCTGTTGAGTAAGGCAAGAGGCAATAGGCAGTAGTATTAGAAAAAAAAGAAGGCCGTTCCGTATTGTATCCGTCCCACAGGGCCCCGGTTCCTATTTCTCCCGTTTTTTTACAGTATACATCAATGCCTCTACCTGGCGGAGCAGCTCTCTCTTATCCTCCCTCGGGGCATAGACGAAACCGGTTACAACCACCGCCCTGGTAGTTGCTGAATCAATGAAGGCATATGAGATGAACGGGCCACCCATAAATCCTCCTTCGAGTGTCCATAGTCCGCGCATCTCGATATAATCTGTCCCGCTGCGCCTGAAAGAGCGGCAGCTCACCGGCACCTTCTGCTCAATGACCATGAATGATCCTCCGTCAGGTCCCTTCACCTCATCTGACATCCGTTTCTGGGTCAGGTCGGCAAGTTCGATGCACCCGATCCTGGAAGTGGTACGGTCAGTGACGGATACCATCACAGACTGAGTGGTGGCAGGAGTCTCGGCTGAAATCATCATGATCCCTTCACGATTGAAATCAGGCTTCCATCCTGCCGGCATCACCAGTTCCCATTCACTCCCTCCGGCAGACACAATACTCCTCTCCCTGCCAGCCGAGTTGGTGAGCCAGCTGGACAGCCTTCCACGCTCGGCATCATTGATCCTTCTCCGTATCTCTTCACCGTTCTCCCTGATACATGCTGCCAGTGAGGCCGTGTCAGCCGCTGTTATCGCCACAACAAGCTGAGTCTCCGCCCACTTATTCCGGGCATAGGTCACCACCGGATCTGCAATGCCTGATTCGGTTCTTGCCTGTATTATATTCCGGTGAGCAACGTATATATCACGGAAACCCTCAGGGTTGACAGGCATCAGGGTGAACGCCCGCTCAGGTTGTGGGAGCCCGAGAAGCAACGGGCTCACCTGCTCCCTTATGGCGAGGCCCGGACTGCCGTCCCACATCTGTTTGTCCATGACCACCAATACCTCGCCGGTGGTGCCGGTAACGTTCGGAAGAGTCCTTGTAACCGACGAATCACCGCAGGAAACAAGCAACGGCAGTACCAGAAACAGGTACAATGACGATCTTTTCATGTCATATCCTTTTATGAAACAAAAAGCCTGCACTCTCATGCAGGCTTAAATATAGCGCTTTCTGATCTTAGTTTTCCTTCCCGGCACTCTTGTCGGCATCAGCGTCAGTTGTGTCCTTGGCTTTCTTAAACTCCTTAAGCCCCTGCCCGATCCCTTTCATCAGCTCCGGAATCTTCCTTCCGCCGAAAAGCAGTACAACAACCACAAGTATCAGGATTATTTCAAGAGGTCCGATCTTTCCCATTTCTCAGTGATTTTTATTTATGCAAATGTACAAATTCTTTCCCATCCGTTGTTCACTATACCCCAATTATCATTTTCTGATCAGTTTGAGTATGTCGTTCCCGTTGGCAAAAATGAGCAGAGCAAGAAGAATAATCATCCCCGTTATCTGTGCATATTCCATGAATTTGTCACTCGGTTTCCGGCCGGTGACCACCTCGAAGATCAGGAACATAACATGCCCTCCATCCAGCGCAGGGATGGGAAGTATGTTCATCACCGCAAGAATCAGTGAGAGGAATGCGGTGAGATTCCAGAACGACTGCCAGTTCCATTGTCCGGGGAAGATGCTCCCAATGGTTATAAAACCGCCGAGTGATTCGTACCCCTTGGTGTCCTTTGCAAAAATCAGCCTGAATTGTTTGAGATAATCTCCGGTCGTTTTCCATCCTTTCGATATCCCGGCCGGTATGGCCTCGAAAAAGTTATAATGCTTTGTGCTGAGCTGAAGAATGTTTGCCACCTCCCTGTAAACCCCAAGTATGCCTGCTTCGGTCGTCGTTACAGTTATATCCTTCATCTCCTCCCCTCTCTTTACTGACACAGTGACAGGTTTTGCCCTGTGTGAGGCCAGGTACGACTGGAATTCGTCATACCAGGCGAACGGGTTACCATCGAGGGCAATGATCTCGTCGCCCACGGCAAGGCCCGCTGCTGAAGCCGGAGACTCATCGGCAACCTGTGAAATAACAAACGGGCCGAAAGGAATTCTTGCATCGATTATATCGGGGTTCTTAAGCAGGGCAGGTATGAACTCACGGGCAACCGGAATATCAACCGTTGCACCTTCACGCTCCACGGTTATTACCTCCCGCTCATTCAACAATATATCAGGGATGATGGCGTAGAAATTGTCAACAGGTTCTCCGTCGACAGAGATTATCTTATCACCGTTGCGGAGCCCCATGGCATACCCCGTTGAGTCAGTCAGTATCCCGTACTTCACATTGGAGGCAGCTAGATAGGTCTCACCCCACAGGCTCAGGACTCCGACATAGATAAGTATCGCGAAGATGAAGTTGAAGAAGACACCTCCCAGCATGATCATCAGTCTTTGCCAGGCCTTTTTTGACCTGAACTCGTATGGTTTGGGAGGTTGTTTCATCTGCTCCCGGTCCATTGACTCATCTATCATACCGGATATCTTCACATATCCCCCCAGAGGTATCATACCGACTCCATACTCCGTTTCGCCAAATTTTCTTTTGAAAATTGCAAAAGGCCAGTCGAAGAAGAGATAGAACTTTTCAACCCTCGTTTTAAAGAGACGGGCAAAGAGATAGTGTCCGAATTCATGGACAATTACCAGTATTGAAAGAGACAGCAAAAGCTGCAGTATTTTTATCAGAACGGTCATTTCTTAATAACTTTTTTTATGTATTCGCCTGCCAGACTGCGGCTTATGCTGTCAGTCACGGCATAAACGTCAAGCGACGCTTCATTGTTGAAAGATGTTTTTCCCAGCACATGTTCAACTGTACCGGCTATATCATTAAACCCGATTCGTTCATTGAGAAATGCTGCCACAGCTTCTTCGTTCGCAGCATTAAGGGCACAGGGCATGTTCCCTCCGGCCTTAAGGGCTGTGCGTGCCAGTGCAAGGCAGGGAAAGCGAACCAAATCGGGTTCGCCAAAGGTTAGCGAGCCAATGTCAGCCAGTGAGGGACGGGGTAGTTCTGTGACAACTCTTTCCGGCCAGGTGAGAGCATAAATAATAGGCAGGCGCATGTCAGGCGCTCCCAGCTGGGCCTTCACCGACCCGTCAGTGAACTGCACCATGGAATGGATTATTGACTGAGGGTGTATCAGCACGTCAATGCTGTCAGCCTGGGTGCTGAAGAGCCAATGTGCCTCTATCACCTCCAGCCCCTTGTTCATCAGCGTGGCTGAGTCGATGGTGATCTTTGAGCCCATGGTCCAGTTTGGATGACGCATTGCTTCCAGCGGGGTCACCTTTGCCAGTCTCCCGGCAGGCATATCGCGGAATGGGCCGCCGGAGGCAGTGAGGATGATTTTTTCCACGGAATTGTCAGGTTCACCGTTCAGACACTGCATGATAGCCGAGTGCTCCGAGTCAACCGGCAGCAGCCTGGATCCGGTGACAGCGGCTGTACGTGTTATAAGTTCACCGGCAACAACAAGGGTCTCCTTGTTTGCCAGTGCCACCTCCCTGCCGGAGGCTACAGCCGCAGCGGTAGGGCGAAGCCCGGCAAAACCCACCATGGCCGCAACCACAGTATCTATGCCGTCTGAAGATGCCACATCCTCAACAGCCTTTTGCCCGGCCATTACCTCAATGCCAAGACCGGCCAAACCGTTCCTGACAGCCTGATAAAAGGCTTCATTGCCAATGACAACACGTTCCGGACGGCATAGCTTTGCCTGTGCCATGAGAAGTTCCGCATTGCTGCCCGCAGTAAGTGCACTGACGGTGAAAAGCTCAGGGTAACGGGCAACTATACCCAGTGTCTGGGTGCCGATAGATCCTGTTGAACCAATGATTGCCAGTCGTTTATGCATCTGCCACCCTCCCGTCAGAAGAATACGTACTGTGCCGGGTCAAGCGGCTCCCCGTTATACCAGAGCTCAAAATGCAGATGAGGCCCCGAAGTATACAGCTCACCCGAGTCACCTACAATTGATATCGCCTCACCGGCCCAGACCCTGTCACCCATCTCCTTGAGGAGCCTGGCGTTGTGCTTGTATACCGAAACAAGGTTGTTGGCATGCTGGATCATTATCACGAAACCTGTCTCCATCGTCCATCCTGTCATAATTACAGTACCCTCCAGGGTGGAAGAGACAACCGCCTTGGGCTGGGTAACGATGTCAATGGCATAATGGCGGGTACGGGGATCATAATTGCTGGAGATGATTCCCTTAACCGGCGGGAAAAAGTGGATGTTGGCCAGGTTTGAACCCTCTCCCGGCCTGGCAGATGAGGACATTCCGGCTGCTGAAAGGCTGAACTTCTCCTCCTGTTCCACCCGGGCCCTGAAGATTGAATCCTCTGCTGACCGGTTGAAGACGATGTTGCTGTAGTCACGCGTGCTGTCACGCATGGTTACCGATCCTATCGGCTGCCTGCCGGAGATGACGTCATTAAGGTCACGGAAGTACTTGTCCCTGATTTCGAGCTCATGCTCAAGAGAGTCAAGCATAATGGCGTTCATCAGTATATTCCGCCGCATCTCCACATCCGGGTAACCCGGAATAAACTCCCTCAGGTTGGTAAATGCTATCAGCGAGGTATTCGCCGCGAGAGTAGCAACCAGCAGCAATGCGGCTGCCATAAGCGCGTTGGCCTTTGACAGGCGGATACGCCAGAGCTCCTCAAAGGTTGTATCATTGAATACAGCCAACCGGAACCTGTCGCTCCACTTACCCTTCCTTTTTTCATTCTTTGCCATCCGATTATCTGACCGAAGGCACAAAGATAGCAATCATGTTGGAAACTACCCTACCACCCAATACCGTAATCTTCTCCATGGTTGCTTGATCCGCCCCAGAAGGTGCCATGGGCCCGGTCAAAAGCTATCGCATTCACCGGTCCGGAGGTCCTTTCCTGGAATGAGAGCCTGTAACCCATCCCTGCCAGCTCCTTCCTGACCCACGAGGGCATGCTGTTATTCAGAACCAGTCCGCCGGCAACTTTTTCATGATCACCGAAGCTGGAATACATCTGCAATGTCTTGAATGACGGGGCCTCACAGGCCTCCTGCACCGTCATACCGAACTCCACCACATTGAGGAAAAACTGCAGCAGTAGCTGGTCCTGCTCATCACCTCCCTGCTTTGCAAAGGAGAGAAACGGTTTGCCATCCTTCATTGCGAGAGCAGGGGTAAGAGTCACCCGCGGCCTCTTGCCCGGTTCCACCACGTTAAACGGATTCTCTTTCTCATCAAGCACAAAGCTCTGCATCCTCTGGCTCATACCGATGCCGGTGTTGCCTGCAATACATGCCGGCACCCATCCTCCGCTGGGAGTGACTGAGACAACCCACCCCTCCCTGTCGGCAGCCTCAATTGAAGTGGTGCCTGCCTGAAAGGTCCCCAGGAAGCGCCCATACTGTTCCGGGTCATCAGCCGGATAAATATTTCGTGCATCTGCCTGCCATGAATTCAACAGTGTGGCAAAGGGATTGACCTTCCCTTCATAAGGATATGGATCTCCGGGCCTTACTGCAGGGTCATTGACGTCAGGGTTGATCAGTTTGCTGCGGTCAATGGCATACTCCTTTGAGAGAAGACCTTTCATCGGTTCCTCCGGCGGGAAGGCAGGATCACCATAATAAAAGTCCCTGTCGGCAAAAGCCAGGTTCATAGCCTGGTATAGGGTATGTATATACCTTGTCGAGTTATACCCCATCTCCTTCAGATTGAAGTTTTCAAGGATATTCAGGGTCTGGAGCATCACCGGCCCCTGTGTCCATTGCTGCAGCTTGTAAACTTCAATGCCGCGGTATTCAGTCATCAGAGGCTCTTCGATCTTTACCTCCCAGCCGGCCAGGTCTTCGGTAGTGATCAGGCCGCCCTGCTCCTGGCATCCCCGGGCAATCTCGGCTGCAATATCTCCCTTATAAAACCTGTCATAAGCTGCGTAGATGGCATCACGGCGCGACTTACGTTTCTTCAGCGCCTGTTGCTCAGCCTCAACAAGTTTTGTCAGGGTGGCAAGCAGGTCATCCTGAACAAATATTTCCCCGGCGGAAGGAGCTTCACGCTCCTGCCCGGCATGCGGGAGAAATACCTTTGCTGAATATGGCCATTCCTTTATCCTGTCCTTCGACCTCTCAATGGAATTGGCAGTCTGCGCCTCTATTGGATAGCCTGCTGCCATCTGCATGGCCGGCTCAAGTACCTCTTTCAGACTCATTGTGCCATACTCGGCAAGCATGACCATCAGTCCGCCGGGTGTGCCGGGTGTAACCGCCGCCAGCGGTCCGTATTCAGGAGGGTATTTAAATCCCTTCGACTTGTAGAACTCTGCCGTGGCGCCAGTCGGAGCCACCCCAAGTGCGTTGATGGCTATCACCTTTCCTGTATTTGGGTTATATATCAGCGCCTGGGTCTCACCGCCCCAGCTGAGTACATCCCACATGGTGCATGTGGCTGCCAGCATAGCGCATGCGGCATCAACTGCGTTGCCACCGCGGTCAAAGATCTTGGCTCCGGCCGTGGCGGCCAGAGGCTTGCCCGTAATAGCCATCCAGTGCCTGCCATGAAGGGGCGGCTTCTGTGTGGTAACGGGAAAAGTGTTGAACGACTGTGATTGTGACATCATAAAAAGACTTAAGAGACAAATGGTTAAACTAAATTTCTTCATAACGGTATATTTTAAAATGGCGTCAGGAACGTTCTCCCCGCTCCTTCGCAATTTCGCAAATAATCACATTAATCCGGGAAAAATTGTCATAATTTCATGCCGGCGATGAAGAGCCTCAGATGATGATGCGGCAAAGGGTGCATCCAAAACAATATGTTTCATCCCATGTTGTAGAGCTATAAAATGACGTATGCAGAAGAGATGAGTGAATTTGACATAAAGGCAGCAGAGTGGGATAAGAACATGATGCACCGTGAACGGGCAGAAACGATTGCTGATGCCATCATCAGCCAGATACCTCTTAACCGGAAGATGAAAGCCCTGGAATTCGGGGCAGGAACCGGGCTGCTCAGCTTTAAACTTAAGGATCACCTTGGTCATATAACCCTGATTGACAACTCGGAAGGAATGGTGAAAATCCTTCTCGAAAAAGCTGAGCACTATGGTGCGAAGACCACCATGAAGGTTCTGAAGACTGACCTGGAAAAGGAAGAGTATCCCGGAGAGAAGGTGGATCTTATTTATACACTTATGGTACTCCATCATGTCAATGACGTGAACAGGATACTGGGAAAGTTCGGTGCAATGCTCATCTCCGGCGGATACCTAGCCATAGCCGATCTGTACCGCGAGGACGGATCTTTCCACGGAGATGGTTTCACGGGGCACAAAGGCTTTGACCCCGAAGAGCTTACGGCACTCCTCGAGAAGCACGGTTTCAGTGATATAGAACACCGCACGGTATATGTGATCGACAAGTTTGTGGAGGAGAACAGCAGAAAGAAATTCGGCGTGTTCCTGATGACAGCAGTCAGAAAAGAAAAAGAAAAATAAATTTGCTTTCAAGTAATAAACCAAGACCTGAAACAGATGGCCACAATGGAAATAACTCTTGACGGCGGCAAAGTGATCTCCGCCCATATCAACGGCAAGACTATCAGAACTGACCAGTCAGTCAGGAACGGAGGGGGCGGTACAGCCCCTGAGCCGTTCGAGCTCTTTCTTGCATCGATAGGCACCTGTGCCGGCATCTATGTCAAATCATTCTGTGACCAGCGGAATATCCCGGCTGAAGGGATCAAAATCATCCAGTCAATGGAATTTGACAGTGAGAAGAGGGTCCCTTCACGGTTTAAGCTTGACATAAAGCTTCCGGCAGGCTTTCCGGAAAAATATCGCTCAGCGGTGATCAACGCTGCCGAGCTCTGCCTGGTCAAGAAGACGATCAACCATTCACCCTTTTTTGAGGTTGTGACATCATCAGATCAGACCTGATACCACTACCGGTCCGCGGTACGCCAATCTGCATGCAAAGAGTATGGTCTTCCTTCCATGCATACGGATACTGGCGGCTGCTACCTCAAAAATGTGCAATAATCTATTTCACCATAGTATATACTATCTTAACCTTATTATAAACGATATACATGAAGGACTGGAATTTCACTCAGGCAGACCCTGTAAAAATTGAAGACAACCTTATCAGGCTGATTGCATCTGACTGGATGCTCGTAACCGCCGGAACACCTGAAAAGTTCAACACCATGACAGCCAACTGGGGCGGAATGGGATTTCTGTGGAACAGGAATGTTGTCTTTGTATTCGTCCGTCCGGAACGGTACACCTATGGATTTATGGAAAACACTGACGGGTTTACCCTCTCCTTCTTTGAAGAGCGTCACCGTGATGCACTCAACCTGTGCGGCACAAAAAGCGGCAGGGATTGCGACAAGGTGGCGGAGACGGGCCTGACACCCCTGTTCACCCCGGCCGGGTATCCTGCCTTTGCCGAAGCGCGAATGGTGATTGAATGCCGGAAACTGTATGCTGACAAGCTCCGGCAACAGGCTTTTCTTGACCCGGTTCCGAAAAGAACACATTATGGCAACAATACGGGGATGCATAAACTGTACATAGCTGAAATAACAGCAGCCTGGATAAAGTAAACCGGACTCACTTATCAGCCGGCTCAGCTCGCAGCTCCGAACAGGGGGTGCCTTTCTGCAGCCATCATAACAATCCTTTTAACCATCTGACCATAGGAATAGTTCTTCATCCCCGCAGCAATGGCAAAACTGGTGTCGTGACTGATATCGTTGTTGGGATTAATGTCAAGAAGGTAAAATTTGTCATCCCGGAGCCTGAAGTCGAACCGTGCGTAATCGGTGCAGCCAAATCCGTTCCAGGTGTCAATGGCCTTCCTTTTAAGTTTATTGTAGAGCCTTTCATCGAGCGGAGCAGGCATAAGGGTTTCTATTCCTTCGTAATGCCCTGAGCCCGGGAGGAATTTCGACTCATATGTACAGAGTCTCTCCCTTGCCTCGCTGAACGCGGAGAAGTCCATCTCTGCCACCGGAAGTATCTCTGGCGGACCATTATTCCAGACAGAGACATGGAACTCGCGGCCGTCAATGAAATCCTCCACAAGGGCAGGCTGATTAAGTTCATTGTTGACCAGCATTATCTGCTCCCGGAGGGAGTTGGAGTCAAAAACCACTGATTTTTCAGACATAGTCAGGCTGCAGTGCTCACGTGAAGGTTTGACTATGGCGGGAAAGAGGGTCCACCTGTGAGCCTCCTCAGGACTGAGGACGGCTCCGTCAGGTACCCGGATCCCCAGTGACATTAGCAACTCCTTCGTCTTCTGCTTGTCGTAACTGAGATCTATGACTTCCGGGGTATTGCCTGTATAGGTGAATCCCCTCCTCTCAAGGATCTCGGTAACTCTCCTCTCCTTGTATGATGTGCCAGGCAGGGTTTCACAGAGGTTGAATATTATCGTATGGCGCGGATCATGCCTCTCGAGGATCCTGTCTAGGTGCGGATCGTTCAGCTCTTCCAGGTACGTTTCGATCCCCTCTTCCCTGAGCGCCTCGAAGAGAATGCGGTTTGAGCTCCGTGTCTCTGTGATCTCGGTCGCATCCCATGAGTGATCAATGTCATATACTATTACAACCCTCAACAAAATTGCTTTGTCACGAAACTAAAATAAATGTTCGAAAAATGAAGGGTTTTTCACAAAAAGTTGTACCATTTTAATTAAGAATAATCAGCCAGCCCGGATTGGTTTTTCAGTATCCCCATTTATTCAGTATCCCAAGGTTTTTTCCTGCACATTCCATAGGGGTTTTTCCCTGGTATGCCTCCTGCTCGATGATCACCACCTGTGCTCCGCCTGTTTTTCTGATCTCATCCAGAACATTCCTGACATCGGCAATCCCCTCACCAATGATCGTACTCTCAAATCTGCCGGCTTCCACCGCAGGTATCACATCTTTTACATGAACATTCTCGAACCTGCCTGGGTACCTGTTAACAACGTCCATTGCCACAGCTCCTCCTCCATATAGGTTCCCGGTATCAAGCTGGACAACGACCAGACCGGGGTCAATGCTTTCCATCATTATATCAAACAACGACTTGCCGTCAAACTTCTGACTGAATTCAAAGTCGTGATTGTGATATCCGAACTTCATCCCGGACTTGTGGCACAGTTCCCCGCACCGGTTGTACACATCCATGAAATACATGAACTCATCATAGCTGGCCCTGATGCCCTCTTCAAGCCAGGGAGTTACAACGTACGTCTGACCCAGGGTGGCTGCGTCCTCCACTGTGTACTTCCATCTGTCGGAGAAATCATTTAAGCTCCTGTCCCAGTCGCGGTTTACAAACTCCACATGTCCGCTTACCATTTTAAGCCCCAGGTCATCAAGAATCTTCCTGAATTCTGCTGCCGGATATCCGTAAAAGAGACGGTCAGAATATCCTGCATGTTCAACATGGACATATCCCATTTCTGCCAGTTGCGTGAGTGAACCCAGGGGATCTGCACGCATCTCGTCACGGATTGAATAGAGCTGCAGCCCGGTAGTTCCTGTCTTCTTCGTAGAAGAGCAGCTGGTATTTCCAAGCACTGCGGTACCGGTCAATGCAATTACGCCGGTTTTAACGAATGTTCTCCTGTTCCATTTCATATGAAGTCTGTTTTGATGATATAGTCCTGGTCATTTATGTCGTCAAGCCTGTCCGCTTCCCTCCGTCCCTGCCCTGGAGAACCATGAATATTCCCCATCCTGCCGGTTCGGACAAGCAATTATTTCCTATAAATTTATTATTTATTTCAATTGCTCAATCATTAACCCCATGAGACAGGAAAATATTGAGAACAGGCGGTTGCACTTTATGTTATTGATACTTCTGATCTGCATCACAGTCATTTCATCATGTTCAGGGAGGGTGTCTGCCGATATCCTGGTTGCAGGCGGAAGCACCAGCGGGGTTGCCGCGGGCGTACAGGCAGCCCGTATGGGTGCCAGGACAGTAATTATTGAAGAAAATGAATGGCTCGGAGGAATGCTGACCTCCGCCGGCGTGAGTGCAACTGACGGTAACTACAACCTTCCGGGAGGCATCTGGGGCGAGTTCAGAAATGCACTCTCAAAGCATTACGGAGGTGATTCGCTTTTACGAACGGGGTGGGTCAGCAATATCATGTTTGAACCATCTGCCGGTAAAATGATTTTTTCTGAAATGGCCGCAGCCGAACCCTACCTGAAAGTGGTTCATAATGCTTTTATCACGAAGTTGAAACGCCGGGGCGAAATGTGGGAGGCGACAGTGAAAACAGGCGAACGGAGAATGAAATATTCTGCTAAAATTCTGATCGATGCCACGGAACTGGGTGATATTGCAGCCATGTGCGGCGCGGATTATGATCTTGGAATGGATTCACGCTACGATACAGGAGAGGAAATTGCCCCGGAAAAATCCAATGACATTGTCCAGGACCTGACATATGTTGCCATCCTGAAGGATTACGGGACTGCTGTGCACATGGAACGACCGGAGGGATATGACAGCTCGCTTTTCGCCTGTGCATGCATCAACCCTCTGTGTGCCGGCACCGGTTCGGCAAAGGCATTGTGGTCGTGTGATAAAATGCTGACATACGGCAGACTGCCGGGAAATAAATACATGATAAACTGGCCCGTCTCGGGAAATGATTTCTATGTCAACCTGGTTGAAATGGATATGAAGGCAAGGGAGACTGCGCTAAATCAGGCAAAACATAAAACCCTCTGTTTCGTGTATTTTATCTGTCATGAGCTTGGCTACAGCAACCTGGCTCTTGCAGACGATGAGTTCCCCACGCCTGACAGGCTGCCTTTCATCCCTTATTACCGCGAATCCAGGAGAATAAGGGGCAAGGTGAGATTCACCCTGAACCACATCACCAGTCCCTATGATAATGACGGGAAGCTTTACCGCACTGCAATAGCTGTCGGTGACTACCCGGTTGACCATCACCACTCCGCATATTCAGGGCACGAAGACCTTCCTGACCTGAGCTTCCGGCCGGTACCGTCATTCGGACTGCCTCTCGGAACCCTGATCCCCGGGGATGTTGAAGACCTTATTGTAGCGGAGAAATCAATTTCTGTAACAAACCTTGTCAACGGAGCCACCCGGCTGCAACCGGTGGTGCTTCAGATTGGTCAGGTAGCAGGAGCGCTGGGTGCCCTGGCAGTGTTGAAAGGAGTCCGCGTCTCTGAGGTTCCGGTGAGGGATGTCCAGAATATATTGCTTGACGCAGGCGGGTATCTTCTCCCCTATCTTGATGTAACGTCAAACCATCCCTGGTTCAAATCCCTCCAGCGAATAGGTGCAACAGGGATAATGAAGGGTGCCGGTAAAAGCCAGGGCTGGTCAAACCAGACATGGTTCAGGGCCTTTGACCTGACCCGGCTGTCAGAGCTCGGGGAAATGCATGAATTCTGGCAACTTCAGGACATTGAATCTTTCGATGACACACTCTCTGTTGGCGAAATTGTTGATATTATCCGGATGGCAGGTGAACCGGACAGCACCGCTGTAAATGAACAGGCGCTGGCCAGGGCACTCGGAGTCATTTTCAATGGAAATCCTGCTGATATGGATCGCCCGGCACTGAGGGGTGAAACAGCCTTGCTTATAGACATGGCCCTGGATCCATTCAACAGATTTGGTGTTGAAATTGATGGCTCGCTGGATAAAAAGAATCTCTCACAGAACCGCTGAAGCCTGCCACCCTCGTCATGCGGCAGAGGTCCTTCCGCCTTTGGTGCCATAACTCATCCCGGGATTGAATCTTATTGCTGTGAAAGTTGTGGTAAGAGCATTCACCAGGTGAACAACGAAGGCTATCCAGATGGTTCCTGAATGAAGAGTCAGTATGCACAGGATAATACCAAAAGGGATTGCGGCCAGGGTCTCTGTCTTCCCTTTTGGCAGATGTGCCCCGGAGTACAGGATGACATTAATAACAGTTGCGGCGACAGGGCCAAGCGACTGGGCAAGACCTAAGAGCAGAACGCCCCTGAAAAGCGCCTCGTATCCCAGGAGATAAAGCGCCCACGTAGCAGTCTCAGCAATCAGCAGACCCCCACTCCACCGTGAGGTCCTTATCTCCGGATAGATTGAATATATTGCCGGCTTCCGTGCGCTGAAAAAGACAATGGGTATGACCAGCAGGGATAGTACGATGATGCTGAGTACTGTAAATCCGGTCGTTGCCCGGTTTAACCATATCCCGGCATCGGCAAGAGTGTAATTGTCAATGAGCAAAACTGACAGTATGACCGGCAAAACCCCGAGAAGAAAAAAACCGGCTGCCCTTTTCACGACCACATGAATGACATTTGCTCTTAAAGACTCGTACCTTCTGTAAACGGCATGCTTCAGTTTTTCAGAACTTGCCACAAACCAATAGATTGAATAAAATACTATCGTCATCGCAATCGCCAGGAATACGGTAATTGTTTTCAGTTGACCAGGGATGAATGTATCGGGAACGTATAACATCGACCTCTCTTTAATTTGGTTTATTAAAAGACTCAGACCGGCCTTGCATCATGTTGACTTATTGCCGGCCGTCCCCGGTTAATCAAATTTGGACAAAAGATACGTCATTCCCTGAAAATCGAATAAATTGCTGTCTGAAATTAACCAATCCCGTTAAAAAATGAAAAAGACCCTGTTATTACTCGCATCCTTCCTCCTTTTTACCGGAGGTTCAATCATTTCCCAGACACTTGAAGAGGTCCTTGCAGAACATTTTTCAGTCACTGGCCAGGATAATCTTCTTAAGGTGAACACACAGAAAGTCACCGGGAAGATGATGCAGAGCGGCCTGGAGATACCCTTTGTCCAGTATGCCAAGAGGCCGGGGAAAATACGTGTTGAGGCCACTCTTCAGGGAATGACACTGATTCAGACTTACAATGGAACAGAGGGATGGGTGATAAATCCCTTTGCCGGAGTGACGACCCCCCAACCGATGACCGAAGACCAGCTTAAAAGCATGAAATACCAGGCAGACAGTGATGGCATGCTCTGGAACTGGGCTGAAAAAGGCTATAAAGTCACCCTTGAAGGCCAGGAAGATATGGAGGGCACCTCCTGTTATAAAATAAAACTGGTAACAGAGCCCGGAGATATCTTCACTTTCTGGATCGATGCAGACACTTATATCCTTCTCCGCCAGAATGCAAAGATTATGGTAATGGGCAATGAAAGTGAAAATGACACCTATTTCAGCAACTATACTATGCTTGATGGGATTGCCATGCCCGGCAAGGCCGAAACAAAAATGCAGGGCCAGTTGCTGATGACCCTGATATTTGAAAAGATGGAACTTAACCAGGAACTTGAAGACACTCTGTTTGATAAACCGTCATTATAGGAATACGGCAGGAGTTCAAGCCTGAAAAATAAGTCATTATGAATTTGAAGAGTCTTTTTGCAGGTATCACTTCCCTGGCCCTGGTTTCAACGCTGAATGGTCAGCTTAACGAGGCCATTCTTGGTGATATCCAGGGGAGGCAGATAGGGCCTGCCAGGATGAGCGGACGGATATCATGTCTTGACGCTGAACTGAAAAATCCTGATGTGATCTGGGTCGGCGCCGCCAACGGAGGCATCTGGAAGTCGATTAACAGGGGTACAACCTTCAAACCTGTGTTTGAGGAATACCCTCAGTCTATAGGTACAATAACCATTGACCAGGTAAGGCCTGACACGGTGTGGGCAGGCCTGGGTGAAGTGTGGACACGTAACAGCGTCTCGGTTGGTACAGGCATCTATAAAACCACAGACGGGGGAGCGAAATGGGAGTACATGGGACTGCCGGAGAGCGAACGGATTGGCCGGATACTCATTAACCCTGACAACCCTGACATCGTGTATGCGGCCGTGCTGGGGGCCCTGTGGGGCGACAGCGGGGAGCGCGGGGTTTACAGGACCACTGACGGCGGAAAATCATGGACAAAAGTGCTTTACGTCAGTCCGTCTGCCGGATGTGCCGATATGGCGATGGATCCGTCTGACCCCTCGATAATTTATGCCTCATTCTGGGATTTCAGACGCGAGGCACACACCTTCAGGTCCGGAGGGCCGGGAAGCGCTATATACCGGTCAGCCGACGGTGGAACAACCTGGAATAAAATTCATAACGGACTTCCGTCCGGCACACTGGGCAGGATTGCCCTGGCCGTCTCTCCGGTAGCTCCGCATATCCTTTATGCCGTGGTAGAATCAGATAAATCTGCACTGTACCGTTCCTCTGACCGTGGAGACACATGGGGAAAAATGAGCGACCAGTACATGATGGGAGACAGGCCCTTCTACTACAGCCTGATCGTCCCAGACCCGGTTGAGAAGGATCGTGTCTACAAACCCGGAACAACCCTCTGGGTAAGCACTGACGGCGGCAAAGTGTTCCAGAGCCCCGCCGTGACCGGTGGCAATTACCACAGTGACACCCATGCCCTTTGGGTCAATCCGCTCAATAACAGGTTTATGTATATGGGAACTGACGGCGGGGTATACATATCTGAAGACAAAGGCAACACATGGAGATTCATCCAGAACCTTCCGTTGTCACAGTTCTACCATGTAAGTGTTGACAATGCATCGCCCTATAATGTCTATGGCGGCCTGCAGGATAACGGATCGTGGATGGGCCCCTCCAGAAAACCAGGGGGAATCACAAACAGCGCCTGGAAGAACGTTGGCTATGGAGACGGATTTTACACCTGGGCCGATAAGACTGACCCTGACCTGATATACTCGCAGTACCAGGGAGGCCGGATAAGCCGTACCAATATCAAAACAGGCGAAAGGAAATACATAAAACCCTTCCCGGCTGCAGGCGCGGAGTCCCTGAGATTCAACTGGAACACCCCGACAGTCTTCGGAAAGAAGTCGGGATGGCTTTATGTGGGAGCGCAGTACCTCTACCGTTCAAAGGATAAAGGCGACTCTTTCGAAAGAATCTCGCCGGACCTGACCACCAATGACCCTTCGCGTCAGCAGCAGGAAAAATCAGGAGGGCTGACCATCGACAACAGCACTGCGGAAAACAACACTACCATCTTTACCATATCCGAGTCACCACTTGATGAGAATATCATCTGGGTCGGCACCGATGACGGCAATATCCAGCTGACAACTGACGGAGGCAAAAACTGGACGAAACTGAATGATGCCATTTCCGGACTTCCGCCACTGGCCTTTATCTCGAATATTGACGCGGATAATTTCAATCGCGAGGCAGCCTGGGTGACGGTTGACGCTCACCGGAACGGAGATATGAAGCCATATGTCTATTATACCGGTGACTTCGGCAAAACCTGGAAATCGCTGGCAACGGAGGCCGTTACGGGTTTCTGTCATGTCATCAGGCAGGACCCGGTGAATCCTGACCTCGTCTTCCTGGGAACCGAGATGGGGCTGTTCATCAGCAATGATCACGGATCCACATGGGTCAGGTTCAAGAATAAGGTCCCCCGGACCGGTGTCTATGACCTTGCGTTCCAGGAACGGGAGAATGACCTCGTGATAGCCACCCACGGGAGGGGGATCATAATTATCGATGACATCACGCCTCTCAGGCATCTCACCCCCTCACTGATGGACCAGGAATTTGCCTTCCTGCCGGTCCGCCCGTACTTCTTTCCGTCAGGAGCCGGGACACAGGATTTTCCGGGAGACTCGGAGTTCACGGGGCCGAACCCCTCATCGAGTGCAACCATATGCTACTACCTGAAGAAAAGGCATGTCTTTGGAGAGATGTACCTTGAGCTGTATGATGCGGATGGAGCCTTTCTGAAAAAAGTGCCTGCAGGAACCCGCAAAGGGGTAAATATGGTACGCATTCCCACCACGATGGATCCTCCCAGGGTGCCAAAATCACCCAATATTCTTGGCGAGGCGATTGTCGGTCCGGATTATCCTGCCGGGAAATATGCCGTCAGGCTGGTCAAGGGAACGGAAACATTTACCACAGACCTGGTAATAAACGACAGTCCGGACTGGAAACACCCGGAAGCTGACAGGAAGCTGCAGAGAGAAACGCTGATGAAAGCCTATAACCTTCTTGAGGAGCTTGCAGACGTTGATCAGAAAATACTGGATGCAATGGATGCCTTGAAGCAGAGAGAGGCAACTGCAAGGGGATCATCCCTGAAAAAGACCCGGAGCCTGATGGCTGCTTGCGAAAGCATGCGCGAACAGATCTCTGCCACGCAGGCAGGCGAGGGAGGTATCACAGGTCAGGTGAGGCTGCGGGAGAACATCGGTGAGGTATACGGAGCCGTGGCAGGATACCAGGGCAGACCGGCAGATCTCCAGGTAAAAGCACTTGAGAACTATGCCGGCCAGGTAAAGGATTTCGGGAAACGGATTGACGATCTTATAAGGACTGATATCCCTGAGCTGAAGAAATGAATTTTTCGGGAGACTCCTTCCGGTGTCAGCCATAAAAAGTGCAGTCCCCGGCAAGTACTGTTGCATCGACAGGTGCAACAAAATGTCATTTCTTTTGTCTTTTGATAAAACTTGTATCAGACCGATTCAACCACACAATTCACATAACAAATCCATTTACCATGAATCCTGAAAAAACCTTCCTGACAATCGTCGCCAGAACCTGTGGCATTTCCCTTGCCCCGTGGGTTCGCAAACCCATGACACTGCTGATTATCAGTCTCATGCTATTTACAACCACAATTCACTCCCAGGGTACAAGGCTGCTTCGCCAGCCTTCCATAACTGATACTCATGTCACTTTCTCATACGGAGGCGACATATGGGTCGCCGATCTTGATGGCAGCAACACCGCGCGTATCACCAGTACTCCGGCCGTGGAGGGAAATCCTCACTTTTCGCCCGATGGCAAATGGATTGCCTTTAATTCGAACCGATCAGGCAACCAGGCTGTCTATATAGTTTCACCCGCGGGAGGCACACCCACGAGGCTGACATGGCATCCGGCACCAGCCACAGTACGCGGATGGTCACCTGACGGCAAAAGGGTTCTCTATGCAACCTCACGTGATAACGCTCCCACATCTTTTGCAAGCCTCTGGACAGTATCCGTCGACGGCGGGCCTTCAATCCTGCTGACAAAGCAGTGGGCGGCAGACGGCTCCTTTTCTCCTGACGGCAGTAAGGTAATTATTGACAGGGTCCAGCGTTGGGATGTGGAATGGCGCAACTACCGCGGAGGCCAGAACACCCCGCTCGTGATACTGAACCTTGAAGACCAGGGGGAAACACTCCTTCCCAATAAGTCAACGATAGATATCCAGCCTGTCTGGCTTAATGACAGGGTTTACTTTCTTTCAGACCGTGATCATACCTCCAATATCTGGTCATACTCACCCGCCACGGGAAAACTGGAACAGGTCACCGGCCTTACAGGCTCAGACATTAAATGGCTCGACGGGCACGGCAACATCCTTGCCTATGAGCGAGACGGTTACCTGCATACCCTGAATCTGACTTCGGGAGAAACCCGGCAACTAAACATAACGGTGAACGGTGATTTTCCTTGGGCTGAAACCAGGTGGACCGATGTAACAAGAAATGCAAGGGCCGTATCAATCTCTCCGACAGGTAAAAGGATTATCCTTGAAGCTCGCGGCGAGATATTTACCGTGCCGGCTGAGGAGGGTGACGCAAGGAACATGACCCGCTCTTCCGGTGCCGCTGATCATGAGCCAGTCTGGTCTCCCAAAGGAAATGAAGTAGCCTGGTTTTCAGATGCCGGCGGAAAGGGTTACAACCTTCTTATTGCACCACAGGACGGCTTCTCCGATCCAAAAACAATCTCAATAGGCGAATCAAAAATGGCATGGGAACCGGTATGGTCTCCAGACGGAAAACTGATCGCATTCGTTGATGATAAAGTCAGGGTAAGGATAGTGGATATCGAAAAGGGAACCATCCGGACAGTGGACACGGCCGGCGTAAACACCGAAAGGGGAAATATGGGACTTACATGGTCACATGACTCCCAATGGCTTGCATATACAAAAACAGGAACAAACAATTTCCGCCGGATAAGGGTATGGTCAGTGAAGAATGACAGCAAAAATGCCCTCACCGACTCATTCGCCGACTCTTTTTCACCGGCATGGGACAGGGACGGCAAGCATCTTTACTTCCTGGCAAGCACCAATCTTGCACTTGGCTCGGGGTGGGCAAATACCAGCGCCATCACCTCTGACCCAGACTACACTGCCTATGTGATCAACCTCAGGAAGGATGATCCGTCACCCTTCAAGCCACTGAGTGATGAAGAGAGTGTGAAGGAGGAGAAAAAACCTGAACCTGAGGCAAAGAAACCTGCGAAAGGGAAACAACCTGAAAAACCGGATACAGACAGTACTGATGAGAAAAGCAAAGGAGCCGTGCCTGTCACAATTGACTTTGCTGATATCAGCCGGAGAACCATTACCCTCCCTGTTCCCGGTGGCAAATACCGGATGCTGGTGAGCGGCCCGTCAGGAACCCTGTTCATCGGTGAGACCAAAGAGGGAGTTACCGGATTCGTTATTAAGAAATTTACACTTGAGAAGCGGGAGGCTAAAGAATTTGTCAGCGGCGCTACCCAGGTTTCCGTTTCTGCCGACGGCAACAAGATGCTCGCACGGACCGGCACCGACTGGAAGATAATGAATACCGCCTCGGCTTCAGGCTCTGACGCCAAGGCAGTTAAGATTGACCTGAAGATGCTCCTCAACAGGTCAGAGGAGTGGAAACAGATATTTGAGGAGGCCTGGAGATATGAAAGGGACTATTTCTATGATCCCGGAATGCACGGCAGGGACTGGAATGCTGTTTATGAAAAATATGCTCCCCTGATCCCGTGGGTAAAGCACAGGGCAGACCTGAATTACATCCTTGACCAGATGAACGGCGAGCTGTCGGTAGGACACAGTTTTGTCGGAGGGGGAGATTTCCCGGAGGTGGAAAGGTCCTCTGCCGGACTGCTCGGTGCTGACCTTGTAGCAGAAAATAACCGATGGAAGATCAGCCGTATCTATACAACCGAAAGCTGGAACCCGGAGCTTTCAAGCCCGCTCGACAGGCCGGGCATTAAGATCGGTGAAGGCTATTACCTGGTCGGGATAAACGGAAAAGAACTGACTGCCGCTGATGATCCGTGGCAATATCTTGACGGAACTCAAAACATCCAGACCACCCTTCATATCAACAAGACCCCAGATTTTACGGGGTCATGGAAAGAGGTGGTCAAACCGATCGCCAGTGAATCAGGGCTGCGCCAGAGAGCTTGGGTTGAGGATAACCGACGTATGGTCGACAGCCTCTCCGGAGGTAAACTGGCTTATGTGTGGGTCCCGAACACCGGCGGCCCCGGTTTCGTCTCTTTCAACCGCTATTTCTTTGCCCAGCAGGATAAAAAGGGCGCTGTGATCGACGAGCGTTTCAACGGTGGCGGCCTGCTCGACGATTATATGGTTGACCTTATGAACCGTCGTATCAGGGCTGCCCTCACCAATGAAGCCCCCGGTGGCCGACCGTTCCGCCTCCCTGCAGGTATCCTCGGCCCGAAGGTTCTTCTCATAAATGAGATGTCAGGCTCGGGTGGCGACTTCTTCCCGTGGGTGTTCCGCCAGCAGAAGACAGGGCCCCTGATCGGTACCCGTACCTGGGGAGGACTGGTCAAATCATCCGTTCATTATGCGATGGTCGACGGCGGAACCCTTACGGCTCCTGACAATGCAGTCTTTGACCCCGTGGCAAAGAAATGGATTGCCGAAAACGAAGGTGTGGCTCCTGATATAGAAGTGCGCCAGGATGCAGTCTCCCTCTCCAGGGGTATAGACCCCCAGCTGGAAAGAGCTGTCATGGAAGCGCTGAAACTGCTTGAGCAGGAAGGTGAAGCGGAGATAACTCCTCCCCCCTTCCCTACCCCGGCAAAAAAGTGAAAAACTGAAGGTTTATCATACATAACCACTGTCTGGAGCAATCCGGGTTTCCATCAGGTGAACTCCGGGTTGCTCCCGCCGTCTTATGACATAACACCGGCAGACAACGGTTCCGGTATTACATATTTGATCAGCTCATAACGTTCAGCAGACTTTAATACGGAAAGCATAAGTACCGTCTTTCCCTTTGTCAATTTCAACGGGAGAAAGAATGGATTTTAGTTTTATATTTCGGAAACCTTTTAAATCTGACATTGTTTTATTGATATCAAACAAAAAAGAGAGAATGAAAACAAGACGCACAAATTTTATGATCGGACTTATGGCACTGGCAATAGCAGCTTTCACTGCCTGCAACCAGGCCCCTGCAAAGAAGGAAGTCAACAAAGGAACCCTGCACTTCAGAACCCTCCTGTTCAGCGAGACCCCGTGGGATACCGAGAGAGGATTGCACGAGCTGACCCCCGCACAGGCAAAGGAGATCAACAACTACAAATTCACTTATGATGATGAAGGCCGTCTCATGTCGGTCGAATTCGTAAGGGGCGATGAGCCTCTCAGCTACGGCTCACTCGGCGGAGCCGCCAAAATAACCTATGAGTACACTGACAACCTGCAGATCAAGAGGTTCTTTGACAAGAACGGCGAACCGATGG